>CAYJWS010000001.1:0-45338 GCA_964373925.1 uncultured Gammaproteobacteria bacterium
CATTTTTACCACTCTATTGGATACTCAATCACCACACTATTTGACGAAGAGCCATAAAATCAGGGAATAGAATGCCATTCCCTGATAAAAATATATTTTCTTAAAAATTTATTCTTGAACCGGTGCTGCGCCCCCACTATTGGTATTTGTATCTGATCCCTTAGGAGAAGTTTCTTTTGCGGGAGAATCGCTTGGTTTTTCCTTATCCATTACGGCAGGAGAGCCTTCCGGCGAGGCGTTCACATTAGCATCAACCGCGGCGCCTTGAGGCTTGTTTGCTTCACGAAATTTTGAAACCGTGTCATCAATATTGATTATCTGCGGAATAAAAAGCTTGCCGTCTCGGGTAATATAAAGATCGCCCGAACTTGTTTGGCTATCCTTTGCGAATGTTACCGTTACTTTATAAAGCCCGTTTTCCTCCGTGACACCGCTCGGAGTTACGGTTCCAACTTTATCGCCATATACTTCCGATAAAAATTTTAGCAGGCTGTCAGATCCCTCTTTGGATCCAATGGCTTCAATATTTCCGCCGAAACTTGAGAAAAGGCTTTTGCCACCAAAAATAAAAATTCCAACAATGGCAATGGCAAGTACTATTGTTGATACTATCCACGGATTGATATTTTGCTCTTTTTTCGCTTCTGGCATATAAAGGTATAATGAATTAGTTATATAATAACTCTATTATACATGTATTTTTAAAAATAGCAATAGCTTCTTAGCCGGCAGCACATTCCATAGTTGACGAAACGTGGAAAAAATTTTAAAGTACAATCATGTTATTCATGAAACAAATTTCAAACCCCGTAACAAAGACCGCGTAGCATCTAAGTATTAATCTTCATTCCACGCTGTTAACTTCCCCCTCGCCTACTCCGCCGTAGTCCCGAATGCTTACGGGAGTATGCAGCGAAGGGGAATAAAAAACATATGCTTTATACCCATCTCAAAAGCGAAGATCCAGAAATTTCAAAAATTATCGGAAACGAAATAAACCGACAAAAAAACGGACTTGTTATGATTCCTTCTGAAAACTATGCCTCCTTGGCGGTGCTTGAAGCCATGGCAAGTCCGCTTTCCAATAAATACGCCGAAGGATATCCTAAAAAACGATACTATACGGGAAACGAATTCATAGACGAAGTGGAGCTTTTGGCAATTGAACGCGCCAAAAAACTTTTTGGGGCCGAGCACGCCAATGTCCAGCCCAATGCAGGCAGCGGAGCGAACCTCGCGATCTATTTTGCGCTTCTTGAGAGAGGCGATAAGGTCTTGGGAATGAAGCTCGACCAGGGTGGGCATCTTACGCACGGGCATAAGGTAAACATGAGCGGAAAACTTTTTAACTTTGTCCAATACGGAGTGCGAAAAGACACCGAGCTCCTTGATATGAATGAAATTCGTGAAATCGCGCTTAAAGAAAAGCCAAAGATGATAGTGACAGGCGCTACGGCATATCCGAGAATATTTGATTTTAAAAAATTCAAAGAAATCTGCGATGAAGTGGGCGCAATACTTCTGGCGGATATTTCGCATTTCGTTGGGCTGTGCATCTCGGGCGACCATCCCCATCCGTTTCCAGAGTCTGACGTGGTAATGTCAACAACGCATAAAACTTTGCGTGGACCGAGATCAGCGATTATCCTTTGCAAAGAAAAATATGCCCAAGCCATTGACCGCGCTATTTTTCCTGGCACGCAGGGAGGCCCAATGGAGCATGTGATAGCAGCAAAAGCAGTCTGTTTTAAAGAAGCAGACACGCAAGACTATAAAGACTACTGCCATCAGATAGTAAAAAACGCGAAAACTCTCGCGGAAACTCTTATGGGTGAGGACATAAGGCTTGTCTCCGGCGGAACAGACAATCATCTCATGCTCATAGATTGCCTCCCCCTCAAAATTACTGGAAAAGTTGGATCGGACGCTTTAGCTGAATGTAATATTTTTACAAACAGAAATTCTATTCCATTCGACCCCGCGCCTCCATTCAAGCCCTCGGGCATACGGCTGGGCACCCCCGCAATTACCGCTCGTGGAATGAAAGAAAATGAAATGAAAGCCATTGGAAAAGCTATAGCCGATATTTTGAAAAATACTAACAGCGAAGACGCTAAATCGCGCGCAAAAAAAATCGTTGAGGATGCAACAAAAGAATTTCCAATATACCAAGAGTTGAATTAATATTATTTATCTGTCATCCTGAATTTATTTCAGGATCTTCATTGGTTTTATTTAGATGCTGAAACAAGTTCCATTCGGCCTCGCCCCTCGGTCTCTAACTCGGGGTCGAGAGAAGCTCATGGCCGAGGGCAGCATGACACATAACAATAGGCTATGGTCAAAAAATTGCACAATCACGAATTTCATCTCATTGACGGCAAGGCACTCGCCGAAGAAATCCTCTTGGATCTTCAAAAAAAAATTATCAAAGAAAACTTCCATCCCGGCCTTGCGGTCATTTTAGTCGGGGATGATGAACCGTCAAAACTCTATGTGAGGAACAAAGAAAGAGCGTGCCAGAAAGTGGGAATGGAGTTCCATAAATACATCTGCGAAAAAGAAACCGAAGGTCAAATTATTGACATGATACGTTTTCTTAATAATGACCCAGCTATCACGGGGATTATTGTGCAGTTGCCTTTGCCAAAAGGCATAAACACACAAAAAATAATTGATGGCATTGATCCAAAAAAAGATGCTGATGGGTTTCACCCCCAAAACATAAAAAAAATACTTTCTCAAAAAACAGCGCATCTTCCTCCGCTCATAAAAACCATTTTTTATATTTTAAAAAGTATTGCAATGGATGTGGTGGATAAACGCGTATGCGTGCTTTCCAGATCCGATATATTCCGACAGGTTATTGTGAAAGCCCTAGAAGATAAAGGAGCGCGTGTTGATGCCACAACGCTTGAAGCAACAAATGCAAAAAAAAATTTAAAAGAAGCGGATATCGTCATCTCCATCCTTGGAAAACCAAAAATCATCACGGGCGATATGATAAAAAAGGGCGCGACGATTATTGATATTGGAATCACAAAAACAGAAAATGGATTTTTTGGCGACGTTGACCTTGAGTCAATAAAAAAAGTGGCAAAATTCGCCACTCCCACGCCCGGAGGTGTTGGCCCGATCACGGTCGCAATGCTTTTAGATACGGTATTTGAGCTTTCAAGAAAATGATGAGTAACGAGTAACCCGTAATCAGTAACGGGTAACAAATACGAATTATCTTTTTTTTCTATTTCTCCCCCGTGTGAGGGCCTGCCTCGCCCCGTCTCGACTCGAGCCGGAGCGGACGGCAAGGCTGGGGAGATGGAAGAGGGGGTCTTGCGATATAATACGATGACCTCCCCAGCCCCTCCCTGCCTCGTCGGCGAGCGGGCTCATGAGGAGGGGAAATGAACTTGGCGCGTAAATCCTAAATTATACTCCTGATCGCAAGGAGGTAATTGCCCGAAAAACAATTTCTAGGGCAATAAAAATTGCTGACACGATAATCAGCGACAGCACGACAACCTGAACGGAAATTTTTCTTTGTAATTTTGTATCTATGGGCGCAAGGCGCCTTTCTTGATGTTCGGGGTTGATCATATTATTTGATGCGAATACTGCAAATTTTTTATGCAAATACCGCAAATAGTATTAATTTATAATTGAGAATTTATTACTCTTTTGGGAACAAGAATCCTTTGGCGAAAATTGCAGATTATACCCAATTTAAAATTCAACGAAATCAAATACCTGCGCATTTGATAATAGTCATCTCTGGTAATAAAATCCTTGGCTTTAAAATCAACAACTATTGCATCAGCTATTACAAAATCAGGAATACTTCTCATTTTCTCCCCCTCAAAAGAAGGCGGCAATTTCTTTTCTCTTTCAAGGATTATGCCTTTTTCATTTAGCAAGAATTCCATCGCATCGGCATATTGTTTTTCATTTCTATAGCGACCATGGTCGTTATGGATCTTATAGCAACAACCATTATGATATAGGATAATTCTGGATAAATTAATTTTTCAGATTGCTTATCCATATTTATCCGCAGTATTAGCATTTGCTATTCGTGGTATTCGCATCAATATGATTTTATAAAGTTACAATCTTCATCCACCTCTATAAAATGTTTTGCCTTGCCTTCACGAAATGCCGCGCACTGATTTTTCTCTTGATTATCGGTATCAATCCTGGGCGAATGTGCCACATCGCATACCCAGTCTTGCATATTGGGAATGGGATTTCCAATACAAGGTCCGCTCGAGAGATTGGTTTCGTTTTGCAGGGCCGCTTTGCATAACTCTACGCACTGCGCCTTGGCAATGTCTGATTCCGCCTGAATCTTTTTTTCAATAGTTCCTATGCCAGTTGTCGCGTTTATTATATCATCCGTTGTTTTTTTCGCGCATCCGGACGATATAATAATAAAAATTATATAGCAAACAAAAATTTTTTTCATATGATATTGAAACTGCAAAAAATTGTCATGGCGCACCCCC
The DNA here is from genome assembly GCA_964373925.1 of uncultured Gammaproteobacteria bacterium. Lineage (GTDB taxonomy): Bacteria > Patescibacteriota > Patescibacteriia > Buchananbacterales > GWA2-38-13 > CAYJWS01. Next base: position 4,503 of record CAYJWS010000001.1, read on the forward strand.
GATGGCTATCGGGGGATCTAAAAAAATGACAAATTTACTTTTCTATAATCTTAAGTCTTAATACTACCTATTTCTTTTGAATCGTCGCGGACTTTGCAAGCGGAAAAATGAGAATTACCTGCGAGCCGACCCCTTCCATACTTTCAATATAAATTTTTCCTTTCATTATTTCAACCAGTTGTTTCGTTATCCAGAGGCCAAGGCCTGTTCCCACCACTCCTTTCGTATAATCGTTTTGCACTCGGAAAAATTTTTCAAAAAGCCTTCCCTGATCCTCCGCTGACATTCCAATGCCGGTGTCTTTCACCTTCACTTCAAGGGAGTAATCTTTTATTTCATGTGATATGACAACCGAGCCTTTCTTCGTATATTTTATTGCGTTTCCTATTATATTTAAAAGAATTTCTTTGAATTTATCGGAGTCGGCGTAGATATTTTCAATCTTGCTTTTATTTGACGAATACTCTAAGCTAAGTTGCTTTTCTTGAGCTTGAGGTTCAAGTTCGCGCACAACATCAACGATGACATTTTTGGGATTGAATGATTTCATATTGAGAATCACTCTTCCCTGCTCAATTCTTGATACATTCAATAGATCTTCAATGAGCCCCGCGAGCCGCTTCGTAGATGTCATAACCCGATCAAGCCCGCCTCTCACATTTTTTGTGATTTTGCCATAGCTTCCGTCAAGCATCATGGCGACATATCCGCGCATGGCCGTTATCGGGGTTCTCAATTCGTGCGAAGCTATGGAAATAAATTCGTCTTTCATGGCGTCTACTTGCCGAATTTTTTTATATAGTGAGGCGTAGCCCCACAGCCGCGTTGACGCTGCCAAAAAAAGCACGGCTATGAGGGTTGACAGAGCCAAAGAGACAAGAGAAGATCTCCAACTGCTGTTGGTAAGCTCATCCACTACTTTTGAAGACATCTGAATACTTAAAAGCGCGGCTTTATTTTTTTGCAAATTATATAAAGGCATTGACACGAGCCAAAATCGTTCTTCGTCTAAAACGAGCTCAAGTCCAATCTTACCATTAAGTTGCGCTAACTTTACAGAATCGGTTGCTAGCGCCTCGTTTTCCTTTTGCTGAAAAGCAACCGTATAGTAATAATAATTAATCTGCGTATTAATATTATCCAAAACAGTACTCGCCACAACCCTAAATCCATCCGTCTCGGGAACCAGAATGTGAAGTGACAAGATATCCGGGCTTGAGGCCTTGACTGAATTGAGTATTTCCTGAATGGCGAATGTATCTTGAAGATTATTTTTAGCAGCAGAGGAAAACATTCTCGCCAAAAGAAGCGCCTGCCTCTGAAGGGCGATATCGGTATTTTTATTATACTGATTGATAATAAAAACTGTGTTGAAAATAATCAAAAAAGGAATAAGTACCATTAAAAAAATTCCATACGCGAGCTGGAATCTCACATCCGAAAATACGTGCCGTGCTTTCTTTTCTTTCATGAATAAAATTAATTTCTTAGCCTCTAAAAATAATCATCTTTCTTGCCGTGCAGCAGAAAATAAATTACCAAAACAATTCCCAAAAGCATGACAGCACCCGCAATAAGAAGATAAGATTTAACATTATCCCACGATGAGCTGCGGGCAGAGAGCCCTTCTATAAAAAATTCTTTAGCTGTTACGGCTTTTGCCTCTTTAATGAAAAAAGAATAAGGGTTGCTTTTTTCAACAACCTTTCCGGTGCTGTCGTTTATTGTCACATACGCCTCATGCTCTCCGTCACGAAGCGACTCCTTGAGCGTGTACGACCAATTGCCGAACTCATCAACCGTTGTTGTTAAAAGAAGCGGCAAATCGCTGTATACGTATATCGCGACGACCTCGCCGGGAATACCCTTGCCCGAAAACTTGTAAAACGTATTAGTTGTTCCATCTCTATTTTCATCAATGCTCGCCGGCTCGGCAACATCTTCTACTTTTTCAATCTCTAGGTCTTCCGAAAGTATACCCGAAATTTTTGGATGCTCAATATTCGCGCGGGCCACAAGCGCCTCATCAATGCCCCCAAGCTTCTTTTGTATTGGTCCGGTCCCCAGAGGATTAAACCCGCCCCTTACCTCTATCCCATCCAAATACCCGTCGCCATCAGAATCGGGGTTGCGAGGATTCGTGCCAAGCCTTTCTTCAACATCATCAGAGAGGCCATCTTGATCAAAATCAGAGAGCATAACGGCGTTGGCCAAAGATTCCACCCTGTCATTGTGCAAAAGCTCTACTGTTCCGGCAGCTGGAATAAAAAGTACATTTGTTTCTTTTTTTACTACAATGGGCACAATGTCTTCAACGCTTGTTATCTGGGTAAGATCATCTCCGTCCGCTGATACGTCTTTCGGGCGTAAAGTAACATCGCTATTGATGAATGGATCTAAAATTTCTTTTATTTTTTCAGACTCTTTTATCTTCTTTGCGGCAACGCCCAAATGCCTGCGGCGCAAAACTTCTTTGCACGAAATATCATCCAATCCCTGGCACCCTATTTTTGAAATATATCGATCAAATATATAATCAAAACACTCTTGACTGCTTGTGATTTTTTGCCTTTGGCATTCTTCTTCAAAATATTTTTCCTTGATGATATTATTGCATTCCCACTGCGTAAACGCATGCTTTTCTACGCACTCGGAAGGAAATGTAATTTTTTGCAAAAATTCCTCGCATTCTTTTTTTGAGGTTATTTCCTGCGCTTTGCATTCCTGTGGAAAATACTCGCGTGCTATAATTTTTTGGCATTCGGCGTCATCTTTGCCAACACACGCGCTATCTTGCGCCACAGAAGCGACACGCGATGAGTCATTATTTTTTTGGCTCTCTTGTGAAAATTTGAATCGCTGGCAGGCATAAAGATCCAATATTCCCTCATTAATGCAATCATTGGGAAGCCGTAAAAACTCTTGGCAGCGATGGATATTAAATATTTTTACCCGTATGCACTCATCGGTTATCCCGATTTTTTTCAACTGATATATCTTACAGCCTTCCTCGGATACAATGCCCGCGACCGAACATTCTTTCATCTTTTCTTGAATAGAATCTCTTTGATTTTTTTGAAAATTCTCCCGTACTCTCATTGTTTTGTTATCACCATCTCTTATTTCGCCTGCGGTTGTTTTCTCAATCTCATTATGTTCCAGCTCGGGCTCCGCCGAAATACCTTCTGGAGCGTTATCCTGATTTTCTTTTGGAATAAAAGATCCTTCTTGCTGCGTATTACCGCCTTCTACATTTTCCACCTGAAAAACTATCCGCTCTGACGCATACTGAGCCCCGCTCACCGATGTCATGGCCTGCGCAGTATACCCACCATTGTTCACGCTTGTGCTGTCCCACAAAACATACCAGATACTTTGGTTCGCCGGATCATTATTGAGCTCAAGCGAAAATTTATGAAGCTCTTTAAAAATTTTAATAAACATCCTATCTGGTTTTGCGTTACTAACAGCAACTAAAAATTTTGCTGATCTGGATATCTTTGAATATGGCAAGGGCGAGGTAATAAAAACAACGGGCACTGCCTGCTCGGTTCCAATATTTTGAACATTCAGGGTGAATGGCTTTGTTTGATATACAAATCCTTGTGCCTTGGCCTTCGCGATTACCGCGTAGCTCCCATTGGGGACTTTGAGCGTATCCCAATACGAGATCCAGCTTGCCCCGTCAAGTCTTCCTCCTAGCTGATACTCTTGAGAACTTCCAGTAATAATAAAAATGAGCTCATCTAAAGCAGAAGATGCTTTGGCTTCAAGCCGAACGGTTTTTGAAACGGGTGTTTCGTCCGGCAAAAACAAAAAAATATCAATGGGGGGTGGCGTTTGAGGCGCTTCTTGAGTGGGCGGCAATTGAGCCGTTCCGGAAGTATTCGTTTGGATTGTCGGTGCTGTATTATTTACAAAAAATGTGGATATATTGCTTGCGTACGCTCTATCCAGCTTTTTTGCAACAATTCCAACTTTGTACTCTCCATTGGGAAAGGAAGCGGTATCCCATTGGGTTTGTATATATCTTCCATCAATAATCGCCGGGTAATAGAGAATGGCTGGGCCCGAAATCTCAAACTGTGCCGAATCAACCAAAACATTTGATTGAGCCAGCAAAGTGACAATGCCTGATATTTGGCTTTGGCTCGGCTGGATGAATAAAAAATCTATGCTTGAAGGAAGATTGTTAATAAAAATTGTCAGAGTCTGTGCCGCAGGATATGCTTTTAACCCCACAAAACCAATAACAGAAACGGCATAGCTTCCATTAGAAAGCTCGGCTGAATTTAGGGTATATTGCCATGTTAATCTATCGCCAGAAATATTTTGCGCGGAAAACTGCTTGTCCGGCGAAATGACCGAATCGGGATTATCTAAAATGAATAAAAGCCCATCAAGAGGATAGGTACTTTTTGCTTCAAGCAATGCTGTCGCGCTTAATGTGGAGCCATTCTGCGGCTTGTGCAAACTGATTTGCACATTCACGTCTGCGGGTGGCTGGGTTGTTTGTCCGGAAGTTGTTATTCCTGACGGAGCGGGCTCGTCTTTCGCAATGGCAAAAAAAGTAACCCCCACTGCTACAGAGATCACACCCAGAAACACTATCAGGCAAAATTCTATTTGTTTTTTTATGAGTATGTGTTTTTGATACATAGTCCCTCTGTATACTATTATATATTACGCCACAAAACTTGTGAAGCCCACAAGCCCATAAACTTCTATACATTTTGAATGGACAAAACCCTCCGAAGCAAAATATGACCTTGCTTTTTTTACGTGCGGGTGTATATTGTATGGTATCTATTCCAATTTTTCTTGCTGTTTTTACACAGTGCGGAATAGGATAAAATTATAAATTCCTTAATATACCTTACAAACCATAAACTACTCACTATAAGCTAAAACCTAATCCTATGTCCTTCTCCATCGGCATTGTCGGACTGCCCAATGTCGGCAAATCAACACTTTTCAAAGCGCTCACCAAAAAACCAATTGAAATCGCGAATTATCCATTCTGCACAATAAACCCCAATGTCGGCGTGGTAACAGTGCCAGATGAGCGGATTGAAAAACTTTCTCACATTTCAAAATCGGAAAAAACCATTCCGACTGTTATTGAATTTTTTGATATTGCCGGCCTTGTCAAAGACGCGCACAGAGGCGAAGGACTGGGGAATAAATTCCTCTCCCACATCCGCGAGGTAAAAGCAATTGTCCATGTCGTGCGCGGCTTTACCGACAAAAATATTATTCACGTCTCAAACCGCGTTGACCCCGAATCGGACAAAGAAACCATTAATTTAGAACTTATCTTTGCCGACCTTGAAACCATTAACAAGCGCATGCGAGAAGAAGAGCGCAATGCCAAGGGCAATGACAAAGAAGCAATGGCGCGAGTCCCGGTATTAAAAAAACTTAAAGAACATTTGGAAAAAGGAAAACTTGCCAATGCACTTGAGCTCACCGACGAAGAGCGCGAGACTATAAAAGGATTAAACCTTCTCACGGCAAAGCCTATGATAATGGTAATGAACGTAGACGAAGACTCTCCGCTGTTAAAATCCCCCTCTCCCCACCCCTCCCCCACAAGTGGGGAGGGAGAAAATGTAAAGCTAAGGAATTCCTCTCCCCTTATGGAAGGCAATAAATCCACACACTCTTCCCCTCCCCTGGTGGGAGGGGATAAAGGGGAGGGGGAAGCCACAATGGAAGGGGCGATCCCCGTCTGCGCGAAAATTGAAGCGGAGCTCGCCGAACTCTCTGACGATGAGGCCAAGGCATATCTCAAAGAACTCGGCCTTGAGGTGAGCGGACTCCATAAGATTATCCAAAAGTCCTACGAAATTTTAGGGCTCATTACTTTTTTCACTTCCGGGCCCAAAGAAAGTCGGGCATGGACTGTACGTCGCGGCGCCAAAGCTCCCGAAGCCGCCGGCGTCATTCACACCGACTTTGAAAAAGGCTTCATACGCGCCGAAATTATTGCGTACGATGATTTCATCGCCTGCGCGGGAGAGCTCGGCGCCAAAGAAAAAGGCAAACTCCGCGTTGAAGGAAAAGACTACGTCATCCAAGACGGCGACGTCGCGCATTTTAGGTTTAATGTGTAGCTCTTCCCTGTCATTCCCGCGAAAGCGGGAATCTAGATTTAGTCTCTAATATTATTGGGCAAGAGGGATCCCATACTTTTTATCCACTTGCATAATCACAAAAAATTTCTTAGAATTGATCTTAGTAGGGCATCTATGATGCCCCTGAAGTAGCGCCAGCTTGTCTGACCCACTGTGTTTGTGCGAGGTGACTCGCTTACTGGGATTGGCAAAATCAATCTAACGAGTAGCTCTTAAGTCTTCTCTGCCAGCCATTCGGGAATGAGCTGTATCCCGCGTTGAAGACAGTAAAGAAACTCACAGATGTACCCGCCCAAAAACTCCGATTTATAGAAGATCATTATAAATTCCGGCATTAAGCCGGAATTTTTTTTCTTTCTTTAAAAAAATATAATACACATAACAACAGTTTCTTGCTACAATAAAGACACCATGAAACATCTCAATATTGAAATTAAAGCAAAGTGCGAAAATCACGAAAAAATCCGTACTATTTTAACATCTCATAATGCGGACTTTAAGGGAACAGATCACCAAATAGATACATACTTCAAAGTGAATAAAGGAAGACTCAAGTTGCGCGAAGGCAATATTGAAAATTATCTTATCTTTTACGAGAGAGAAAACAAAGAGGGCCCAAAACAATCAGACGTTATTCTTTATAAAATCGATCTAAAATCCTCACTTAAAAATATTCTCCTCAACTCGCTTGGCATTCTTACAATAATTGATAAAACTCGGGAAATATATTTTATAGACAATATAAAATTCCATATTGATACCGTAAAGGGGCTTGGAACGTTCGTTGAAATTGAAGCTATTGACAGTAACGGCACTATTGCGAAAGAAAAATTGCTTGAACAATGCAATAACTTCCTAAAACTCTTTGATATTCCAAAAGAAGATCTTATTTCGGTATCTTACAGCGACTTGCTTTTAAAAAAAATACAATAAGCTTTTATGGAATATCTAGATATCGTAAATGACGACAACGAAACAATTGGTACGGTAGCGCAAGAGGAAGTTTATAGAAAAAAACTCAACCATCGTATTGTTCATGTTTTTGTAATACATCCAACGTCAAATAAAATATATTTTCAAAAACGATCTGAAACAAAGTCTTTTCTCCCGGGATACTATTGCACCTCTGCTGGAGGGCACGTACGAACAGGAGAGACATATAAACAAGCCGCGAAACGCGAACTTTTTGAAGAAATTTGTATACAAACTCCCGTAGAAAAAATACATTCCATGCTATTTATTTCCGACGGCCATAAAAGGTTTATTGAGCTCTATATTACAAAAGCGGATGATGGTTTTCTATTTCGAGATGGAGAAGTGTCGTCCGGAGAATTCTTTGATTTTGACGACGCAAAAAAACTTATTGAAAAGGGTGAAAAAATTCATCCCCAGCTAAATGTTTGTTTTTCTTGGCTGATAAAAAATAAAATATAATTTAAAATGGTTTCTCGCATTTTTGGTTTTTTTTAATGTATAGCCTCAATCACTTTTTCCTTTTTTAAAAAAGTGGTATAATAATCTTATTTGACACTTATTTTTTTATTGTTATAATAAAAATCAACAAATAACCATCAAAATCATGTCGTTGGGAAAACAGGTAAAAGATTATGCAGTGAAAATTCTTTGGGGTGGCAAATTTGTCCCACAAGGACTTTTTGAAGTATCCGAATACTTCAGAAACAACAGCGCTATTATATTTGATTACCATAAAACAGAAAACGGCTTAATGGCGGTTAGTAAAAATTTCAGATACGGTTCAATTGTTACCCATGGCAAAGATGCCGAAGAACTGGATAAGAACATTAAGGATGCCATACTCACTTCATTCGAAGTACCATCGTCTTACCGCAAAGAGGCTGCTATTAAAAAAGTGGTGACAGAGAATAAATATGCCCTCACTTAGTCAACTTCCTGATAAATTAAAAAGAAACAAATTAACCAGGGCGCTTACTCATCTTGGTTTTGAAATAAGCACAAAGGGTGGCAAAGGCAGTCATTTTAAAGCCGCATATATATTCAACCAAAAATCTATTACCATACTTTTTGATTTAAGAAAAGACGTTCTGTATTATGTATTAAAAGAGATTGAAATTCAAACCGGTATTACATGGTATCAAATCAAAAATTATCTATAGTGCTAAAATAAAAATCTGATGTATAAATTCGTTTTTGAAACGATTTTTTTTATTATTTGGTCATTATAATAATCTCAATATCCTTCTTATAAACATATTTAAAAAATGGTGCAAATTTTAATAAATCATACTAAGGTATTTTTTAAAATAAAAAAGACCCTTCAGGATTGCTCCATGGATTTGGGTCAAAGCCTTTTTTACGTTATTGACAATATAAAAAATGTATTATAGTATTACATATTGTCCCTTACTTTGATCTTTACATTTTTTTCTAGACAAGTTAAGGAGGAAATCCAATGCACAAAGTAACAAAAGAGGAACAGCGGGCCGTATTGGCCTTGGGCGCCTCCATCCACGCCAAGAACTACAAAGGAATTCTCCATGCGATAAACGTTCTCCTTAAAGCAAAAGATGTTCCAAGGCAAGTCAGGATAAACAACATGGAGATCAAGGCGTGCGCTTTGTTCCATCTTGATCGGTTCCAAGAGTGTATCGACTGCTTCAATATGATCATCCCGCTCGACCCAAGCAGCGAGGCAGAGCTTTATGTCTACCATGCTGGCTCTTTCGCCATGCTTGGACGGCATTCGGAAGCCCTGAAAGTATGTGAAAAGGGACTAAAAATTTTCCCCCAACACAAAGACTTGCTGAACTATCTAATGTGTATAAAAATAGAGTTCGAGCTCTATGAAGAAGTGCTCAAACTGGCCCAAAGCCGTCTTGATCAAGATCCAAAAAATATGATCGCCTATATCATGATAGTAGAATCGTTGTACCGTCAGACTCCGTATTTCACATTTGCAAAGAAAGATCCAAATCCCGACCTGGAGGCAATTAATCGTAAGGTTAAAGAGTGCAGACCTTTGTTCGCACAGATGCTCCACTTTACACAAAAAGCTCTTGAACTTGAGCCAAAAAACTTTACTTTACTAAAGAGAAGGACTTTAGCACTTTTCGGCTTTGATCGATTTCAAGAAGCTCTTGAGTGTTGCGAAAGGGCTCTGTCCGAAGAACCTCAAGATGGCCAAACATGGCAATATAAAGGAACTGCTCTTTTTAGTTTAGGGCGTCATGAGGAGGCAAAGATCTGCTTCCTTCAGGCTCAAAAGCTTGGGATCTTAGACCGGTCCACCTTCATGTTGAATCTATACAAACATAATCCGTCTAGAAACTAGAATTTTATATGAACGGGCAAACTCCTTCTGCCCGTTTTTTTATTTCCTTCTAAAAAATTTGCTTTAAGGAACTTTACAAATAACTTTATTATTATATATTTTCCTATTAACTATAAATTTCAATAAACCTCATGCTGGGGTATTTTTTTAAATAAAAAACCCTTTCTTATAATCCATATTGGATATAAGAAAGGGTTTAGGTTTCCCACCTACTCCGCCAGATGGCGGATTCGGCGGACAGGCCCGCCTGCCAACGCCTGAAGCGTAGCTAATGGCGGGCAGGCAAGAATTCAAGAAGCTTTTTTAAGCTTCAAGGATTCAAGAGATCAAGAAGCTACTTGCGGAAAGCCAAGAAACGACAGCTGCCGCTCCAATCACGGCCGTACCAGTCCAGACGCAGCCTACGCCTAGAATCGTCCCCATCGAGACACGGCACGATGCGGCTACCACCCGAGTACGTCCAGACCGAGCCAAGAGCAATGATGGGAAACTCCCTTTGCTTTTCAGGGTATTTTGCCCCGAAAGCTAAGAGTTCCTGTAGTGTTGCAGGACGATACTCTCGTCGGTCAAGCTCTTTTAACACATTGACTGTATTCATGGTTTTTCCGAAGTGGATGAGCTCTGCCTTGAGCTCAATCGTCCCTTCGCCCGCTACCGGGAAATGCTCTTGAGTGACGTCTGGATACGCCTGGTCGTATTTACCCGTCTTGATCATGTCGGCGAGCGTCATTGAATAGTCAACGGCGATTGGAAAAGCGCCGCTGGCCTTCTTTTTCTTGGCTTCTTGTCCTTCAACAAGACGCTGAAGCCCTTCCATTGTCGCTTCAAAAGGCAACGTGCCTTCGTCCACTCTCCGAGAAACCTCCGAGAGCCTTCGCGAAAGGTTGCCATACTCTTCGTCGGTGACACGTTTTCGCGTCATGACAAACTCCTTACTGTAAAAGCCTTGTGTCTTCCATCTTTGAACCATTCAAATAAAGAAAACACGTGAAAAGAACTAACATAATAATATAGCATTTATAAAATATTGTGTCAATAATTCAATTAAAATAGTATAAACCCTAAAGCTTCAGCCAAAGGCTTGAACCCTAGGCTCATCAGCCTTGGGCTGAGATCTGCCTATGGCATGACGCCCTGGACTCTTTTTCTAAAGCTCGCTGCGGAAATGGCATGATTCAAAAATTTTTCAAAATCACAATCTCACGGATAAGTTTTTGTTCGGGTCTGCTGTATGAAAGCGCTTCCGTATTTTCACTTCGATAACCGATTTTTGTTATCTCGGGCATAATAGAGAGCCTGACAACGATATTTTGAAAGCGAAACGATGGAATCGCCATAACTATTATTGCGTTGGGCTTGAGTATTTTTTTAAATTCGCGCAAGGCGAACAGATACAGGCTTGAGAGCTCGCGGACAATCTTTGATATTTTTTCTCGCGTCTCGCGGCCGCTTAACGCCGGGCCCAAGTACGGCTCGGTCACAATGACATCAATGGGGCTTTCCAATCTTTGCGAAATCTGCCTGGCATCGCATTGAAATATTTGGTATTGAGTATCTTGTATTCGGTATTTTTCCTTCAACCATTCAAGATTTTTTTTTGTATCATCGATCGCCTTTGGCGAGTTATCTGATCCAATGATATTTTTATATCCCATCAAAACCGCTTCCTGCACTATAGTCCCTGATCCGCAGAACGGATCAAGGATTATATCGTTCTTTTGGGCACGAGAAAGATTAATCATCATCTTCGCGAGCTTTGGAGGAAGCATGCCGGACGCGGCATCGCGGCTGGGCCTGCCGTAATCGCGAAAACCATAATCTTCAAATTCTTGCACGGCCAGTGTTTCCGCGACCACCGTCTTGCCATCGCGGGGCAAGAGCATAAACTCTCGGCACTTATTTTTCGCCACAACAACTGATGAAAGTATGGGCTCTCGTGAGACAACGAGCCGGGCGCTCCTGCCCTGTGCTTTCAAAATTTTTTTTATCTCCATTCCCATCCGCTCGTATTCCTTGCGTGTGCGCCGGTCATAAAAACTTATGCCAAAAATAATTTTTCCAGGCTTTTCTTTCAAAATATCAGCAAAGCTTTGCGCGCCGATAGGCGTATGCAAAACTTTTCCAATTTTTATAGTTCCACCCAAGCTTCGCAATACTCTTTCACAATCCATGTCATCAGCCTCAACAAAAACGCTTGTCTCATCATGATATGATATGCGCCGGCCTAATACATGGGCGCGGATCTCGGCCAAAGAAAGTTTTGGATGGTTGCCTAAAATAAAAATGTATGTTTCCATAGGAATATTATATCATATATACGACGATAGACAGAATCGCCAAAAAACAGGTGGCATTATGAAAATATCTCCTAAAAAATTTGAAATGGTTGCGATTGCTTCTATTTTTTTAATTGCGATTTTTTCGCGCGTAGAGCATTCTCTTTCAAGAGAATTTTGGTATGATGAAGCGTTTACAGGAATACTCGTGCGACAACCATGGAAAGAAATGATTCAGATGATTAAATCCGACATCCACCCGCCCCTCTACTATATCCTCTTGAAAGCATGGTCAACTATTTTTGGCTATGGGGCATTCGCGCTTCGGGCTTTTTCCATTTCCGCCAATATCGCGCACTTGGGAATTTTCTATATATTTTTAAAAAAATATTGCATTGATAAAAAATTCGCCCTTATCGCGGCAATGCTTTTTGCCATAAATCCTTTTTTAATAGCATATTCTGCGGAAGCTCGGATGTACTCGTTGTTCGCCCTGCTTTATTTTTGCGCTTTTTATTTTTTTATTAAAGCAATGCATGAGAAAAAAAATATGTATTGGATTTTCTTCTCAATCTTATACGCTTTATGTCTCTACACCCACTATATGGCAATTGTAGGAATCCTCCCCTTCTTCATATATATAATTATTGAAAAAAATCGCCTCAAAAATGCGACAAAGTGCATCGCATCTTTCTTTGGGATTTTCTTTCTTTACTATCCGTGGCTCACAACATTTTTTACGCACTTCAATAAGGATGAAAACGGGCTGTACTGGATTCCCGAGGCGAATATCCAGTCATTTGTAAAAACTTTTTTTGTATTTTTCTTCGGCCTAAAATCCGGCGAGGCGGGAGTCTCTCAAATACAAGACTACTTTTTCTTCAACAACAATATTTTGTTTATATTTTTAGCTGCACTGCATATAGTCGCGTTTGCAATATTTTTTTCACGGATAAAAAAATCCGCGCGCGTAACCATATTTTTTGTTTTTTCATACTGTGCCGTTTTTATAGTATTCGCCATATCAAAGCTCAAAAACCTGCATATTTATAACGACCGCTATCTTATAGCATTCACGCCATTTGCCATTATTTTTTTGTGGCGCGTGTTATATAAAAATATGGATAGAAAAATATTTTTTGGAATACTTTCTGCATATATAATATTTCTTTCCTTCACAAAAATTCCAATACAAAAAAATTCGTATCGCGACATAACGCGCCATATTGTTTCGAGCGATAAAAAAAACTCCCCTATAATTATTACTGACGCAAACAATTTTGTTCTGGCCAAATACCACCTTGGAAAGGAAAACGAACGGCGATTAAAAATACTCAACAAAGATAATCCTTCATATGATTTCTCTTCCTGGGTTGTCATAAAAAATTCTGAAAGAATTTTAGGAAAAAATGAGATACCGCAAGGTTCTATAATTCTTTCATCGGATAAAAATTTCCTCTCCGAAATATCTTCCGCTGAAAAAATAAGAAAATTCGGAGATATGTATTTAACTATATTTTCCCAATAAAGTCAATTGACAAGCCAATAAAAGACTGCTAAAATTATAAAAATCTAAATACCTTTTCCATAATCTTGCCTTGGGCATGATTGTCCCCTTTCTCTCGAAACACTCGAGACCTTATCGGCCGGGACAAAGGCGAAGCCCCGAATCCTTTCGGGGCAAAGTTCCAAGTTCTTGAAAAGAACAAGGAATCTGCGCTGACAATCCCGGGAAACAACGGGATTTTTGTTTTTAAAGATTGCATATAATATACATAATACCTAATTCTTAATTCTAATATTTTAGCTATGAACCGTTACGAACTCCTCTATATCGTTCCCGTGCAATATACCGAAGATGAACTTGCTCCGATAAAACAAAAAATTCGCGAAGTTATCGAAAAAGCCGGGGGCACAATCTCGCTTGAAGACAGCCTTGGCAAAAAAAAGCTTGCTTATCCCATAAAAAAATTCTTTCAGGGATATTTTCTCCTCTGCCATTTTGAGCTTGATGGGTCAAAGCTTGGTTCGCTCTATAAAAACTTAAGGCTCACCGATGAAATCATAAGGCATATTATTGTTTCTTATGAGCCAAAGTCCGCGATGAAGCTTGAAAAGATCAAAGAAAGCATGCGAAGCGCTTCCGACAACTTTGAAATAACGGAAAAAGAAGAAATAAGGCCGCCAAAACCCGTAGAAAAACCTGAACCGAAAAAAGAAGAAGAAAAGGTCAACCTTGAAGATCTTGATAAAAAGCTTGATGAAATATTAAAAACCGATAATCTCTTATAAAATTTTATTTATTAATTTTGGAAATTGGAAATTAAAAATTAGAAATTAATCCTACTTATATGGATCTCAATAAAGTAATGCTCATAGGAAATCTCACGCGCGACCCTGAAGGAAGAACAACCCCCTCGGGACAAACTGTTACAAATTTTGGAATTGCCACAAATCTCGTATGGAAAGATGCCAATGGAGAGAGGCAAAAAAGGGCGGAATTCCACAATGTGGTTGCGTGGAGAAAACTCGCCGAAATCTGCAACCAATACCTTAAAAAGGGCAATAAGGTATATATTGAAGGAAGGCTCCAAACTCGGGAATGGCAAGGCCAAGACGGCGTAAAGCGGCAAAAAACAGAAATAGTAGCCGATAACATGATTATGCTTGATACAAAAAATTTCTCGTCTTCTTCTTCCGCCTCCCAGCCAATTTCCGCCCCAGCCCAAAGCCATCAAGAAATGCCCGAAGAAAGCCCGAAGGAACCGCCAGTAACAGATGAAATCCGAGTTGAAGATATACCATTTTAATTTTAATCAATTATTTTTATGATGAACGGAAAAAAATCAAACACGCAGCCGCCTAAAGAGCGAAGTTGCCATTTCTGCCTCAACAACAGCCAAGAAATTGATTATAAAGATATCCAAACGCTTCGAAGGTTTATTTCTTCATATAATAAAATCGTCCCAAAGCGAAGAAACGGCGTTTGCTCATTCCACCAGAGAAAGCTCGCCACTGCCATAAAACGCGCTCGCATTATGGCGCTTCTTCCGTTTACGAATAAATAATTTTTAGTAAACAATAATCTATAAACTAAAAACTATAAACTACCAACTGTACATTCTATGGCCATGCTATCATCACTCAACGAAATCAAGCCGGGTGTAACCATCGTATATGCGAATGATCCCCATGTAGTTTTAAAATCCCAGTTTGTCAGGATGCAGCAGCGAAAGCCCGTGATGCAGACAAAGATGCGAAACCTCATAACCAATAAAGTTATTGAATACAGCTTTAAGCCGGGCGACCGCGTAGAAGAGGCGGAGATTGAAAGAAAAAAAGTAAACTTCCTCTACAAAGCAGGCAATGAATTTGCGTTTATGGACAATGCCGACTACGAGCAGATGACGCTTCCGGCAACGCAGGTTGGAGAAAAAGAAAAATTTTTAAAAGAAGGGCTTGAAGTTTCAATAATAGCCTTTAATAACCAGCCGATAAATCTTGAACTGCCCCCAAAAATTGATTTTAAGGTTACAGCCACCATGGAAGGCGTTAAAGGAGATACCGCCCAAGGAAGAGTTTTAAAAGAAGCAACGCTTGAAAACGGATCAAGAATCTTAGTCCCCATGTTTATTAAAGAAGGCGAAATAATCAGAATCAACACCGAAAGCGGAGATTATGTGGAAAGGGTGAATTGATAATATTTTCAAGAAATTTTAAATAAAAAAAATCGCTCAATATTTTAATAGGCGATTTTTTTATTCTCTTGAATGATGACTCAATGGACATTTAAGGGGGCCATTTGTCATCCCCGACTTGATCGGGGATCCAGAAGATGGTCCTATCCTGATGAAAATGGATCTTCGCTGGAGTTCATCCCGTACATTGTTACGGGATGAGGATGACAGTTAACACAATTTTTTCTTACTCATCTTTCTTTTCCATATCCTGGCTTTTCACTTTTTCCCACGCCTTTTTTTTAATTTCACTGATAATCTTCGGATTTTCTTTCAAAAAAATCCTCGCGTTTTCTCGCCCCACTCCGAGCTTTACTTCTCCAAATGAATACGAGTTTCCCGATTTTGTTACAATGCCAAGCTCTGTTCCGCTGTCCAAGAGATCTCCGCCCACAGAAATGCCTTCGTTATACATAATGTCAAATTCGCAATGGGTGAATGGCGGGGCAACTTTATTTTTTACGATTTTTGCCTTTACGCGATTGCCAATGGTTTTTTCCGCTTGTTTGATCTGCGCAGACCGCCGTACTTCTATTCGCACCGATGAATAAAATTTTAATGCTACGCCTCCGGTTGTTGTTTCGGGATTTCCAAAAAATACTCCTATTTTTTGGCGGATCTGATTTATAAAAATAACGATTGTATTCGTTTTTGAAACTATCCCAGCGAGCTTTCGGAGGGCCTGGCTCATCAGGCGCGCCTGAAGCCCCATGTGCGAGTCGCCCATCTCACCTTCAATTTCATTTTTTGGCACAAGCGCCGCCACAGAATCAATCACGACGATATCAACGGCGTTTGAGCGCACGAGCGTTTCCACAATTTCAAGCGCCTGCTCGCCCGTATCGGGCTGGGAGATAAGAAGCTCCTTGATATTCACGCCGATTTTTTGGGCGTATTCCGGATCTAGGGCGTGCTCGGCATCCACAAACGCGGCAATGCCTCCCTTTTTTTGCACCTCGGCGACAATATGCTGAGCAAGGGTAGTCTTTCCGGAAGACTCCGGCCCAAAAATCTCAATAATTCTTCCTCGTGGAACCCCTCCTATGCCCAAGGCGACATCCAGAGAAAAACACCCCGTTGACACCGCGTCTACCGACACCCTCTTTGCCTCTCCAAGCTT
This sequence comes from uncultured Gammaproteobacteria bacterium, assembly GCA_964373925.1. GTDB lineage: Bacteria > Patescibacteriota > Patescibacteriia > Buchananbacterales > GWA2-38-13 > CAYJWS01. Next base: position 21,083 of record CAYJWS010000001.1, read on the forward strand.
CATTATGGAGCCATCGCCGAACTTCTCCCGAATATTTAACACGGCCGCCTCAACCGATTTTATTTTTTCTACTCCCTCCTCCTGCGTAGCTTTTGCCATATATTCTGTGTTAAATTTTAATTTACTGCACAACCACCCTCCTTGTTATGGTATTATCTTTACTATGATCTTTTTTTGACGTAATAGTAATCTCGTTTATTCCATCTCGTAAGTTAATTTTTTGTGAAAATTTTCCATCTTCTCCAATAAGCACATTTTGGTCGTTGATAATGACATGAGTTCCGTCTAAAGTCCTTCCCTGAATTGTGATAAATTTTTCTTTTGTCAAAATATCCACGGAAGGATACAAGATCTCAAGCTCCGGTGGGCTGATAATCGCCTCAACCTTAAATCCTATGTATAAAAGGCAGACCAAAACAATTGAAAATATGAAAGTATTTTTTAAAATCTTTGGAAGTGAGATCATGTGGAGCTGCGAAATTATCTTCGCTGGCTCCCTCATAGCAAATTTGCCCAATGAGTTTAAATTTTTTTGGACAGTTCGCTCGCGCTTGTATATATGCGCCAGCTCATCGGGATCAAGTCCCAAATACGTTCCATATGCCTTGATAAAATTTTTCGTGTATACTTCGCCAGGAAGATTTTCGTACTCGCCTTTTTCAAGATAACTAAGATAATCTTTGGAAATTTTTAAAACATTCGCCACCTGTCCAAGCGTCATAGATTGCGACTTTCTTTTTGCCTCGAGTTTTTCTCCAAGCGAACTTTCTGTTTGTATCTTTTTTGATCGAAAACTTACCATAATTTTTAATAAATCCGAAACTCTCCCCCTCTCCCATCCTCTCCCCCAAGGGGAGAGGAGAAGAGGTGAGGGCGTTTCGAGCTTCGCCCCGATCATTCGATGGGGCGACCCGTTGTATGACTGGTCGTGCTTAAGTTGATTATACTCCTATTTTTCATCATCTTCAACCTCGTTTTCTTCGATTTGCGAGGATTCTTGGGCTGAATGTGAGATAAGTATCTCGCGCGGTTTTGCGCCATCGGAAGGCCCTATAACTCCTTGCCTCTCCAATAAATCAAGAATTCTTGCCGCTCGAGCGTATCCGATCTTGAGCCTTCGCTGCAGGAGCGAGGCCGATGCCTTCCCTGCCTGCATAATAACGCGTTTTGACTCTGGAAGGAGAGAGTCAGAATCATCATCGCTCATCTGCCCGATATGTATTCCTCCAAGCTCGCTTGATTTTTCAACTACTTCATTAAGATATTCAGGCTCACCTTGTTTTTTAAGAAAATCCGTCACGCGTTTAATATCCTGATCCGAGGTAAGCGCGCCTTGCAAACGCTTTGGCTTTGAGAGCTCGGCCGATGTATAAAGCATATCTCCTCGTCCAAGAAGTTTTTCCGCGCCCGAGGTATCCAAAATAGTCCTAGAGTCAACAGCCGAAGCCACGGAAAACGCTATTCTTGTGGTAATATTCGCCTTAATCAACCCAGTAATAACATCAACTGAAGGGCGCTGTGTTGCCAAAACCAAGTGTATTCCAACAGCGCGCGCCATCTGCGCGAGTCGTATGATAAGCCCTTCAATCTCAGGGCCCGCCACCGCCATAAGGTCTGCAAGCTCGTCAATGATAAAAACAATATATGGCAATTTTTCTTCCATCTCGCGGTTATAAGTCGCGATATCTCTTTTATGAAATTCAGAAAGCTTGTCAAATCTTCTTTCCATTTCATGAATGCACCAGCGAAGCGCGTTGATAGTTTTTTTTGTGTCTGTAATAACTGGCGTCAAAAGATGAGGAATCCCATTATAAATTGGAAGCTCGACCCTCTTGGGATCAACAAAAATAAAACGTAAATCTTCGGGACTATTCTGGAAAAACAGGCTCATAATAATAGAATTAATACACACGCTCTTTCCCGAGCCTGTTGACCCCGCAATAAGCATATGGGGCATCTTATGAATTTCTCCAAACCAAGGAGTTCCCTTAACGTCTTTTCCTATAGCAATAGAGAGGCTTGACTTTCTAGCTTGAAATTCACTGCTCTCGAGCATACTTCGAAGTGTCACCACCGCTGAAATTTTATTAGGGACTTCAATGCCAACGAGTGATTTCCCGGGAATAGGCGCTTCAATCCTAATGGGGTGCGCCGCAAGCGCTAATGCCAAGTTATCGTTTAAGCTGACAATTTTTGAAAGCTTAATACCCTCAGAGGGTTTTATGGTAAACTGCGTAACCGTAGGCCCTATATTCACCTCGCCCATTTCAACAGGAATATTAAAATTGGAAAGTGTTTTTTGTATGATCTCGCAATTCGCCTCTACATCACCACTTTTTGGCTTATGCGAAGTGCCATCCAAAAGATCAATGGGTATGTCAATTTTGGGAAAATGTTTTTTTATTTTTTCCTCCGGAGCTTCGTGAGTTTCCGGCCATTGAGTTTGTGCCTCCTCATCTTCCTCTTTGCTTTTATCATCTTCATAGTCTACCGGGATATTTTTGCTTTGAAATTCAACCTCAACTTCTTCTTGCGGCTGATTCTCTTCTTTTGACTCGCCTTTCATCTTAAATTTTTGCTTATTGAACACTGCAAATAACGAAAAAAAACTTTTTAGCTTAGAAAAAAACGCCGCGTGCGAGGTATTAAAAAAAAGAAAAACACTTATGAGAAAAAAGGCAAACAAAATTATCGCGCTTGCGTAAAATCCAAATGCACGTGACAGCGGATATGAAAGCATAAGGCCGAAAAGCCCGCCTCCAAGCCCAAGGCGCGCGGCATCAACGATGGTTTCGCGATACTTGATAAGGTGGACAAATCCGTTAAAACTCAAAATCAAGAACATGCCCCCCAAAAAAACAACTCTGGAAATCCCTTTTTTTGAAGGTGACATGAGAAAAAATGAAACAGTGATAAAAATTATCGGAACATACCATCGTCCAAATCCAAAAAATAATTTTATATAATATTGCAGGGCCTCTCCCGCTCTTCCGGCCAAATGAAACAAGCTCAAAAGCATAACCGCGCCAAGCGCAAGCATGCAAATGCTCCCGATAGCCTTTTTGGCTTCCGGTGAAATATTTTTAAATTGTTTTGCAATTCCCAATGAAGAGTGCCTTTTGGGAGTAGAGTAATATTGGCTATATGTTCCTTGCGGCCGCGATGAACGGCGAGAAAACCAACCTCTTTTTCTTATTCTTTTTCTCATAAATGTGCCTGCCATTATCAAATAAATACACATGTATTATAACATTAAAAAAAAGAAAAGAAAATAAATTATCTAAAATAAGAGAAAAAATAAAAAAATATATTGATGAAATATTGTAAAAAAAGAAATTACGCACTAAAAAAGCCCCCGCTCTTGGGGGCTTTTTAAAAACTTATATTATTCTAAATCCCGTACCGGCGGGAATGAGCCTCCCGATAATGACGTTCTCCTTCAAGCCTTCAAGCCTGTCTATTTTTCCCTGCACTGCGGCGTCAATGAGCACTCTTGATGTTTCTTGAAACGACGCTGCTGACAAAAAGCTTGATGTCGAAAGTGAAACTTTGGTAATTCCCAACAACAGCCTCTCGCCTTCAGCGGGCTTTCCCCCAAGCTTCACTACTTTTTCATTTTCCAGTTCAAACTCTCTCCACTCAACTCGGCTTCCCGCAAAAAATCTCGTATCGCCCGCGTCTTTCACATATACTCGCGAGAACATTTGCTTGGCGATAATTTCAATATGCTTGTCATTAAGTTTTTGTCCCTGCGAGGTATAAATATTTTGAATTTCTTTGACAATATATCTCTGCGTCTCCATAAAACCCTTGTATTTGTAAATCTGCTTCAAGTCAAGGCTACCGTCGGTAAGCGCATCGCCCGCAGAAACCAAGTCGCCGTCCTTCACAACAATAAAAAATTCCGGCGGGATTGCATTTTCAACGAATGTTTTGTGTTCAACCACGACAAACACCTGACTATCTTCAATCTTTACTACTCCACCGCGCTTCGCTAGAACTTTTTCACCGTCAGAATTCACAAACAACACATCATTTTCTTTAACACTCTGACCTTCGTGAACAAGCACTTCGACTTTCTTCGCTTTCTTTGCTTTTGATTGGCGCACTACATAATCGTCTTTTTCAATGGTATCGTAAAATATTTTAACTATTTTTTTCTTGGTAAAATCTCCTTCTGCCGGCTTTTCTATTTTGACCATTCCAGTTGCTTCCGCGATAAAAGCTTTCACTTTTGGCGAACGCGCTTCAAATATCTCTTCGACTCTCGGCAAGCCTTGCGTGATATCAACTCCTGCGACTCCTCCAGTATGGAAGGTTCTCATGGTGAGCTGCGTTCCAGGCTCTCCAATTGATTGCGCGGCAATGATTCCCGCGGCAGTTCCAATCTCAACAAGCTTATTATAGCCAAGGTCAAATCCATAGCATTTTTTGCATGCCCCTCTTTTATTCTTGCAGTTCATTACAGAGCGCACTTTAATTTCGGCGAGATCAAGAGTTTTAAGCTTTTCAACTATTTCGGGTGTCAAAAGGTCTCCATTGGAGATAATCGGTTTTTTTGTTTTTGGATCAAGTATTGTTTCCAAAATAAAACGGTTAATAACCCTCTCAACCATATTGACGCCTATGAGTTCGCTGTCTTTTTTTGTAAGCGTGTATCCGTCTTCATCTCCGCAGTCCTCCGCGGAAATGACCGTGTCTTGCGCTACGTCAACAAGGCGTCGAGTAAGGTATCCGGCATTCGCCGTTCTTAAGGCGGTATCCGTAAGCCCTTTTCTCGCTCCATGGGTTGAAATAAAGTATTCCAAAACGTCAAATCCTTCTTTAAAATTCCCTTTGACGGGAAGTTCGATAATGTCTCCGCGTGGATTAGTCACAAGGCCCTTCATTCCCATAATCTGAATAAGCTGCCCCCATGAGCCTCTAGCGCCGGACTCAATCATAGTGTATATAGGACCGAGAGGATCAAGGGCGTTTTTTGAAATACCGACGACTCGATCTTTTACCTTCATCCAAATTTCAATAATTTTGGTGTGCTTCTCGCTATCCGTAAGCAAGCCTAAGCTGTATTGCTCCTCCACTTCTGCCACGGTTTTTTCTCCTTCTTTTATCATTTCTCTTTTCTCATCAAGCGCTGGTATGTCATCCATGCCCCATGAGTATCCCGAAAGTGTGATATATCGAAATCCCAACTCCTTGATATCGTCCAAAATCTTAGCCCCTTCTGACGGATACAAGCCGATAATTTTTGAAATAATATTTTTTAATGCCGCATTTCCAACCACTTGATTAAGGTATGGAAAATCCTTCGGCAGGATTTGGTTAAAAAGAATTCTCCCCACCGACGTTTCTAAAACTTTCCCGGAAAATTTCTTTTTTTCATCCTCCTCATACATATCCTTGCCAAGCCCTGAAACGCGAATCTTTATTTTCTCCTGAAGACCGATGACATCGTATTGATTGGCAATGATAGCTTCTTGCGAAGTTGCAAATACTTTCATCTCTTTTGTCTTTGGCTCGCTTAAAAGCGTCATGTAATAACATCCCCAAACCATATCTTTGCTCGGGCTCGCGACCGGATCTCCAGTTGCTGGCTTTAAAAGATTTTTTGAAGATAACATGATATTTTCCGCTTCCCATTTCGCCTCTTCGGTAAGTGGAACATGAACAGCCATCTGGTCTCCGTCAAAGTCGGCGTTAAAAGCGCTGCACACCAAAGGATGCACCTGAATGGCCTTGCCTTCTATAAGCGTTGGCTTGAATGCTTGAATGCCAAGGCGATGAAGGGTTGGAGCTCTGTTTAAAAGCACGTATGCGCCCTTAATAATCTCCTCGAGAATATCCCATACTTCTGGACGGCCGCTTTCAATAAAGCGAGAGGCAGAACGCACATTGTGCACAAATCCATCCTTAATTAACCGGCTCATGATAAAGGGCTTAAAAAGCTCTAGCGCCATCTTTTTTGGAAGGCCGCACTGATACAGCTTAAGCTTTGGCCCGACCACAATAACGCTTCTTCCGGAATAATCAATTCTTTTTCCAAGCAAATTTTGCCTAAATCGTCCCTGTTTTCCTCGCAATATATCCGCGAGGGATTTGAGCATTCGTTTCTGACCGGTAGAGGCGACAACCGTCTTTCCATGACGAGCGCTGTTGTCTATTAATGCGTCTACGGCCTCTTGAAGCATTCTTTTTTCATTCCTGCATATTACCTCCGGCGCATTAAGTTCAATAAGCTGCTTGAGGCGATTATTCCTATTGATTATTCTCCTGTAAAGATCATTAAGATCAGAAGTTGCGAATCGGCCGCCGTCTAAAGGGACCATCGGGCGAAGATCCGGAGGAATCACTGGAATAACGCTTAAAATCATCCAGTCGGCTTTTACGTTATTTTTAAAAAGATTTTTTGAAAGTCTCAAACGCTTAATGAGTTTTTCTTTAACCTGGCCTTGGGCTTCGTCAACTTTTTTTTCTAAATTACTAATAAGCTCTTCTATATTTAATTGATTCAAAAGCTCGGCTATGGCTTCAGCGCCAATTCCCGCCTCAAAAATATGACCGTATTTCAAAGACAAATCTTGATATTCCTGTTCAGTAATTATCTTTAACGGCTTAAGTTCTTTTAGTTCCTGCTCGGCAGCGGATACAATTTCTTGCAAATCTTCAAATTTTTTCTCTTTCAACTTTTTCAAGCTCTCTGCTTCAAGCGCGATAGCCTCTTCCATTTCTTCCTGTTTCTTTCCATGGCTCGTTTTCATTATTTTTGATCGCGCTTCGCTTACTTGCCCAAAATAATCATCGTCAATCCTTTTTTTCTTTGATTTAAATTCTTGCTTAATCTGCTCAAGCGTTGCCTTCTTGAGGTCATTATCCACTTTTGTAATAATAAAATCCGCAAAATAAATGACGCGCTCAAGGCTTTGCGGCGACAAGTCCAAAATAAGGCCGATCTTAGATGGAATGCCCCGCAAAAACCAAATATGAGAACACGGAGAAGCAAGCTTAATATGCCCCATTCTTTCGCGTCTCACAAGCGATCGCGTGACCTCGACTCCGCACTTGTCGCATACGATGCCTTTATATCGAATCTTTTTATATTTTCCGCAGTAGCATTCCCAGTCTTTTGATGGACCGAAAATCCTCTCGCAAAAAAGCCCATCACGCTCGGGTTTTTGGGTCCGATAGTTAACAGTCTCCGGCTTGAGCACTTCTCCGTGCGACCATGAATATATTTTTTCAGGAGAAGCCAAGGTAAGCCTCAACGCGTCAAAATCGATTACTTTTTTATCGTCATAATGCATAAAATAAAATATAAATTATTTGAAAAACTCAATATAATTATTTTGCCTTCTTATTTTTCATTTCTTGCGCTTCTTCCATTTTTACCTTTTCCTCTTTCACCAGTTCAATATCAAGGCACAGTCCGTTAAGCTCGCGCATAAGAACATTAAAAGACTCTGGAATATTAATATTTTTTATAGGATCGCCTTTAATTATCGACTCATAGGCTTTTGACCTTCCTGGAACATCGTCAGATTTAATGGTCAAAATTTCTTGCAGCGTATGAGCCGCTCCGTACGCTTCAAGTGCCCACACTTCCATTTCACCGAATCTCTGGCCGCCAAACTGCGCCTTGCCGCCAAGTGGCTGTTGCGTAATAAGCGAATATGGTCCGATTGATCTTTGGTGTATTTTATCCTCAACCATATGATTAAGCTTCATCATATAAATATATCCAACGGTTACTGGATTTTCAAAAGCCCTTCCCGTCCTTCCGTCATACACAGTCATCTTGCCGTCCTCTCTGAATCCAGCGCGCTTTAATTCATTTTTTATATCTTTTTCATACACACCATCAAGCGGTGGCGAAACAATCTTATATCCCAAGGTATGAGCGGCCAAGCCAAGATGCGTTTCAAGAATCTGCCCAAGGTTCATGCGCGAGACAACTCCAAGCGGACTTAAAATAATATCAATAGGAGTCCCATCTTTCAAAAATGGCATATCCTCTATTGGAAGCACAATAGAAACAACGCCTTTATTTCCATGTCGCCCTGCCATCTTGTCTCCCACTTGGATTTTTCTCAAATTAGCTATGGTAACTTGAATAGTTTTAATAACCCCAGATGGAAGCTTGTCTCCATTTTCCCGCGAAAAAACCTTTACATCAACAACTTTTCCTTGCTCGCCATATTCAAGATACAAAGAAGTATCGCGCACATCGCGCGCCTTTTCTCCGAAAATTGCGCGTAAAAGTTTTTCCTCGGCGGAAAGCTCAGTTTCTCCTTTTGGCGTAATTTTACCCACCAAAATATCTCCGGATGAAACCGAGGCGCCTATTCGTATCACCCCTTCCGCATCAAGGTCTTTGAGTTTTTCCTCTCCAATATTGGGAATATCAGACGTAACCACCTCGGGACCAAGCTTGGTATCGCGCACATCAATTGAAAAGTCTTCTATATATATAGAGGTAAAATAATCTTTGTGCACTATACGCTCAGAGATAATAATTGCGTCTTCATAGTTATACCCTTCCCATGCCATAAATGCGCACAGCACATTTCTTCCCAACGCAAGTTCTCCCTTATCGGTTGCCGGCCCGTCAGCTAAAACCTCTCCTTTACGAACTTTTTGCCCCTTCTCAACTATGGGTCTCTGATCAATGCACGTGGATGCGTTTGATCGAATAAATTTGTTCAAATTATAAGTTTTAATCTCGCCTTTCTTCGCCTTTACTTGGATTTGATCGGCCTGTAATGTAATCACCTCTCCATCAACTTCGCTCAAAATAACATGGCCGGAATCAGCGGCCGCCTGCCGCTCAACACCTGTGCCAACTATGGGCGACTCCGGCATGATAACCGGAATTGCCTGGCGCTGCATGTTTGATCCCATTAAAGCTCGAACAGCATCATCGTGCTCCAAAAAAGGTATAAGGGATGTTGCTATGGAAATAATCTGGTTTGGCGCGACATCCATATAGTCTATGGTATTTACATTATCAATTTCAGGCTGTCCATTTTTTCGTACTTCCGCAATCTCATTAATAAAATATCCATTATCATCGATTGACGTCGTTGCGGCGGTTGTAACTGTTCTTTCTTCTTGAAAAGCCGTAAGATAATGAATCTCTTTCGTGACTCGCGGCTTCACTGGAATAGTTGTAAATTCTATAATTTTTTCAAATTTTTTTGCGATACTCTCCACGATAGTCTCACCCGCGGAAACGATGACTTTATCGCTTCTCGGATATTTGATATCTTGGCGCGCAACTTCACCTTGAGTTTCAGAGGCTGTGTTTTTTGGATCATGTATAACCTTCCTAAAAGGCGTTTCAATAAACCCATACTCATTGATTCGCGCATATGACGCAAGGTGCCCGACAAGGCCGATATTCGGCCCCTCTGGAGTGGCTATGGGGCATATTCTCCCATAGTGAGTCTGGTGAACGTCGCGCACGTCAAATCCTGCTCGCTCGCGCGAAAGCCCTCCAGGACCCATGGCAGAAAGCCTTCTCTTGTGTTCAAGCTCTGAGAGGGGATTCGTCTGATCCATAAACTGCGAAAGCTGCGATGACATAAAAAATTCTTTCACTGATCCGATCACCGGCCTCGCGTTGATTAATTTATTCGGAGTAAGCTCATTTAAATCCATGGTGCTCATCCTGTCTTTGACGATTCTTTCCATTCTCGCAAGGCCAATCCTGAACTTATTTTGTACAAGCTCGCCAATCGCCCTCACTCGCCTATTTCCTAAATGATCAATGTCATCCGAGTCTTTTTGTGAAATATTGAGTTTTATCACTTCTTGTATAATGCTTATGAGATCCTGGTGCAAAAGTACTCTGTTTTCTTTTGTTATGGGAATATCAAGCTTAAATTTTTGGTTTAATTTATATCTTCCCACCGTTCCAAAGTCGTATCTGTCAAAATTAAAAAACATTGAAAAAATAAGAGACTTCGCGTTGTCAGCCGTTGCCAAATCTCCAGGTCGAATTCTTTTATATATTTCTATAAGGCCTTCATTTTGATTTTTGCTCGGATCTTTTCCCAGCGTTGAGTGAATAAACGAATTATCAGGATCTAGTTCCAAATCTTTAAACAGATCGAGTATCTCTTCATCCGAGCTGTAGCCAAAGGCACGAAGAAGCGCTGTAACCGCGACCTTTCTTTTTCTATCTATTTTCACCCATAAGACCTTATTAAGGTCTGTTTCAATCTCAAGCCATGATCCGCGGTTTGGAATAATTTTTGCCCCGTAATATTTTTGCTCATTAATAACCTCGGAGGTAAAAAATACTCCAGCGGAGCGAATAAGCTGCGAAACAACGACGCGCTCAACTCCGTTTATAATGAATGTTCCTCGATCCGTCATAAGAGGAAAATCGCCCAAAAAAACTTCCTGTTCGACGACTTTTTTTGTTCGGTTATTAACCAGTTTCACGCTGACGCGCAGAGGCGCCTCGTAGCTTAAATTTTTCTTCTTCGTAGCCACTTCATCAAATTTCGGCTCGTCGAGGTAATAATCGCCAAAATAGATTTCCAAATCCCTTCCTATAAAATCTTTTATGGGCGAGACTTCATCAAATAATTCTTTGAGTCCTTCTTTTAAAAACCAATCATAGGATTTTTTCTGGACATCCACGAGGTCAGCGAGAGGAATTGCCTCCTTATTTTTTCCAAATCGCTTCCTTGTTATGAGAGGGATAGTATTCATAAAGAATTCTTCATTGATAAATGTATTAAAAAAATTTTAAAAATAACGAAAAAATTGAATTGAAAATTGTGCAGGTGATTTTAAAAAAATATTTCAGAGCAAAAAACAGCTCCTCTCATTTTTTTTGAGACGAGTTTTATGAAAATTTTACAATATGGTTGGAGTGATAATACCCACTATCTAAAGGTAAAATGAATTAAATTATCGATGACTCGATATAGCGGGATTTTTTCTTTGAGTTTCTTCATTAGTTTAACATAAAAGAAAATGCTTGTCAAATTTTTTAAACCTAAACCCTCTTTTTTTGAAAAATTATTATATAAATATCTAAAATAAGAGAAAAAATCAATAAAATTCAAACTCCAATTACTAAAATTTTTGAGGTTTGGCGCTTGGGATTTATTTGAGGTTTGGCGCTTGGGATTTGAAATTTTTTTGGAATACTTTTCGTAATTCTTCTCTTGCCACTCTTCGATCATCCCATGGAATTTTTTCATTGTCTTTCACTACTATCGCCTGCTCGCACCCTTTTCCCGTAATAAGCACAATATCTTTTGCTTGGGCGAGTGACAATGCTTTTCGAATTGCTTCTCTGCGATCAAGCAATATAAAAAGATTTTCATTTTCCTTTTTACCCATTTCTTTTGCGCCTTGCGCCACTTCGTTGATAATTTCCATAGGATCATCGTCATAAGGATCTTCATTGGTCGCTATGACGTAGTCAGAAAATTTTCCCGCCATCCTCCCTAAAACTTTCCTTCGCGTCCGATCGCGCCCGCCTCCGCATGATCCAAAAACATGGATTATTTTATTTTTATCTAAAAACTCAAGCGTTTTATAGAGCTTGCTTACTCCCTGAGGTTCTGGCGCGTAATCAACAATAACGGTAAAGTCCTGCCCTTCATTGATGAATTCCATCCGACCGGGAACAATAATATTTTCAAATGCGTGTTGCGCTTTTTGTATTTTTAATCCTAATCCGAAAACCGCCGACAGGGCGGCAAGCGCATTATAGACATTATGCATGCCTAAAAGATTCGTTGAAAATGCAATATCGCGCAAAGAAAATCGCGAACCGCCCGGCTTGAGGTCAATATCTTTGGCGCGCAGCTCTTCTATGCCCGCGATATCGTACGATCCCGATGCGCCAAATCCAATTTTTATATCGGCAAAAAATTGGAGAAAAAATGGGGCATGAGCGTCATCAAGATTCACTACGATGATTTTTTTAATTTTTTTTCCTTCTATTGTTTTTCGCGGCATTTTTGTAAGATGCGAAAAAAACTTTCCTTTTGCTCTTTTGTAATTTTCAAATCCTCCATGAGCTTCAATGTGCTCCGGCGTAAGATTGGTAAAAACCGCGACATCATAATTGATGCCAATATGGCGGAATTGCTCAACTCCTTGCGATGACGTTTCAATTATGGCGTAAACGCATTGGGCGTCAAACATCTGCTTGAGAAATTTTTGCAAAATGAACTTTCCCGGCATTGTCATCTTCATGTCATTGAGGTATCGCTTCTCTCCAACCTGAATTTCCGAGGTTGAAACAAATCCTACTTTGTGCCCAAGCGCCATAAGCGCTTGAGCGATAAGTCGCACGGTAGTCGACTTGCCGTTGGTGCCGGTAACGCCAATAACGATCATTTTTTTTGACGGATTTCCATAGTAAAAAGAGGCAAACCTTGCAAGAAAAAAATGATACAAAGAAATAAACGGGCGCGGTATAAATTTTTTAATATTATATGGCATAATATTCTGATACTATATTATAATAAATGCTGATTTCTGTAAATTCGCGAGTTGCCAAAAAACAAAAACCGCCCCGAGTTTTGTCGTTGGGCGGTTTTTGCGATAATGAGATATTTTTTACGAAGGATACGCGTCGCATCCCAAATCATCAGGCGTTGGATCCGAACCAACATTCTTTGTTCCAGGCGCTGGCGGTTCTGCTCCTCCTTGCGTAAACCACGTAGAAAAGTATATCCAATCCGATATATTTACCTTGCCGTCATCATTTACGTCCGCCGCGTCAAGGCAAGAGAGTGGCTTTGCGTGGTTAAGATAATCCGAAAATGCCACTATGTCGGTTATATTAAGAGTGCCATCGCTATTGATATCGCCTCTGCGGAACAACTTTGGAGTGGAAACGCTCTTTGTCTGCGTTTTTGGATATTCGGCGCAACCAAGAGTGTCTTCCGTTGGATCAACTCCCGGAGTTGTGGGGCCTGGCAATGCCAGCGCGTCTCCGCTTCCATTAAACCATGCCATAAAGTTTACCCAGTCAGAAAGATCAACCGCGCCATCATCATTGGTATCGGCCGCGTCAAGGCAAGAAAGTTTTTCGCCTTTATTAATATAATTCGCAAAAGCCGATACATCGCTTATGTCTATGGCGCCGTCGCTGTTGATATCGCCTCTGCGGAATAATACCTGGGGTATGGTTATGGTAGCCGGATCGCCAAATGTGCTTACATAACTATTATAATCGCGGCTTTTTTTCCAAACCGGATATTCAAGGCTCGGATGTATTGCGCCAATTCTTGGACCATTCGCTATTACATCTTTTATGGCTCGAAGAGGATATTCGCCATAACAATACGCATCAGACAATGATCGACTAACTTTATTTGCAATTGATAATCCAAAATTCTTTTCAAGATGCAATTTTAAATCTGCAATGCAAATCCTATCTTCGGTCAAAACTTTTCGAGCAATACCATAGGGGAATCGAATAGTTCTGCTGCTGAATGAAACTGGTTTTGGCTTTGCTTTATTGGTTGCAGGATATTTCTTGCATCCAAGCGTATCTTGCGTTGGATCTTCTCCGGCAATATTCGGCCCAGGCGCGGGAGGTTCTGCTCCGCCCCGGCTGTACCAGGCGCTTAAATATATAAAGTCAGATAAATCAATTGCTCCATCATCATTCACGTCAGCGGCGTCCAGGCAGCTTATTGATCGTGAAAAATTTATATAATCTGACATTACTATAAGATCTGAAAGGTCTACGGAACCATCGTTATTAACATCGCCTCGGCGGAATACTGCCGCCACAGAACGCTGCGGAATAATAACTGGACTAGCGCTCACCGATGGGCTTGGTGATACAGAAGGGTTGGGCACTGGCGAACTGGTTGGCGAAGCAGTTGCCGAAGGAGAAGCGCTTGGGCTCGGAGTTGGGTTTATGATTCCTGAATATGAACTAGCTGTCACATCTGACCATGATCCACCGGCAATAGTACCGATAACGATAGATACACCCACATTGCCAATAGATGAATACTTATAAATCTGGTTCGGTGAGCTTGGTCTTAACCAAGGAGTCTTGGTAACAAATATATTATTAGAATCGTAAATGTTAAAACGTATTTCACCAAAAGCAAAATTGTCGGTTCCAGGTGCACCATAGTTATTGTAAGCTAAATCTGCAACAACAATCCTGCCACCATTGTTAATAATAATAGTATCCCATTGAACTACGCGATATGTTCCATCGCCACGAAAAACTTTATTTGAGGATGGGGACGAGCTTGAAGATGGCGTAGGTGAGGTACTTGGACTTGGTGATACCGATGGGCTTGTCGCCGGAGTAGGCGTTGGCGTTACAGTTGGACTCGGGCTCGGAGAAGCCTGTGGCTGAAGCGTAGCAAAAGAATTAACTCCGCTAATCGCCCTGTTACTTAAAGTAATCCATGAGTCTACTTTATAATAATACTTTGTATTTGGCTGTAAACCAGTAAGACGAATAAAATGCGATGAACGATAATCTCCTGCCTCTTGGATATAAGAAGATCCTGACGGAACCGATGCGTCCGTGCTGTATGTTATATAGCCAGAACTAGGATAATTGCTATTCCATACAATTGATGCTGAATTTGAAGTAATTGAAGAAACGCCAATATTAGACAGCGACACAGGCCCATAATCTACGTTATAATCTCTGCATTGTAAAGAATCTGGGGTGTCATCCGTACCATTAGAGAATGCCCCAGGTGCCGAGGGTGCCGCTCCACCATTAAAAAGAAAATTTAAAATATACTCTTGATCTTTTGCGTCTATTGTCCCGTCATCATTGGCGTCGGCGGCATCAAGGCAAGAAAGCAAGGCTCCTTGATTTAAGTAATTCTTAATGGCGCTGGGATCGGATACATCTACTTTTCCATCTTGATTCGCGTCTCCGCGTTTAAACCCCGCGCTTAATGTTCTAAGGGTACTGTCTGGACTATTTACGGCTTTTGCATTAATGTCAGATTCATTTCTACTTGAAACGTTAAAATGATATAAAGTATTTGGTTTCAAGTTGTTGACATAAACCAAGTGCGAAATTACGCTTTTTTCACCTTCCATTGCGTTGCCATAACTTGTATTTTCTCCATAATTTACATAGCTATTTGATGCCACATTAGTACTCCATGAAATAATTGCTTTTGTCGCTGAAATTTGAGTGACCTTAATATTTGATATCGCAAGACCCAAAACAGGCGTATCTGCCGTGCTGCTTGGGCTTGGTGAAACCGATGAAGTGGTTTCAGATGGTGTATGGCTTACAGATATGGAATATCCGCTTCCTGCGACTCCAGAATTCTTTGCGCTGACAATATGCAGTGTTAACGCAAAAAATACTATTCCAAAAGCAGTGATTGCAAGAGGAATATACGAGTATAGAGCAGAGCCTTTTTTGTTATTTTGTAACATAAATATAACCTTTAATTATTAATTAATTTATTATGATTATACTATAGCATAAATTATAAAATTTTTCAAATATTATCCACAATAAAACCGGATTTCTTGCGAAAATCCGGTTTTATGAATTTCCATGGAATTATTCAATGGAAATTACGATAAACGGGATAGTGCGTTGGTTGCAGAGATTATCTGCAATGAAAACACAAAGTATGACATGAAAATGAGGCATGTTGCAAATGCTGAATAGATTTGCACATACACTCTTTCTTGCACCGCATTGTTTTTTTCTTGCGCCATAAGTTTATTGTGTTATGTATTAGTTTTTGTTTTTGTTTTATCTCCAAGGCAACTTCCTTTAGAGTTTTTATTCACCAATTGTTAATGGAGTTGAGGTGGATGTCACGCCAAGCCCTGCCACAAGATACCCGTTAAACCACTGTTTGGTTGTTAAACCCGTGCCCGTAGTTGTTTCCGTTATATTAAGGTCTGACCAAACAAAATTTCCTTGATTAAGTATTTTATATGCAAATGCGCTTTCTCCTGGCGTAGTAGACGCTGTATCTCCAAGCAAGCTCGTTGATACGGTATCGGCATTTGTTGTCAGGGTGGCCGTGGCAATAAAATCAATTGTAGCGGTAGCGCCATTGGCAATACTCAATAAACTTTTACCATGCGACTGCGTTGAATCAATTGCCATGTTCCAAATCTTAACACCAGATACAACATCAGATCCCACGGCTACTGTTGTCGCAAGTTGGCTTCCATCCATAATTCCGCCGCAACCGCCTCCGCATGATACAAGCCTTGTATAACCATTCGCCAAGTTAACATTTACTGAAGTCGTTGTTACATACGATAAACGATAGATACCAATATTTCCTCCCACTGCCGTAATTTTTGCTTCATGCAACACTGACATTGCTGAAAGCTTGTTTATGGGAGTAACCATAACTATCTGTGGAACGGATTTATGTAAAATAACAGCGGATCCAGTTGTATCATTAAGCGATACCGGAATCAAAGCTGCTGAAAGATTACCCATAGCCGTAAACCCATCCGGACCTCTGCCGCCTAAGCCCATTACAATGTCAGCGCTTTCAGTTCCGGGTAAGTTGCTTCCTATTGAAACAATATCCGCGAGAACGCTCAATTTTTTTCCAATATTGCCTTCTGGAATGGTTACGTCGCCTCTTACAAGATTAATAGTAAGATTCGCCGTACCCATATTATAACCAAATGGAGATCCGACAATATTGCCATCAAGCTTGAGGTAAACTTTGGAAATCTGCGTATAATCGCCAACTGCCGAATTAATTTGCGCGTCTGCGACCGTAACAGTAAGCTTTGTGATATCAATAGATTCGTTAGTTGCCTTTAATCTGATATCGGTAAGCGGAACCGCGCTGCTTCCGGAAACCACAAGCCGCTTGGACAAAGCCGAAGCATCAAGTCCCGCGCTAGTATTTCCTGTTCCTGGAGTGCCTCCTTCGGCAATTGTTATTGGCGTACTTGTCGCAGTCGAACCTAATCCTGAAACAAGATAGCCATTAAACCACTGGGGACTTGTAAGGCCGCCAGATGTGGTGACTTCAGTATTCCTAAAATCTGACCAGACAAAGTCGCCTTGATTATTAAGGGTAAACGCATATGCTGGCGCGCCTGTCAAATTGTCGGTCATGGTAGATGCGGTATCGCCAAGCAAGCTCGTTGATACGGTATCGGCATTTGTTGTCAGGGTGGCCGTGGCAATAAAATCAATTGTAGCGGTAGCGCCATTGGCAATACTCAATAAACTTTTACCATGCGACTGCGTTGAATCAATTGCCATGTTCCAAATCTTAACACCAGATACAACATCAGATCCCACGGCTACTGTTGTCGCAAGTTGGCTTCCATCCATAATTCCGCCGCAACCGCCTCCGCATGATACAAGCCTTGTATAGGCATTAGTCAGACCAACGCCTGAAGAAACCGCTGTAGTATAAGATAAACGAAATACACCAATGTTTCCTCCCACTGCCGTGATTTTTGCTTCATGGAGAATCGATGTAGTCCCAAGAGTGTTTGTGGGAGTAACCAAAACTATCTGTGGAACCGCCTTGTGGAGAATGACTGCTGTGCCAGTTGAATCATTGTAGTTCTTGTTTGCGTTTGTAACTATTGCGTTTGAACCATTGCCTACGGCAATAAAACCATTCTTGCCATTTAATCCTACTTTAATATCAGCATTATCTGTCCCTGCTTCGTTCGTTCCAATTTTCACGAGGTCAGCAAGAACTTCCAGTTTCTTTCCAACAGTACCCATTGGAATAGTCAAATCGCCTCTTCCAAGAGTAATAGTCATGTTTGAGGCGCCTATGTTATAACCGGAAGAATTTCCTACTACATTGCCGTCAAGCTTAAGATAAAACTTAGAAATTTGCGTATAGTTTCCTACACCAGTTCCCTTAAGTCCTCCGTCAGCTACCCTTACAATAAACTGTGTGATATCTATATCTTCATTGGTTGCTTGTAATCTAGCCGCAGTCATTGGCACCATGGATGAACCAGCTACAACGAGCCGTGCCGGCAGAACTGAAGAATCTAGGTTAATATTTAAAGTGCCAGCTCCTTGAGTTGGGTCTATAATTTTTACTTCTGGAGCCGTAACTTCACCTTCTGGCATGGCAATGATCTTTTCCACAGAATCAATGCCATATACAACAAGTTCATTAGGCACTAAAAATGTTGAAAGACTGTTTCCTACAATCCAAAAATCTAAATCACCATATATAGAAAAAGTATGTTCACCGACAGGAAGAACCACGTATTCTGTAAAAATAACTATTCTCGTTTTATCTGATAATCGATACGAAGAATTTTTTGGACCCATAATAACTTGACCCGATTCATCCCTTACTACAATATGCCTAATGAGATCTGCCACATCGGGCGCAGGATGATTTAATCTAAAATGCACATCAAACATTGAAATGCTTACTGGCTCATTTTTTACAGTAAATTTAAATTTTCCAAGTAATACATTATCTGTCTTTTTTTGAGCTGTACCTGCTGAATCCAAGGGTTCAATATTAAGAGTTCCAATATCGCCCGAGTAAGGATAGGTTTCACAGCCCAAAGAATCTGGTGTTGGATCATAACCCGCAGTAAACGCGCCTGGACTAGGCAACTCTTGCACTGTGCCCAGACTATACCACGATGAAATATATATGGCGTCGGATAAATCTATTGCTCCGTCGTCATTGGCATCGGCGGCGTCTTCACATTGCATTTTTTTTGTAGAAGTAAAAATTTCCGTAATTCTTACCATATCGCTTATATCAACTTTTCCGTCAATGTTGGCATCGCCTCTTCGAAATTTCTTTTCTTGCGGAGATACCACTTTTAATAATTGAGATGTGCCTGCTCCTCCGCCTTGGGCATTTTGTATATTTTCATCATTGCCCACCGCTCTTTTTGTCCAAGCGGAAGCAGGTATAGAAGCGTGAACCAAGGATGAATCTTTAAGTGACGCAAGGATATTTGAATCATTATAGCCGCCGTAGCAAGATGCTTTTTTGGCAAAATCAAGAAATGATTTTTTTACGGTTTTCTTTCCTTTGAGCACATTAAATCTTTTGACAAAATCATTATAACAAGCTCGCTCTGATTTTATTTCCATCCGCGGTTTGCCGTACGCATAAAACGCAATACTTGCAGAAGGCGCGGGATCTTTTGGATCATGGCCGGTACTTGCTTCTTGACCATCAGAAAATCCATCTCCGTCAGTATCGGTATTAAGAGGATCTGTTTTAAATACATTTTTTTCATCAAAATCATTAACGCCATCTTTATCCGTATCAATAAATGACAAAACATTTACGTTTAGTGGCTTTTGTTTTATTTGGACAGTAGGAGATACTAACTTTTTTTCTAGTGGATACTTCTCGCATCCCAGGTTATCTTTAGTAGGATCAATACCTGCAACCCTTGAACCGGGCGATGGCAATAATCTGTCTCCTCCATAACTTATATAGGAAGAAAGGTTTACAAGATCCGATATGTCAATGCGCCCGTCATCATTAGTATCCGCAGCGTCCTTACAAATAATAGAATTTCCTGAATAGAGATAATTGCTTAAAATTAAAATATCATTTACTGAAACAAATTCATCTCCGTCAACATCACCTCTTCGAAAACGCAAAGCTTCTTGAGTAACAGTATTATCAGGATTTGCTGGCGTTGAAATGATTGGTGATGGTGATAATTCTGGAGTTGGGGTTACTTTTGGAGTAGTTTGTGGATTTGGAGATTTTGAAACAACTGCAACTGGATTTACTGAGGGTGTTGGTGTTGGAGATATGCGTTGTATTGGAGTAGCCGAGACTACTGGAGAGGGGGAGGGGCTTGGAGATGTCGATGGATTTGGTATTGGAGATGAAACTGGAGAAGGTGTAATACTTGCGCTTGGGGAAGGGCTTACGGAAGATGAGGAAGAAGGCGATGGAGTGGCGCTAGCACTCGACGTAACAGTCGTACTTGGGGATGGAGTTGTCGTAGATGGAGGGG
This sequence comes from uncultured Gammaproteobacteria bacterium, assembly GCA_964373925.1. Lineage (GTDB taxonomy): Bacteria > Patescibacteriota > Patescibacteriia > Buchananbacterales > GWA2-38-13 > CAYJWS01. The sequence goes on from CAYJWS010000001.1 coordinate 41,036, forward strand.
TTGGCGAAGCAGAATACGCGACCCCCAAGATTCTTGGGTCATTAGTAATTTTTGTTGAAGCCGAGGCAATTTGCATCGCAAAGACAAAAAAAGCCACAATAACAATTGTGGTGGCAAACGCCGTATACGCGTGCAAGTAGATGTGTTCGTGAAAATGAGCATACCATCCTTTTTTGTTTACATTTTTTGTTTGGGCGTTTTCCACATTTTTATTTTTATTTTTTTTAAATTGTAATACTATTTTATGAAATAAGCTGGGCTGCCCTCACTATCTGGCTGGCAAATATAAAATGCGCTCCGATGAGCAAGGAAGTAGCGGTCACAGAATACAAGTGCACAAAAAAATAATCATATCTTTTTGGTTTTCTGAAAATAATGCGCATATATTTGATTTTGGTCATTAATTGCGGGCAAATAAAAAAGCCCCTTGATATATAGAAACATCTATTTTGGGGCGCTGATATTAGTATAGCATATCTTATGGAACTTGTAAAGCCCAAATCGCGATTTTTAATCTCAGCAAGATAAAAAAATGCATTTTTCTTTCCTGCTTTTTTCTGATAAAATATGTTTAATGAAACTTTATGAAAAAAAATAAACTCATAATTTTTATTTTTATCGCGATAGCGCTTATAACGCGCCTTTTATACTTGAATACCAGGCCTCTTCACCATGACGAGGGAGTTAATTTCTTTTTTGCCGAACAGATTATCCAGCAAGGAAAATTTATGTATGACCCGACTAACTACCACGGGCCACTGTATTTCTTTTCCATTTTTTTGTCATTTATGCTATTTGGCGTTTCAGAATTTTCTCTTCGTTTGCCCGCGGCAATATATGGAATATTGCTTTTACTCATTCCGCTATTATTGATAAGGAAAAAAGAAGTGTTTGAGCCATACACAACATTAATTTTTTTGCTTATTTCACCAAGTATTCTCTATTTTTCTCGATATTCCATTCATGAAGTAGCGCTTGTATTTTTCTCGTGTTTAACAATAATTTTTTTTACAAAAATTTTTGAAAACAAGGATCTCCGCTACCTTCCATTTTTTTCAATCGCGCTTGCCCTTATGCTTGCGACAAAAGAAACGTCCATTATCTTTTTATTGCTATTATTGATACTTCTTTTTTTAGAAGGAAAAAATCTAAAAAAAATTCAATGGCGCGAAGATCGTTTTTTTATATATATCTCCATTATACTTTTCTTGCTTATTTATATTGCCCTTTTTACTGCTTTCTTTAACAGCTTGCAAGGGTTTATACAATCAATTCAAGGGATCTTTCCGTGGTTCAAAAGAAGCTATTCTGACAGCGGTCATTTTAAGCCATGGTTTTACTATATTGCAATACTTACGAAATACGAACTTCCGATTTTTATATATGCCATTTTTGGAATCTTTTATGCTTGGAAAAATGCGTTTTCAAGAACTATCGCGCTCTGGTTTCTTTGGAACTTGGCAATATATAGCATAATTAAATATAAAATGCCGTGGCTTGTGGTTAATATCACCGTGCCCATGTGCTATCTTGCCGGAGTTGGATATAAGCATATCCCTTTGAAAAAAATGCAAAAGCTGATTTTTACTTCTGTTGGCATAGCCTATCTTGTATTTTTTTCTTTATATACTAATGTCTGGTATCCATGGCAGTCAAACAATACTTTTGCTTACGTTCATACATACGCGAATATTTTTGACCTCGTAAAAAAAATTAATTCTGTCTATGGCCAAGATGACAAAATTTTGATTGTTTCCAAGGACTACTGGCCATTGCCTTTTTATCTTTACAAAAAAAATGTGGAGTATCTTCCAGATGCTGCGTCAATTAAATATGAGGATTATGAAAATTTCAAAATATTCATTGTGCGAGACACGCTATTTTCTCAAGAACAAGTTCCAAGGGGTTTTGCCTATGAAGAGTTTGCCCTTCGAGATGGCGTGAATATCTACGTGGTGTATAAAAATCAATAATGTGATAGATGCTTGACATTATTTAATGAATGAAATAGTATAAAATAAAGGAATATTAGCACTCTACAATATTTGCCCCTCTCATTTTGTTAATGTATTTTGACGAAATACTCGTTAACAGAATCGAGAAGGGCAAAGCTAAAAAAAGCTTAACACGAGGATTCGTCATCCTAATAGTGTACCCTCTCAATTTAACACATAATGCTAAACATATGTTTCAAGCATTGCGAGCGGGTTTCACACTCGTTATTATAATCCTTGTGCTTCAAGCTCTTCTCCCTGAGGTAGCCTCGGGCATAATTCAAATCATTCTTAAAATGATCGGCATCGCGAATTATTCTCTTGACCAAGCCATCGATGGCTTGCCTCAGTGATCTTTAAAAAGACTCGAACCTTCGAGTCTTTTCTTTTGGCGAATTTCGGGAGAGCTATTTAATGGTACCTATCTTATTTGGATCAATAACATTTTCTAATGGAAGAATCTCATAATCCCATGGATGTCTGCGTTGTCGCTCTTTGTTTTTCTCAGTATATTCTGCAATCAATTTTTTAAGTTGCTCAATATTTTGAATATCAAAAAGGACTTTAATTTTCTCAAAATATTGAAACGATATCATTCGCTCAAATAGCTCAACGGCACTTCCACGAGAATTATATACAGAAGTTCGAGGAAACCACGAAAACCTACCTCCATACAATTCAGTTATATAATACAGAACCAAATCTGCCTGTTTGATTTCATCAAAACTAATATCCGTGCGTGTTGAATGTTCCTTAATTAAATCCGCAGTCAAACTGACACGACGCTTGTCTAATCTTTTATTTCTTGTTTCATCCAGTGAACGAGAAGACTTATTAAAAATATTAATACCGTTATATGTTAATTCACTAGAATTTGGATGATGGTAGAAGTATTGAGAGTTTATGAAATGGGAAACCTCCTTATACTTTTTCAACTGCAGAAGTATCGCAACAAAATTTAGAATAAGTTCATAAGTAAAAAATTTGTAATTATCATAATCAACCTCAGTATAAGACTGAATATTTTCTGGACGATAAAAAAATGGTATCAATTTTTCAAAAAAGTTATGGAATTTTTCAAAATCAACAGATTCTTGATATTTAAACACTGTAAAAACAAAATCAATAAAATCATCCCTCAAAGGAAGCATTTTTTCTATTGTTTTAACTACACGATCATCAAAATCTGTCATCGAGCCACCCGACAAACGAAAATCTTCTAACAAAAAAATCACCGTATCAAGATAATCCGAGATTAAACCGTTTGAGCTTCGTCTATCATTTAAAAGTGCATTCTTAATTTCAGCTACCTTGTGAGATGTTTTTAATACGATCTGCTCTTCCTCGACAATATAGACGGGTGGAGTTCCGAGTAATGGTCTTTTTAGTAACGGTTTATCGTACAAATTCCTTATCAATTTTTGATAACTTTCTTCAAATTTTTCATCCGAAGAAAGATCAATATAAATTCTACTCGCCATATAATGCGGAATGCAAGGGTTCCCCGCGTCATCATATTCCCGCACAATGGGAATAAATTTTTCTTGGACAGTATTTTCATAAACCTCTTTTGAAATTAACTGTGTTTCTGTCCCCACTCCTCCCTTTCTATCATCAGCTTTCGTTTGATAAACACGGTCACAAACAACAAGCACTTTTTTAATATTTATATCATTTATCATTTGCTCCATAAAAACATGTTTATCCTGTCCCCCTTTCAAATCCCACTCATCCAATACCACGACTATCCCATCTCCAGACAAACGCACCGCTAAATCTAAAACCCACTGCTTATGTTGTAGGCTTGTCCAGCTATAAGAGATAAAAACTTTAGGTTGTGCGGTGCTACCTTTCATAATTTTTGGTTGGGGATAACTAACTACTTGTATACTTTCTATTTATCTTCTATACTGATAGTATAATCCTTATAAAATTCTCGTCAATACCCATGATTACCAAAAAACAAAAAAAGGTGCTTGATTTCATAAAAATTTATAAGACCGCCAAGGGCTATGCCCCCTCTCTTGAGGAAATTGGTAAAAAATTCAAGCTTGCTTCAGTATCTACTGCCCACTATTACATAAAAAAACTACAGGAAGCTGGGCAACTTAATAAAGAATTTAATCAACCCCGGGGCATTTCGGCTATTGAACAAAAACAAACGATAGAGATACCAATTCTCGGCGCAATTGCGGCAGGTGAGCCTATTGAGGCGATAGAAATTCCTGATGAAACCATCACTATTACAAAAGATGAAATTGGAAAGCAGGGCAAGCACTACGCTTTGCGTGTGCAAGGTAGCAGTATGA
>CAYJWS010000002.1:0-4179 GCA_964373925.1 uncultured Gammaproteobacteria bacterium
CCTATACTTATTCGTGAATCCTCAAAGAATCCACAAAAAACAAATACCTACTTAAAGAATATTATAGCCGTTAAGATTCCGCTAGCTATTATTGTGCTAACTTGCCTTGTCTTGTTTATTAACGCAACCGACAAACCGCTTGTTACAAAACAGCTGGTGTATTTGGCGGGAATAATTATGGCGCTCGACGCTTTTACGGTGAGTTTTTGGGGAATATTTCGCTCGTACCAAAACTTACTGTATGAAAGCGTCGCGACCATTGTGGTTCAAATAATAATTTTTGGGGTCGGAATTGCAGCTTTGTTTTTCACGAAAAATATAATTTTTATAATCCTTGCTCTTGTTGTAGCAAGTATTTTCAATTTTTTATTTTCAGTATTTTTACTCAAATTCAAGCTATCATTTTCCTTGAAGCCAGAGTGGGATAGCACGATTATTAAACATTTTTTAAAAATACTTCCCGCGTTTGCCCTTGGTGGTATTTTTATTAAAGTGTATAATGCTTCGGACTCGGTAATGCTTGGTTTTTTCTCAACCGATCGCGCCGTGGGGCTGTATTCTGTTCCCGCAAAAACAATAACCGCACTCTCGCAAGTAATTCCTTTTGCGCTTGCTTCCGCACTTTTTCCGGTTTTTAGCAAGAATTATATTGAATCAAAAGAAAAACTCAAGAAAAATTTTCTCACGTCCGTTGAGTATCTCATTCTCGCAAGCTTTCCCATCGCATTTGGCCTTATGGTGATGATTCCGTATATTGTAAAAAATATTTGGCCGAAATATATTGACATCTCCACGACATTTATCATTATGGCGATCGCGATCCCTTTTGTATTTTTAAGTTTTTCTACCGGATATTTGCTTAACGCTACGGACAGGCAAAAATATAACACGATCAACCGAGCAATTATGTCTATTCTTACTATTGTTGTAAATTTTTTTCTCATTCCTTTCTATAGCTATCTTGGAGCGGGAGTTACGTTTCTCTTCGTGAATATCCTCGTTTTTATTTTAGATTTTTATTGGGTAAGCAAAGTTCTCCCCTTTAAAGCATCAGATTTTTTGCCAATTTTAACAAAAACGTCGCTAGCGTGTATAATTATGATGGGTGTGGCGTATACCTTGATTCAATATTTGCATTTTATACTGGTTATCTTGATATGTATTATTGTGTACTTTGGAATACTGTTGCTTGTTCGCGCTTTTCGGTTTTCGGATTTTAAAAAATATATTCAACTATGAAAAAAGTTTTATTTATTACATTAGATTTTCCTCCTTACAAAGGAGGAGTCGCAACGTTTTACAAAAATGTTTGCGATTTTCTTCCTGCAAAAGATCTTTTTGTCATAGCTCCCCAGACGAGCGATTCAGACAATTTTGATGAAAGTAAGAAATACAGAATCTATAGAAAAAAAATGTTATCCAAGAATTCTTTCGTATGGCCAAAATGGGCCGGACTTGCGAAAGATGTTTATGATATTGTAAAAAAAGAAAAAATTGAAGCCATATTAGCCGGGCAAATCCTTCCCATAGGAACTATTGCGTACATAATGAAAATCAATAAGAATATTCCGTACTATATCTTCTGCCACGGAAGGGATATTTCCATGCTTTCGGGAAGAAAAAAAATTGTCGCGAAAAAGGTTATTCGTCAAGCTAAGGGAATATTCGCCAATAGCAATTTTACCAAACATCTTGTTGAAAATTACAAATATCCACATTCGCACATATATACCATATATCCATGCCCGGAGGTTCTGCCTAATCCAAGCGATCTTGAAATGATTAAGGTAAAAAACAAGTACAACCTCCATAATAAAAAAATACTTTTGACAGTAGGGAGAATTATCGAGCGAAAGGGCCACGATATGGCTATAAAAGCTCTGCCTCAAGTTATAAAAAAGCACAGTAACACGGTCTATGTTATAGCGGGTGAAGGTCCTCACAAGCAGGCGCTTCAAGTGCTCGCGAGGCAGTATGAGGTTAGTAATCACGTCATTTTTACGGGAATAATTGAAGATGGCGAGGCGTCATGCCTGTATGAATTATGTGATATATTCGTTATGCCAGCAAGGCAGTTGGCAAATAAAGATGTTGAAGGGTTTGGAATAGTCTATTTGGAAGCAAATCTTTTTGGAAAGCCTGCTATTGGAGGCAGAAGCGGGGGAATACCAGAGGCAATTGTGCATGAAAAAACTGGCATTTTAGTTGACCCTATGAATATTGATGAAATAACGCGAAATATTTTATATCTTTTAGACAATCCTGATAAAGCGCACGTATTGGGAATTCAGGGAATGGATAGGGTGCATAGCCAATTTCAATGGCATAACCAGGTTGAAAAAATAAAAAAAATAATCTACTAAAATATGGCTATAGTTGATATAGTAATTCCAGTGTATAATCAGTCGGATAAGATTATAGATTGCCTTAAGAGCTTGCAGAAACAGACGTTTCAAGATTTTAGAATTTTTATTATTGACGATGGATCAACCGATGGCTTAAAAGATAAGCTTGAGCTGTGGCTTCGCGCGGAAAACTTAAACGCAAAAAGTTATAAAAATGAAATTTCTACTAAAACTATGATTGTTAGAATTGATCATAATGGAGCTCCTTATGCAAGAAATAGGGGAGCAGAATTATGTAGCAGTGAATTTATTTTATTTTGCGACGCTGATGTTATACTTCATAAAAACTTTATTAAAATATGTCTCAAAAAACTCATTTCAAACAAAAACTTCTCCTACACTTACTCATCATTTAAATTTGGATGGAAAAAATTTAAATTATGGGAATTCAATGATCAAAAACTCAAAGAAATGCCCTATATTCATACTACATCGCTTATTAGGAGAGTAGACTTTCCCGGATTTGATGAAAATATCAAACGCTTGCAGGATTGGGATGTATGGCTTACCATGCTTGAACAGGGAAAAAGAGGAATGTGGATACCACAATATCTTTTTACCGTGCATCCGGGAGGAACTATGAGCAAATGGATGCCTAAAATATTTATCAGATATTTTAAAAGGAATAAAAAAGTGCACAGTTACTTAGAGGCGGTAGAAATCGTCAAGAAGAAACATCATCTCATATGACAGAAAAACCAGTTGTTTCAATAATTATCGTTTCTTGGAACGTTTGTAACCTTTTAAAAAAATGCATAGAATCAATTGCGCAATTCTCCGGGATTCCATGCGAAATTATCATCGTTGATAATGCTTCAACCGATGGCACGGCAGATTATGTAAAGAAAATCCCTCAAGTGAGTTTTGGCAACAATATTTCATTCAAGGCAATATGCAATAATAAAAATAAAGGCTTTGCCACCGCGAATAATCAAGGGATAACGCAATCTAGCGGAGATTATATTCTTCTTTTGAATCCCGATACGGAACTAACGCAAAACACGCTTGCTCAAATGGTGGGTTTTTTTAAGTCTCACGGCGACGCGTGCATTGCCGGATGCGCGCATAAAAATCCCGACAACACCATACAGCCGAGCGTACGTGCGAATCCGACGCTTTCTTCGCAGCTTCTTATTCTCTTAAAAATCCATAAAATTTTTCCTCATCTGCCGCCTCTTAAGAAATATTTTAAAAAAGATTTTGACTATTTAAACACGCAAGAAGTGCAGCAAGTTGCCGGTTCGTTCTTTATGTTTAATAGAAAAACTCTTGAAAAAATCGGTTTACTCGACGAAAATTTCTTTATCTGGTTTGAAGAAGTGGATTATTGCAAAAGAGCTCAAGATGCCGATATAAAAATCTATTATGTTTCTTACGCGCAGATCATCCACCATCAAGCGCAAAGTTTTGGCCTGCTCTATTCCTTTACAAAGCAAAAAATGTTTAATACATCGCTTATCTATTATTTTAAAAAACACTCAAGCGCATTTTCGCATTTTATATTATTATGCTTCTCGCCAATAAGCCTTTTTGTATCGCTTATAATGACTCCTTTTTTAAAGCCCGATAAAAAATGAAAAAAATTATTATAGCATTTTTTATTTTTTTTGCCATAGACGTGCTTTCTGCCATTGTCTATTTTTTTTCGCCCAATAATATTATTTTGTTTCTTGCTATGAGCGCAGCTATTCTTTTTGTAACGCTGTATAAGCTTGAATATGGAGTCGCAATGGCGTTTGGAGAATTATTTATTGGCGGAAAGGGTCACCTATTC
>CAYJWS010000002.1:4279-42313 GCA_964373925.1 uncultured Gammaproteobacteria bacterium
TCTATTTTTTGCTTATATTCCCTGTAATGGATTCGTTAAAAAATGAAAAATTTTTGCCACATATTATTGACATCCTGTATGCTTCAATCATATGGACGAGTATTAAAACAGCTATACTGCTCTCGCTTTTCTCGCGAGGATTTGTTTCTGTCGGCGATTCTTTGTATAAATGGATTCGAGACACGGGAGTCGGTGAAATTACCCGGCTTGATGAAAGTTTTTTTAGAATTTTTTTTCAGTCGCATATTTTCGCGCTTATCGCGCTTTTTTTAGTACTTGCCTACTTTACTGCAACCACGATATATAGCAAAAAACAGCAAGCGCTATACGGAGTAGTTTTTTACTGTTCTCTTTTTATACTTCTTGTGAGCCAATCCAGAAGTTTTTGGATTGGCGGAATCGCCGGACTTCTAACTTTTGTTTTTATTATGAAATTGCGTTGGAAAACCAAGTGGAAAAATCTTACATTGCCGATAGCGGGCATGTGCATTGCAATTATTTCCCAAATATTTTTAATCCAAACAATTTCAGGGTATTATGGCAATATATTTTTAAAAAGGACATCGCAGCTTTCCGATGATGCCGGAGGCGTTTCAAGGATAAGCCAACTAAACCCGCTTTTTTCAAAGATACAAAAACATCCTATTCTCGGATCAGGCTTTGGTACAAGCGCAACATACAAAACAAGCGATCCCCGGATTCTTGAAAAAAATCCCGACGGCGTATATACAACTTTTACCTTTGAGTGGGGGTATTTAGATACTATTCTCAAAATAGGAATTCTTGGGCTTATCTCCTATCTTATTTTTATATACACCGCCGCTTGCGATCTTTTAAAAAATCTTGAGCCTGTGAGAGTGGGACTTTTTTTCGGCCTTATCGCGCTACTTGTCACGCACATATTTACGCCGTATCTGAATCATCCTTTGGGAATTGGATTTATTCTCTTGTGCTTTGCATGGACTGAAAATCAAAAAATTCTATCAAATGAAAGCAATGCTTGAATATAAAAAAAGAGGATTCCGAAGAATCCTCTCGATGGTTGTTGCAATAAAAGAACATAATACGTATTTTGACCCGCCGAACCCGAGCGCAGGCGTTATCGTATTCCCGATTTTCTACCACCTAATGAAAAAACAGCGATCCCCAACCCTGCAAAGAACACAACACCACTCACCACAAGAACCGCTTGCTTGTTAAACGTCTGCTTGTTATGCCACCTCCACAACTCTTCGTCTTCGCGTCTTTCCTTTTTACGATGGCTTTCACGCTCGCTATCCGACATTGGAAAAGGGGAATCTGAATTGTTGAAGTATCTCGATCTTGGCACGGGCTCTCTCATTTTCCCAATTACCGCGTCTCGTGAAACAAATCCGGCAAGTCCTACAGCCAGCAGCACTAAACCCAAAAACAAACGCGCCTTATCAATTCCGTCAGACATAAAGATCCTCCATCTTCGGACACTGTGTCCGATTGACATTTTTGCCTCTTTCCCCAAGGCACGAGGTCAACTCAACACTTGAGTTGAATTTATATAATACCATTAATATATATTTTTGTCAAAATAATCAATTATATAACTCAATTTTTGCTAAACTATAATGATATAAAAATCTTCTCAAATTATTTTTTCTGTTGACAAATCCTGCCTATATGATACTATAAAGACTACAATATTTAATTAAAACACATACTGCTACACACCTTATTTCCATCCTCCCTGTTTTGTCATTCCGAACTTGTTTCGGAATCTACAAGTGATCCTGAACCAAGTTCAGGATGACAGAGAAGCAAACTGGGCAGAAATAAGAGGCAGTAGAGGAGCTCGCAAGGGCTAAAAAGGAAACATATATATGTCGGAAAAAATAAGTATTTTAGATTTGTTTAAAGCCGGGGTTCATTTCGGCCATCAAGTATCTCGATGGCATCCAAAAATGAAGCCTTTTATTTTTACCCAGAAAAACGGCGTGCACATAATCAATCTGGAGATGACTGAAGAAAAAATAAAAAACGCGCATGATTTTATTAAAAAAATAGTTGCAAATGGCGGCACTCTTCTTTTTGTTTCAACAAAAAAGCAGGCGCAACCGATAATTGTAAAGTACGCGAAAGAAGTTGGCATGCCGTATGTCACCGAGCGCTGGCTTGGCGGAACATTTACGAATTTCGCGGAAGTGCGGAGGCTCGTTCAATACTATATTACCCTCAAACAACGAAAAGAATCTGGTGATCTCGCCTCAAAATATACAAAAAAAGAACAATTAAAATTCGATAAAGAAATGGAAAAATTGCAAAGAATAGTCAGTGGCATAGTTGATTTAAAAAAACTTCCTGATGCTATATTCGTAGTAGATATTAAAACTGACACGACAACCATTCATGAAGCTTACAAAAAAGAAATTCCTATAGTTGCCATCTGCGACTCCAATGTGAATCCAGATGCCATTACGTACCCTATACCCGGAAACGATGACGGCATAAAATCAATTGAGCTTATCACAAGCTATATAGCATCCGCAGTAAAAGAAGGGCTTGAGGAAAAAAATAAAAAACAACCGGCTAAATCTAGTTCAAAAATCAAATAAAATTATAATAATATGGCAGTTGATACAAAGATACTTCTCCATTTACGAAAAATTACCGGGGCTGGAATCAATGATTGCCAAGAGGCTCTCGAACAAAGTAATAATGACATCGACAAAGCAATAGATGTTTTAAGAAAAAAAGGCGCGCTTAAAGCCGCAAAAAAAGCCGACCGTGAAACCAAAGAAGGAGTTATCGAAATAGCGATTTCAAATGATAATAAGTTAGGATCAATGGTTTCATTGCTTTGCGAATCGGATTTTGTGGCAAAAAATAACGATTTCATTAAGTTTGTAAAAGATCTTGCGCGTTTTGGCTTGGAAGGAAACATTCAGCAAGAATTCAACAGTAAAAAAGAAGCATTGATCTTAAAAATAGGAGAAAATATAACGCTTGGAGCGTCGGAGGCGATCAAGAGCGAATATGTTGAAGGATATATACATGCAAATAAAAAAGTCGGAGTTTTAGTTTCTTTTAATGGAAAGGTAGAAAAAGAGCTAGCGCATGATATTGCCATCCACATCGCCGCTTCAAATCCCATCTACATAGACAAAAAAGACGTTCCAAAAGAGGTTATTGATAAGGAGCTTGAAATTTATCGCGAGCAGATAAAAAATGAAAAAAAACCAGCCGAAATTATTGAAAAAATTGCGCAAGGCAAGCTCCAGAAGTTTTTTGAAGAAAACTGCCTTCTTCTGCAGCCATTCGTGAAAGATGACAAAAAAACAGTTCAAAACTATATTGATGAACATTCTGCAGGAAAAAAAATAGAAATACTTTCATTCACCCGTTTTTACATCTAGCATATTAGACGCGAAAAAACTTCTATAAGTTTTTATCGTAACATAAACCATTTCAATGAAAAAAATTTTCTTGTTTACAATTTTCATTCTTTCTCTTTTCGGTTTTGTTGCCTGCCAAAAGTCACGAGTTAACCCACAAAAAGAGTCCCTCAATATATCGGCTGAAATTCCAGATTCAAAAACAACAATCGATATAACAGAAAAAAATAATCAAGCGATTTTTGCTAATCCAGGAGACGTGATTTTAGTAGTGCTCAAAGGTGAAAAAAAATCCATTCTACAATGGTCATTTCGAGAACCAACGGCAGGCGGTTATCTTAGCCTGAAAGAACATAATGTTATTAGTGAGGGAGACCTGAGATTACAAGCAAATGAATATCTTTCCGAATGGAAAATAAAAATAATAAAGCCGGGAGTATTCACCTTGCGATTTCATCTCGAAGACCCGCTGAAGCCAAAAATCCCAAAGCAAGTATTTAAGGCAAAAATAATAAGCGGAAAAAAACTGGAAGAGCTTTCTGGGATAATACTTGATTCTCCAAAAGAAAATGACATAATCGCAGGCAAAGAGGTGAATATAAACGGGTACGCAAAGACCTCCACAGAATACAACGGCTTAGTGTATTACCGGCTCACTGATGAAAAAAATGCGATAATCCAAGAAGGAGATATGCAGGTTTCATCTGGCTCTTCCGAATTCGGCTATTTTGAAAAGAAAATTCTTCTAAAAAAAGCATTAAAAATAAAAGGAACGCTCAAGGTATACGAAGTAAGCGCAAAAGACAAATCTGAACGTAATCCAACCATAGTAAATATTCAGTTTCAATAGAATACAAAAAGGCTTGAAAATAATGCTCAAATCAAGCTTTTTTTATTTGTAAAAAAATGCTATAATACCTATATCTTTACACTTAATAAAAATAAAATATGTCAATAAAAATAGCTATTAACGGGTTTGGCAGAATTGGCAGAGCCGCCTTCAAAGCCGCGCTTAATAAAAAAAATGTTGAAATTGTAGCGATAAACGACCTTATGAATCCAAAAACATTGGCTCATTTGCTTAAATATGATACTGTCTATGGGATATACCAAAAAAATATTTCAATAAAAGGCAACAATCTCATAGTAGATACGAAATCATTTCCTTTATATGCCGAAAGGGATCCAGCAAAGCTTCCCTGGGCAAAGCTCAAAGTTGACGTAGTGCTAGAATGCACCGGTTTTTTTACAAGCAAAGACGCGGCATCATCGCACATCAAGGGAGGAGCCAAAAAAGTTATCATCTCCGCTCCGGCAAAAGACGAAATGACGCAGACGCTTGTTTTAGGCACCAAAGAAACGCAAAAAAAATTGACGCTAAAAAAATCAGAGAATATCATATCAAACGCTTCCTGCACCACAAACTGCATATCCCCGGTCATTCAAGTTCTGGAAAGCGAATTTGGCATTGAAAAAGGCATGATGACCACGGTGCATTCATACACAGCCGACCAGACGCTGGTTGACGGGCCGCATAAAGATCTGCGAAGAGCGCGCGCTGCCGCACAAAATATTATTCCAACATCTACAGGAGCCGCCATAGCAACCACCAAAGTGGTTTCAAGCCTCAAGAATCTTTTTGACGGCATATCCATACGAGTTCCCACTCCGTGCGTTTCATTATCCGACATAACATGTGTTTTAAAAAAAGACACTACGGTTGAAGAAATCAATAATACATTCAAAAAAGCAACAAAGCTTCCTCTGTACAAAGATATACTTGATGTTACCGATATGCCCCTTGTTTCGTCCGACTATATTGGATCGCCCTATTCAGCTATTGTTGACACAGCGTTTACAAGAGTTGTCGGAGGTAATTTAGTGAAAATCCTTGCGTGGTACGATAATGAATGGGCATACAGCTTGCGGCTTGTGGAAATGGCAGAATTAGTCGGAAAATCAATGCGATAATGAAGGCAATCAACCGCAATACATTCAAACACATAGCAATTTCTTTTTTGCTGTTTATTTTTATTGAAATGGTGACACAATCGATAATTACCGGCGCAATCATCGTTATTGCCTTAGGCCTTTGTAAAGAAGTATTCGATCATTTGAAAAAAAATAAAAATACATACTCCGAATCCGCAATAGACATGCTCGCAAACGCCTCTGGAATAGTTTTAGGCTTTTTTATATATAAAACATTTTTACAATGATGTTGCGATCAATCAAAGAAATTAAAAACCTTAAAGGTAAAAAAGTTATATTGAGAATTGACTGCAATGTCACACTTGACGCGAAAAGAAGGCTTCGAAAAGGCGAAGACGCTCGCATAGTAATGTCTCTTCCCACTATTCAATATCTTGTAAGAAAAAAAGCAATAGTGATTATTATTACCCACATGGGAAGGCCGAAAGGAAAAAGAGATGAAAAATTTTCTCTTGATCCAATTGCTGAAAGGCTTTCGGTTCTTCTTAAGAAAAAAATAAAAAAAGTAGATGCGATAACAGGAACTCTCGTTGAAAACGCCATAAAAAATGCAAAAGAAGGCGATATAATAATGCTTGAAAACATCCGTTTTTATCCGGAGGAAGAAAAAAATGACCAATTTTTTGCGCGAAAACTAGCGAGCTTGGGCGATATGTATGTCAATGACGCTTTCTCTAATTCTCATAAAAAGCATGCCTCTATGGTTGCCATAACGTCATTCCTTCCAAGCTATGCGGGATTCCTTCTTGAAAAAGAAGTAAAGACGCTAAGCGATATAATAACCAATGCAAAAAAACCTGTTGCTGTCATCTTGGGCGGCGCTAAGATTTCAACAAAGCTCGGACTTATTCATACGTTTGAAAAAACCGCAGACTATATTCTTTTGGGAGGCGCGCTCGCCAATACCGCCCTTGAAGCGTCCAAAATATCTATCGGCCGATCCCTGACGGAACATGGCATGATTCCAGCTATAAAAAAAATTATTATTGCATCAAAAAAAATATATCTTCCCATAGATCTCGTGTGCGCAAATAGCATATCAAAAAATGCGAATATTCGAATTTCTAAAATTCAAGATGTCAAGCCAAACGAATATATATTGGATATAGGCCCCAAAACCGTACAAGAATATTCACTTATTCTAAAAAAATCAAAAACCATAATTTGGAACGGCCCGCTTGGCATGATAGAATACAAGAACTTCAGTAAAGGAACACGAGAAATATTTAAAGCGCTTGTTGGGACGCGATCACAAATAATTATCGGGGGAGGCGACACGCTCAAAGGAATCGTGCATTTTTTCAACAGCGGTAAAAAAAATATATTTCTATCAAGCGGAGGAGGAGCCATGCTGCAATTTTTAGAAAATGAAAATCTTCCCGCGCTTTTACCTTTAAAAAAATAATTCATAATATAAACATATGCCAGAAATTCAAATCTCACAAAAAAAATGGATACAGGTCTTTTTCGCGATTTCGCTTATCGCGCTCTCCCTCTATCTTGTATCTCTTACAAGAAACGCGTGGAAAACAAACGATTATATCGGTAAATCAACCGAATCTCCGCACACCATCACCATAAGCGGCAAAGGCAAAGCATATGCCATACCCGATATTGCGCAAGTATCTCTTGGGCTTAAAACTGAAAAATCTAATGTTTCAGATGCGCAAGTAGAAAATACAAAAAAAATAAACGCGATGCATGACCAGCTCAAAAAATTAGATATTCCAAAAGAAGATATAACCTCAACGCAATATAACGTATATCCCGTATATGACTGGGTAAATAACAGGCAAAACTTGAGAGCGTATAGCGTTGATCAAAATATTTCTATAAAAATAAGGAACTTTGAAAAAATTCCAAAAGTGCTTCAGCTTATCGGCGAACTTGGCCTCAATCAGGTAGGTGGTTTGACATTTACCGTAGACGACATTGAAAAATTTGAGCAGGAAGCGAGGCTTAAAGCCTTACAAGACGCTAAGGAAAAGGCGCAAACACTCTCAAAGGAGGCCGGAGTAAAGCTCGGACGCGTTGTTTCATTTTCCGAAAACAATTCCGTGCCGCCGCCATATATGCCATACTATAAAAGCTATGCAATGGAAGCGGGCGCCCAAGCAGACATTCCCGCCCCTACAATTCAAGCGGGAAACCAAGAAATTACGGTGCAAATTACCATATCCTACGAAATCCTCTAAATGAATATAATTGTTATCGTATGAAAAATTCCATTACATCAATTTTAGCTCGAGAAATAATCGATTCAATGGGAAACCCAACCGTTGAGGCGGAAGTTATAATTGGAAAGAAATTCAAAGGAAAAGCCTCTGTTCCTTCAGGCGCGTCAACGGGCCTTCACGAAGCGAGCGAATTGAGGGATAACGACAAAAAACGATATAACGGCAAAGGAGTTCTTCGCGCGGTAAAAAATGTTAATATAACCATTGCAAAAAAACTTATAGGAAAAAATTTTAGATCACTCAACGAAATTGATGGCGTTCTTCTCGCGCTTGACGGAACAAAAAATAAATCGCGCCTTGGAGCGAACGCGATTCTCTCTGTTTCAATGGCCAGTGTGCGCGCGCTTGCGAATGAAAAAAAACTCCCGCTCTATGCGTACTTGCGAAAAATATTTTTTGGGAATATTCAAACATGGAATATGCCTACGTGCATGATGAACATAATGAATGGGGGAGCGCACGCAAATGTTAGCACTGATTTTCAAGAATATATGATATTGCCCCAATTTAAAAGCGTATCAAGGCAAATCCAATGTGGAGCTGAAATATTTCATGCTCTAAAATATATTATTGCGTCAAAGAAACTGCCTACAACCGTTGGAGACGAAGGCGGATTTGCGCTGCGTGCGAACAACAATGAAGAACCTCTCAAACTTATATCAAGGGCGGTTGTGGCAGCGGGCTACAATTTACATTTAGTAAAATTCGGGCTTGATGTGGCATCTTCGGAGTTTTATTCAAACGGAAAATATATTCTAAAAACCGAGGGCCGCAAGAATACAAGCGAAAAGATGATAGCGTATTACAAAAATTTAATAAAAAATTATCCTATCGTGTCAATAGAAGACGCTCTTGCGGAAGATGACTGGGCAGGCTGGCATTATCTTACAAAAATACTTGGTAAAAAAATACATCTTATAGGAGATGATCTTTTCGCAACAAATATTGAAAGGCTCAAGAAGGGGATAAAAAAAAATATCGCGAACGCAATTCTTGTAAAAATCAACCAAATTGGAACAATAACAGAAACAATTAAGACAATCCTTGAGGCGAAAAAACATTCATACGCCACTGCGATCTCACACCGCTCGGGAGAAACAACCGATGATTTTATTTCAGATCTTGCTATAGCATCAGGAGCTGAATTTATCAAAACAGGCTCGCTGTGTCGAGGAGAAAGAATAGTAAAATATAACCGTCTCATGGAGATTGAAGAAGAGGTTAAAAGAAAAAATTCTTATGGTTAAAAAAAATATTAGAAAAAAGATTGGACCCGTGGTATTGCTTATAATCGACGGGTTGGGCATAGCGCCAAAGGGCCACGGGAATGCCATTAGTTTGGCAAAAACGCCAAACATGAATCGCATCATTCGCAAATATCCCAATACGCGCCTTCATGCGTCAGGCCGATTTGTAGGCTTACCTTCCGATCAAGTTGGAAATTCGGAAGCAGGACACATGAACATAGGAGCCGGAAGAGTGGTTGAACAAGACGCGGTCAAAATCGGCCGCGCCATAAATCAGGGATCATTTTTTAGAAATCCTATTTTTATTAATGCGTTAAAGCACATAAAAAAATATAATTCCAATCTGCACCTTATGGGTCTTTTATCCGACGGGCAAAGCGCTCATTCGGATCCCGACCATTTTCTCGCGCTTCTTACGTTTGCGAGAATGAACAACGTAAAAAACGTCTTCCTTCATTTATTTTTAGACGGCAGGGACTCAGCTACCCATTCAAGCCTTAAGCTTGTTGAGGCGCTTGAGCGCGGCTTTAGAGACGAAAAAATTGCGACTCTCATGGGCCGTTTTTACGCCATGGACAGGAAAAAAAATTGGAAAAGAACAGAGCTTGCATATAACGCCATGGTCCTAGGGCAAGGGAAAAGGGCAAAAAGCCCGCAAGCGGCAATAACAGAAAGCTATAACAGGGGAGAAACGGACGAATTTGTTCCGCCCTACACTATTACAAAAGACGGAAAGCCCGTAGCTAATATCAAAGAAAATGATACTATTGTTTTTTTTAACCTCCGGTCAGACAGAGCCCGCCAAATTACAAAAACATTCGTTCAGAATCATTTTGAAAAAATGAATAAGCATTCATTCAAAAGAAAAAAAATTCTCCATAATATTATTTTTATAGCGATGACAAATTTTGGCCCTGATCTGGGAAACGTGCTTACCGCGTATCCCAATGATCCCATAGCGGACACTCTTCCGATGCTTCTTGCTTCATATAAGCAAATATATATTACGGAAGCGGAAAAATACGCGCATATGACATATTTTATCAATGGTGGCTATCCCGACCCCGTAGCCAATGAAGTTCGGGTAAGAATCCCGTCGCCGGACGTAAAATATTACGCGACAACTCCTAAGATGTCCGTAGGTCGTGTTAATAAACAAGCGATACACAGCCTTGACACCTATGACTTTATTGCATTAAACTTCTCAAGTCCGGACATGATTGGGCATACAGGTGACCTCAACGCCACAATAAAAGCGATAGAATATGTTGATATATGCATAGGCAAATTGGAAAAAGAAGTATTAAAAAGAAATGGAATTCTTATTATAACCGCGGATCATGGAAATGCTGAGGTAATGATTCATCCCAAAACTCAAGAAATTTGCACAATGCACACTGCCAATCTTGTGCCCTTTATATTAGTTTCCCATAAATTATTTAAACTCAAGAAAAAATCTGGATTACTTTCTGACATATGCCCGACTATTTTACAATTATTCAATATTCAACAGCCAAATGTTATTACGAGAAAAAGCCTCATAATGTAAAAACCAATGAATATTAAAAAACCAGTGCTTCTCATAATTTATGACGGATGGGGCGTGGCGCAGCCAACGCATGGAAATGCCATTACCCAGGCGAAAAAACCATTTTTTGACCATCTTATTTCAACCTATCCGACAACCACCCTACAAGCCTCCGGTGAGGTTGTGGGTCTTGTATGGGGCGATATGGGAAACTCCGAAGTCGGACACTTAACCATGGGTTCAGGAAGAATTATTTATCAAAGCCTTGCCAGAATAAACAAAAATATCATTAATGAAAATTTTTTTTCCAATCAGGCCTTTATGGATTGTGAAAAGCATGTTAAAAAAAACAATTCATCTCTTCATCTTATTGGACTTGTGTCAAACGGGGGAGTACATAGCCACCAGGATCATCTTTACGCATTGCTTGATTTTTGCAAAAGAAAATCCATCAAAAACGTTTTCATTCATGCGATTCTTGACGGAAGAGATACTATAAAAGACGGCGGATTAAATTTTATAAAATCATTGCAGATAAAAATAAAAGAATTAGGTGTTGGCATCATTGCTTCAATATCAGGAAGATTCTATGCCATGGATCGCGATAATCACTGGGAGAGGATAGAGAAAGCATATAACGCCATGGTTGAAGGCACATCCGAATATACGGCAAAAGATTCGCTTGAGGCAATAGCGCTTTCATATTCGAAAGGAGTCTATGATGAAGAATGTAATCCAACCATCATAACAGATCATGAAAAACTCCTAAACACCGTGCAAGAAAATGACGCAGTGATTTTTTTCAATTTTCGACCTGATCGCGCACGCCAATTAACGCAAGCATTCACGCTTCCCGGATTTGAAAAATTCAGAAGAAAAAAATATCTAAAAAATTTATTATTTGTTTCTTTTACGCAATATGACAAAAATTTTCCAGTTGAAGTCGCTTTCCCTCCCATTCAAACCAATAAAACACTTGCGGAAATATTGTCAGAGCACGACCTCACCCAGCTTCATGTAGCCGAAACAGAAAAATATGCGCATGTTACATACTTTTTTAATGGAGGAATTGAAACGCCGTTTAAAAACGAAGATAGGGTTCTTGTTGCGTCACCCATGGTTATGAGTTACGATCAAAAACCCGATATGAGCGCATATGAAATCACACAAAGATGCCTCAAGGAAATAGCGAGTAACAAATATGATTTTATTGTTTTAAATTTTGCAAACGCGGATATGGTAGGGCATACTGGAAACTTCGATGCCACCATAAAAGCGGTACAGGTGATCGATGAATGCACAGAAAAACTTGTCCAATCCGTTCTTTCTAAAGACGGAGTTGTCCTTATCACCGCGGACCATGGCAATGCGGAGGAGATGATAAACTTGCAAAGCGGAGAAACAATGAAAGAGCATACAAATAATCCTATACCTTTTATCCTTATTGGAAAGCAATGGGAGAGAAAAGAATTTGATGCAACACAAAAGTTGCCAAACCAAGAACTCCATACTATCGTACCATCAGGAATGCTTGCGGATGTTGCTCCGACCATTCTCACCGTACTTAATCTCCCCATTCCAAAAGAAATGCTGGGAAAATCTCTTATTTCTCCAAATTGATTTTTTTAGATATTCCCTGTATACTATTGACATGAAAACATCAAAAATATACAGGTTATTTGAAATTATTCCAGGCTCTTTAGTATGGATGACCATACTTTTTTGTTTACTACTATCCTTTCTAAAGCCGCTGTGGGCCGTATATTTTATTATTATCTTTGACATATATTGGCTTTTACGCATCATATATCTTCTCATCTTTATGATCTACAGCTGGAGCCAATACAAAGAGACGCTAAAAATTGATTGGCTAGAAAAACTCCAAACCGCGTGCACGCATTGGCAAGATTATTATCATCTGATTTTTCTTCCAGTGTATAATGAGACACAGGAAATTATTGAAGAAGCATTTGAAAGTTTAACGCGCACGCACTATCCGCTGAATAAATATATTATTGTTTTAGCAGGAGAGGAACGCGGAGGAAAAAATGAGTTTTTAAAAAAATCACAATATATTGAAAAAAAATACTGTAATCACTTTAAAAAAATATTCATAAATATCCATCCCGCGAATCTAAAAAATGAAATTCCCGGCAAAGGGTCAAACTTGCATCACGCGGGAAAAGAAATAAAAAAGCTTATTGACGAATGGAGGCTCGATTATTCAAAAATTATTGTTTCAAGCTTTGACATAGACACGCGGCCCCACAAAGAATATTTTGGATACCTTGCCTACACATATTCAATACAAAAATATCCCACAAGAGCGAGTTATCAGCCAATCGCGATATATAACAACAACGTCTGGCAGTCAAACGCAATTATTAGGGTGGTTGCCAGCTCAACGACATTCTGGCTTTTCACCGACCTTGCAAGGCCGGAGAGGCTTTACACTTTTTCTTCTCATAGCATGAGCTTTAAAGCATTGGTTGATGTTGGATTTTGGGATAAAACAATAGTCACGGAAGATTCAAAAATCTTTTTGCAGTGTTTCCTTAAATACGGGGGTGATTATAAAGTTATTCCTCTTTTTATGCCAGTATTTATGAATACCGTGGAAATAGGAAAATTTTGGAAAAGCTTAAAAAATCAATATAAACAAATGAGAAGATGGGCATGGGGTGTGGAGCACTTTCCATGGATGATGATCCACTTTTTTTGGGATAAAAATGCTCAATCCATTCCTTTTCGAAAAAAGATTCATTATCTCTGGAATTTGCTTGAAGGAACATATTCTTGGGCAACAGCGCCCTTTATTATCTATATTTTAGGACATCTCCCTTTGTGGGTGGCGATGTCTCAAGAAAAAAACATGACGGTTTTCCAAAATGCTCCTTATATTCTCTCATACCTTATGCGCGCGTCGCTTGTGGGGATTATAGTTATAGCCATAATGTACAGCCTTATGCTTCCACCAAAACCCAAGAATGCGCCTACATACCAATACATAACCATAATTTTGCAGTGGCTGCTTATTCCGATTACCCTTGTTTTGTTTGGTTCTATTCCTGCAACCGATGCGCTAACGCGCCTTATGCTTGGAGGAAAATATAAATTAGGATTTTGGGTTACTGAAAAAGCATCCTCAAAATAATAATATCAACGCATACATATGTCTTCTATAACAATTCTGATAGTCACATGGAATTCAATGAATTATATTTATGACTGCCTCCAATCCCTTTCACGACAGACATATAAAGATTATTCAATTATAGCCATTGATAATGGCTCAACGGATGGCACTGTTGAATATATCAGAAATAATTATCCTACTGTTTCCATCCTTCAAAATTTTAAAAATATGGGATTTAGTTTTGCTAATAATCAAGGCATAAAACTTACAAAAAGCCCATATATACTTACGCTCAATCCCGATGTTATTCTAAATGGTGATTTTCTTGAGCATATAATTCAATGTGCCAATAAACATCCAAGGGCTGGAAGCATTTGCGGAAAACTGTTTAAACTATCAAGCCTACAAATAGATCCTGAAATTTCCGGAAAAGGTTTGCGAACGCCGATAAAATCCGAGATAATAGATACCACCGGGCTTATAATGCTTAAAAATAGAAAAGCATTAAACAGGGGAGAGGGGGAGGGGGAAAATAATAATTACGAAAAAGAAATCCAGGTGTTTGGAGCATCGGGGTGTTGCGCGCTCTATAAAAAAGAAGCGCTTCAAGATGTCGCAATTTTTAATGAATATTTTGACGAAGATTTTTTCGCATACAAAGAAGACATTGATCTTGCATGGAGATTGCGGCTCTATGGATGGGAATCATGGTATACTCCCAATGCGGTTGGGTATCATCATCGCGGTTTTTCATCTTCAAAAGAAAAAACAACAAAAAAAATAAATGAATCAAGGCAAAAGGTCTCAATGGCGATCCGTTCACTTTCTTTTAGGAACCATCATCTTTTGCTTATTAAAAATGAGCAGTTTAATCAATTTATAATAAATTTTTTTTCTATACTATTTTATGAACTCGGTATTTTTTTGTATGTGATATTTTTTGAATCATTCCAAATAAAAAATTTTAAAAAAATTATTCAAAATATTCCAAAAATGCTCAAAAAAAGGAAAATAATTATGTCGTCAAAGAAACTAAACTCAAAAGAAATCAGGCAATGGTTTCAATAATATTATGGAAGTATCAATCATCATTCTAAATTACAAGCAAAAAGGGCTTGTGAAACAATGCGTTAAGGGCATACTGCAGTCTCATATCAAGGTTTCGCATGAAATAATCGTCGTTGATAACAACTCACAGGATGGGTGTATCGAGATGATTAGGGAGACATTTCCGCAAATAATCGCTATCGCCTCGGAAAAAAATGGAGGATTTGCCTATGGAAACAATCTTGGCATTCAAAAATCCAGTGGAAAATATGTAGTGATATTAAATCCAGATATAGCATTTACCGAAAATGTGATAGAGCATATGATTGCATACATGGAAAAAAATAAAAACGTAGGAATTGTCGCGCCAAAACTGATAAATCCGGATGGAACAATACAGTACTCATGCAGAAGATTTCCAAAAATTTTTACCCCTATTTTAAGAAGAACTTTTTTAGGAAATTTTTTTTTCGCAAAAAAATGGCTCAGCTCCTACCTCATGGAAGACTGGGACCACAATTCAAATAAAAAAGTGGATTGGATTTTTGGAGCAATTATCATGATGAGAAAAGAATTTCTTGAAAAAGTTGGGTTTTTTGATGAACGATTTTTTTTATATTTTGAAGATTGCGACCTGTGTCGGCGCTTTTGGGAAAAAGGATTTGAGGTGTGGTATCTTTCCGATATCGAACTGACACACTATCATCAAAGGCTTTCAGGTCAAAAAATCGGGGTTTTGTCAATATTTGACAGAGCTACGCAAATCCACATAGCATCGGCAATCAAATATTTCGCGAAATACCTCGGAGCGTCTTCGCCAAGATGAGGCCGCAGAAAAACTGTCATCCCGTACCCCCGATAGCTATCGGGGGATCTAAAAGAATGAAATATGGTAATTTGCTGGATTCCGTCCGCTAGCTGGCGGACGGAATGACAATTTTACTTTTTGTACACCCAAGATACTATAAAGCCTAGACAAAATTATAAATATATCTTAAAGTAGAAATACTCCATTTTTAAAAAATGTATGCTGATAAAAAAAATAGGAATAGATTTGGGAACGACTAATACGCTGGTATATGTTCCAAAAAGAGGGATTATCATCAACGAACCTTCCGTTGTTGCTATTTCTGTGATAGATAAAAAAATTTTAACCGTAGGCAATGAAGCAAAAGAAATGTTGGGGAAAACTCCAGAAACTATTATTGCCACGCGCCCGCTTAAGGACGGAGTAATCGCTGATTATAAAACTACTGCGGCCATGCTTCGATATTTTATTAATAAGGCGCTTGGCGGAATACGCCTGTTTCGTCCGGAAGTGATGGTTGCGGTTCCTGCAGGAATAACTTCTACAGAACGCAGGGCGGTCATTGACGCAACTATTGCCGCGGGAGCAAAAGCTGCGTATATAATCAAAGAGCCCATCGTCGCGGCCATTGGCGCGGATATACCTATTGGAAGCCCGTCCGGACACATGATAATAGATATTGGTGGAGGCACCGCTGAAATGGCGATTATCTCTCTAGGAGGCATAGTCGTTTCAACTTCAGTAAGGATTGGTGGAAATAAATTTGATATGGCAATTATTGAATATATCAGGAAAAAACATAACCTCGCCATTGGCGAAAGCACTTCCGAACGAGCCAAGATCGATGTTGGGTCGGCGCTTTTTCTCGGAGAAAAACTTTTAAAGGATATTAAGGGTAGAGATATGATTACCGGACTCCCTCGCACGATAGGCATTACCTCCGACGATATCACGGAGGCCCTTCAAAGCGAACTTGAGGGGATAGTTATCGCCGTTAAAGACCTTTTGCACAAAACACCCCCGGAACTTTCAGCGGACATTATCGACAAGGGGATTATACTTTCGGGTGGATCAAGCCAGCTTCGCAATATTGATCAGCTTATTTCGCGGGCAACAGGCGTACCCGTATACGTTGCAGAAGATCCAATGCTCTGCGTGGCAAAAGGCACGGGAATAGCGCTTGAAAATTTAGAAAGCTATAAGCGAAGCATACTCGCCATGAGATAATAACCGCTAATAGACAAGAGTGAAAATTATTGTTATAATTATAAAAAATAAGAAAACAAATATGGAAGTAAGGTGGGATATTCTCGGACATGAAAAAGCAAAAAAATACATGGAAAATTCTCTTATTTCAAAGAATCTCCATCACTGTTACATTCTTTTAGGACCTAAAGGAGTAGGCAAAGAAAAATTTGCGAGGCTTTGCATAAAATCTTTTCTTTGTTCTTCAAAAAAATCCGATATTCCATGCGGATTATGTATACATTGCAAATATTTTGATCAAGGTGCTCATCCGGATTTTTTTAAAATTTTTCTATCTCTTTCTGAACAAGGGGAAAGGAAAAAAAATATAAGCATTGAACAAATAAAAGAAACTCAAAAAAATCTCAGCGTTCGGCCCCTTTTGAGTAATCATAGGGGGGTTATAATTGATTCGGCCGAAAGTCTTAGTGAAAAAGCATCAAACGCGCTTTTAAAAACGCTTGAGGAGCCCGCAGGAAATACCATTATTTTTTTAATCGCCACATCGCTGCGTACAATATTGCCCACCATACAATCAAGAAGCCATGTCATACATTTCTACGGCATTAATAATAATCTCATATATGAACATCTTTTAGTAAAAGGCGCCACGCGCGATCAGGCAAGGCTTTTTTCATCTCTTTCGTGCGGAATACCGAGTATTGCCATAGAATTTTTTAATGATTCCAAAAAATATGAAGAATATAAAAAAAGCTTTCTCCAGTGCCTTGAATATATTACGTTGCCTGCCTATAAAAAAATAATTTTATGCCAAAAAATATTTCAAAAGAAAAAAAATTTTGTTGGATCGGGAGATACGGCGAGATCATTATTCAATATTTGGCTCAAGGTGATACGAGATATCATGCATGCGAAGCTTTCAAACGATACAACACTAAGCAATGTTTTTGCACTTGAGGAAATAAAACCATTAAGCGAAAAAATGTCCACTAAAAAAATAGCAAACATCTTTAACAGTATAATAAAAGCAAAAAAACTCATTGATGAAAACACAAATCCGGCAATGGTATATGAAAATTTTTTATTGAAAATATGAAACACATCTTCCGTAACTCTGTAGCAGAGATCGCAGAGTATAATGATATATTTTTCATTCCCGTTCGGCCGAGCTCACGGCCGAGGCCCGAAGCTCTTTATCCCCCTTCTCCGCCAGCTGGCGGATTCGGGGGATTCCCTTCTGTTTTCATCCCCACGGCAGAGCTGCGGGTATTCAGCGGAGGGGAATAAATAAAAAAATATGAAAAAGAAAAAACTTTTAATAATGCTTTCCATAGCGTCAATCATACTAGGTGGATGCGCGGTTAAGCTAAAAAAAACTCAGGCGCCCACTCTTTCTGGAGTATTCAAAACTTTTGACAGAGGAGAGACGTGGCAGCATAAAATTGTGCTTGCTGTGCCTGGAGGTGTTTCAAGTATTAGGGACGCCAATATAAAAATTATGAGAATTGATCCCCAAGATAATAACGCTATTTACCTTGGAACTGAAAATAGAGGACTTTTTTATTCCTACAACGGTGGCGAGTATTGGCAGCAGCCAACCCAGCTCAATTCAGGAAAAATAAATGACATAGCTATTGATCCGAGGAATAAATGTATTATCTACGCCGCGTACGGAAATAAAGTCGTAAAATCAACTGACTGTAACCGTTCGTGGTTTGACGCGTATATCGATCCAAGGCCAAAAATCGTAACAAGTATAGCAATAGATAACCTGAATCCATCGAATATTTATATTTCAACTGATTTTGGAGAAATAATAAAAAGCGTTGATGGAGCAAACACATGGACAACGGTAAACAGATTCAGCAAGTCGGCAACGCAAGTAATCATCAATACCAACAGCACCAATATATTATACGCGGTAGTGCTCGACCAGGGAATCTTCAGATCCGACGACGGAGGCATAAGCTGGAATAGCGTTTCAGAAAGCATCAAGAAAAATAAGGGAATATTTACAAACGCGAGGCTGGCGTTTGATAATTCCGTAAGCGACGGCGTTTACAGCATCAGTAAATACGGAATTATACGAAGCGATGACGGAGGTAAAAATTGGGAAATATTAAACCTTATAACACCCCCATTAAGCACCGACATTTACTCCTTTGCCATAAATCCAAAAAATGCAAAACAAATATATTATGGAACCGCATCAACACTCTATAGATCAAACGACAGGGGAGTTAACTGGAATGTGAAGAAACTTCCTTCAAATTCTGCGGCAACATACATACTCATAGATACCGTCAATCCTTCAATATTATACCTTGGAGCGAAAAAGTTTGAAGAAAAAAAATAATTTATAAAGATATTCTATGAACCAATATATAGAAAAATACAAGCACGAATTTGATAATGCTTTTGAATTCTTTAAAAAAGAAGTGTCTTCCCTTCGTATAGGTCGCGCGAGCCCCGCGCTTGTTGAAAATATCCACGTAGACTCCTATGGGGTTAAAACACCGATAGTTCAGCTCGCATCCATAGCTACTCCTGACGCACGGTCGCTTACCATTCAGCCGTGGGATAAATCAATTATTAAAAATATAGAAAGGGGGATCATAGAAGCTAATATTGGAATTAATCCTGTGAATGAAGGTAATATTATTCGAATCACAATGCCCCACCTCACGCAGGAAGACCGGAAAAAACTCGTAAAGATTCTCCTTCAAAAAACCGAGCAAGGAAGAATAAAATCAAGGCTTATCCGCGATAAAGTTCGAGATGATATCCTTAAGGCGGAAAAAAATAAAGATATAACAGAGGATGACAAATTTGACTTTTTGAAGGAAGTCGACGAATTTACAAAAGAACAAAATGAAAATATCGAAAAATTCAGCAAAAATAAGGAAAAAGAAATAATGACGATATAATTTTTTGTATTATGATATTAACCTTTATAGTTTTTGTCGTAATTTTAGGGCTTTTGGTTTTTATCCATGAGCTTGGGCATTTTGTTACTGCCAAAAAATCCGGCGTTAAAGTGGAAGAATTCGGATTCGGCCTTCCTCCGAGAATTTTTGGCATTTATAAAGATAAAAAATCAAACACATGGCGCAAGGTCGGAATAAAAACGCATGTAACTGCGGAAACGATTTATTCGCTTAACTGGATCCCATTGGGCGGATTTGTAAAAATAAAGGGAGAGCAGGGAGAAAACGCAGAGGATTCCGATAGTTTCGTACACAAAAGCATCTTTAAGCGAATTCTTATAGTTTCCGCCGGAGTTATTATGAATATTCTTCTCGCAATATTCTTATTTTTCATAGGATATATGATTGGAATGCCGAAGGAAATCGACAGCACTACCAATTCCCGCTTTGCAAAAATTAAAAATGAAGAAATAATAATTTCTGCAGTATTTGACGGTCTTCCTGCAAAAAAAAATGGCATTGTTACGGGAGATGCGATACAAAGTATAGATAATAATACGTTTACAACCATAGAAAAAATACAAGAATACATGCAGGGGAAAAAAGACACAACAATAAATGTTCAAATAAAGCGTATGAACCAAACAATAACTTTCACATTAACTCCCGAAATCATACAAGAGACAAAAAAAGTTGGAATAGGAGTTGGCCTCACGGCCATAGGCACGGTATCATACCCTTGGTACATAGCGATCTTTGAATCGGTAAAAATAACAATGTATTTTATAAAAGAAATACTCATTGCGTTTTATAATCTGATAAAAAATCTTATTATAACACACCGAGTTTCAGTCGAGCTTTCGGGACCAGTTGGCATCGCGGTTATGACAGGAGAAGTCACGCGCCTTGGTTTTATTTATATCTTGCAATTTGCGGCGCTTCTCTCTATTAATCTTGCGATTATAAATTTTATGCCATTTCCCGCGCTGGACGGAGGCAGAGTGCTGTTTCTAATAATAGAAAAACTGCGCGGCAAGGCAGTAAACGCAAGAATTGAATCGCTTATACACAGCATCGGTCTTTATGTTTTGCTTTTATTGGTGGTTGTTGTAACATATAAAGATATCTTGAAATTTTCAGATAAATTTAAAAGTCTTTGGAGTTCGCTATTTGGGTTATTTTAGAAACGAAAATGATTATACCGCTTCCTGACAATATGCCGATACATTTTGTGAATTTTATACGCCAGCTTGGCTACGCTTCGTTCATGCACCCAAAAACAGGACAAATAAATTTTCAAAAAAGGCTTTCGCAAGACGTATATCCAAGGTTTCATATCTATATTGAGGAAAAAAATGCTAAAAAATCAATACATTTGCATCTCGATCAAAAAAAACCAACGTACATCCAAGGCCAAGCGCACATGGCTGAATACGAAAGTGAAATTCTGAATCAAGAAAAAGAAAAAATTGAAAAAGCGATCACTGAAATAGAAAAAAAATCAATACAAGAAAATGAAAAACAAAAAAACCGCTCGGAAGGTTTTTTTTCACGTTTATTTAATACAAAAAAAGACACATAAATGTATGAAATATTCACACATATTCGGAAAAACAAAAAAAAATTCAAAAGAATTCGATTCTGTAAATGCCACACTTTTAATAAAAGCTGGATTCATTGACCAGGCCATGGCCGGAGTATACAGCTTTCTCCCTCTTGGCAGAAGGGTGCTTTTTAAGATAGAGAATATCATACGAGAAGAAATGAATACGATCTCTTCAGAACTTCTTATGCCAGCAATTGTCCCAAAAGCCATTTGGGAACAAACCGGAAGAATTAACACCGTAAACATTCTTATGAAGGCGATGGGAGCTAATCAAGTATCTGTAATGGCAAATGACGCGGAATATATTTTAAATCCAACCCATGAAGAAGTGGTCACGCCTTTAGCGAAAAAATACAGCGCTAGCTATAAAGATTTTCCATTTTCCGTATATCAAATACAAACGAAATTCAGAAACGAGCCAAGGGCGAAATCAGGCCTTCTTCGGTGCAGAGAGTTTAGGATGAAGGATCTCTACAGCTTCCACGTAAGTGAAGAGGACTTGGAATTATATTATGAAAAAGTAAAAAAAATATATTTTCGCATATTTAAAAGGCTGGGACTGGAAAATGATACAGTTATAGCGCTTGCCTCGGGAGGTGATTTTACAGAAAAATTCTCGCACGAATTCCAAACACGCTGTAATGCCGGTGAGGATACTATCTTTTACGCAAAAAAAGCAAATATCGCTTTCAATAAAGAAGTTGCGCCAAGCATCGCACCAGAAACAAATGACTCTCATAAAAAAGAGTTGCCTATGCGTGAAATAAAAGGGGAGGGCATTGTTGGAGTTGAAGCTCTTGTGAAATTCTTAAAAATTCCAGTTGAAAAAACTACGAAAACAATTATTTTTGAAAATGAAAAAGGAGAAATTATCGCCGGGGCAGTGAGAGGAAGCTACGAAATCAATATTGATAAGCTTAAAAAGGCCTCGGGCAGCAAAAATCTTGTACTTGCGTCAAATCAAGTCGTAAAAAAAGCTACCGGGGCTGAATTGGGTTACGCTGGTGTACTGAATCTTTCAAAAAAAATTAAAATGTATATGGATGATTCCATGAAGGATAGGAAAAATTTTGAATGCGGTGCCAATAGGACAAATTATCACACTATCAATGTAAATTTTGGCAGAGATATTGAAAAACCGAAAAAATTTTACGACATTAAAATGGCCCAAAATGGCGACCGCTATCCTGAAAATAATGAAATATACGAAACATTCAAGGCCAGTGAGATAGGCAATATTTTCCCTTTGAACACAAAATTTACTCAAGCTTTTGATTATACATATACCAACGAGCAGGGAAAAAAACTTCCAATATATATGGGAAGCTATGGTATTGGATCAACGAGAATCATGGGGGTAATAGTTGAAAAAAATTTCGATAATAAAGGAATTATTTGGCCAAAATCAATTGCTCCGTATCATGCTCACCTTATGGCTCTTGGGGATTCCAAGGTTTATACAAAAGCGCAGAAAATTCATGATGAGATGGAAGCGGAAGGAATGGAAGTATTATTTGATGATAGATCTGATATTTCTGCGGGCGAAAAATTTTCCGACGCCGATCTCATAGGAATACCATGGAGAATAGTTATTTCAAAAAAGACAGGGGATAAGATGGAGATAAAAAGAAGATCGGAAAAATCCGCAAAGCTTGTTTCAATTTCGGAGGGTATAAAGATAATAAAAAAAGACTATAATGTTTAAAAAATTATTTAAAAGAATTTCAAAAGATATAGCAATAGACCTTGGAACTTCTAATACAAGAATATATATTCGTGAAAAAGGAGTTGTAATTAATGAGGCGTCAATTGTTGCAATCAATACTAAAACAAATCAGATTCTTGAAGTTGGGAGAGAGGCATTGAAAATGCTTGGTAAAACCCCTCCACATATACAAATCATCCAGCCCTTGGTTGACGGCGTAATATCAGATTTTGAAGTTACTGAAAAAATGCTAAAATATTTTTTTGAGAAAATAACCAAAGATAATTTTTTATATTCTCCAAGGCCGAGAGTCGTTATTGGGATCCCTTTAGATGTTACCGAAGTTGAAAAAAAAGCAGTTGAAGACGCAGTGCTATCGGCGGGCGCTCGAGAAGTATATCTTGTAGAAAATGTCGTAGCTGCAGCAGTAGGAGCTCGAATGCCTATTCAAGACGCCTCAGGCAATATGATCGTCAGCCTCGGAGGCGGCGTCACAGAAATCGCCGTTATATCGCTCTCCGGCGTAGTGGCCTGGAAATCCCTTCGTGTAGCGGGAAATGAATTAGACCAAGACATTGTTGTAAATATGCGCAATGAATTTAATCTTTTGGTTGGGGAAAAAGTGGCGGAAAAAATAAAAACTGAATACTCAAGCCTCAAAGAAACTTCTCCCGATAAAAAAATATCATCGAATCTAAAAATTCGCGGAAGAGATCTTGTTTCGGGTCTTCCATGCGAAGTGCCGGTGACGCCGGATGAAATTGGCGTATTTTTAAATCGATCAATATCAAATATAGTCGACGGAGTCAAATCAACGCTTGAAATCACTCCCCCAGAACTCATAGCCGATATCTATCAAAGGGGACTGGCGCTTGTCGGCGGAGGAGCTCTGCTTAAAGGGCTTGATGAAATAATTTCAAAAAATGTTAAAGTCCCAGTAAAAATTATTGACGATCCTCTCACGTGTTCCGTGAGGGGAATGGGTATTATTCTTGAAGATGAAAAGCTTTTACGCGAAGTAATGATTCCCACGACACAACAAGATGAAAGAAAAGGATTCGTGAAATACTAATCTTTTTTTGATATGAAATTCAATCTTTTCAGACAAAGATCATTTATTTTTATTTTGGTCGGAGTATGCATAATCGTGCTTCATTTTTTAAAAATTCTAACACCATTTGAAAATGTAATCATTAAGATTTCGTCCCCCCTCCAATACCCGCTTTATGCCTCCGGAACATTCATAAATAGACTGAATCCCTTTGCAGAAAAAAATACTGATTTAAAAAATAAATACAAAAAGCTAGAGGAAGAAAATCAAAAACTCCTTATAGAAAACCTGGCTCTCAAGACGAGGATTGAACAAATAAAGATACTCGAGGAGCAAACAAAATATCTTGAATCAAAAAAACTTATTTTTTTAACTGCACGAATAATAAGCAAGGACGTTTTTCATCAGTATGATTTTCTTACCGTAGATAAAGGAAAAAAAGATGGCATCGTAGTGAATCTTCCCGTGGTTGTAAATCAGGGTATCCTTATAGGAAAAGTGATTGAAGTAAATGAGCAAAGCTCAAAAATAATCCTTCTTACCAACCCGCGCAATCAAACCGCTGCCACCTTTGAGAATGAAAATAAAACCATTGGCGTGGTTTCGGGTGACTATGGCTTAGGCATGAAGATGGATCTTATACCTCAAGAGAAGACAATCGAAGTGAACGAAAAAATTATAACCTCTGGACTTGAAGAATTTATTCCAAAAGGATTGATCATAGGGGAGGTGATACGAGTTGAGAAAGAACCGAATGGTTTTTTTCAAATTGCTTATGTAAAGGCCATCGTTC
The DNA here is from genome assembly GCA_964373925.1 of uncultured Gammaproteobacteria bacterium. GTDB lineage: Bacteria > Patescibacteriota > Patescibacteriia > Buchananbacterales > GWA2-38-13 > CAYJWS01. The sequence goes on from CAYJWS010000002.1 coordinate 28,928, forward strand.
CCTATAATAATATATATTTTGTATCAATATTAAAAACAAATGAATTCTAAAATAATTTCTAAAAAAATTCTTCAGTTTCTTTTCATATTCATGCTTGGAATTATGCAAACAAGCTTCATACCGGCGCTCCCGAAACCGCTGTCGTATATCCATCTGCCCTTACTTTTTATAGTTATATATATCACAATACTCCTGCAATTAAATAATGCTCTTTTTATTTCACTTATTGTGGGACTTATGATGGGAATAACGTCATATCAAAGATTTGGCATTGATATATTGGTACTGCTCGCGATGTCATTACTCTCGCATAGTATTGTTAATAATATTTTTACCAATATTTCAATATTTTCTTTTTTAATTATTGGGATTATTTCTTTTGTTTTAAATTATTTTATGAGCTGGGGGCTTGCGTGGATATACTATATGTTAAAAATTTTTCCTTTTAGTATAAATGATTTTTTTAATGTAAAAATTTTTTTGCACTACATGGCGGTAAATTGCGTTCTTCTTTTTATGGCGTATATTTTTTATAAAAGGCTTCACGATGCAAAATTATTTAAAATATAAATTTTCATGAAAAAGAATAAAGACCCGTTTACATTTTATAATGCTCCAACAAAAATTTTTGTTGGAATAAACAGGAATAGTCAATCCGATGAGGGTAACTTTCTACCTCAAGAAAAAAGCGGGGAGTATCTGGGCGCAACCATACATACACGAAAAATTACAATATGGCAGATTATTTTATTTTTCGGCATTGCGCTTATTTTTTCAAGGCTTGCATATCTGCAAATTATTAAAGGAGATGTATTTCGCGCGCTTGCTGAAGAAAACAGGATAAGAATTCTTGAAATCAAAGCAAACCGCGGGATTATAATGGACAGAAACAAAAAAATATTAGTTAAAAACGAGCCGAATCTATTACTTGAGCTTATTCCGGTTGATATGCCAAAAGACGAAGTAAATAAAAATAAACTTATAGGAGTTGTTTCAAAAATTTCAGGAAAATCTTTAGACGAGATTCATAATCTTATTAAAGATATTAATGAGTTTTCTTATGAACCGATTATAGTAAGTGAAAATATAACCCATGAACAGGCAATTCGCGCAAGGATTGAAAGCTACGGAACTCAAGGCATGAGCTTAGGAATAGATACGCGTCGTGATTATTTCACAAGCGACGCAATGGGTCTTTCCCATATTCTGGGATACATTGGAAGAATAGGTAAAAATGAGCTTAAAAACCAAGATGCAAACGAGTATAATGCAACAGACTCCATAGGAAGGGTTGGGCTTGAGGCGCAATATGAAAATATTCTGAAAGGAAAAAAGGGGAAGGAACAAATAGAAGTTGATTCCTTTGGCAGAAGAAAACAAAAACTCGCATATATTGAGCCGCAACCAGGAAACAATCTCATCCTTACAATCGATTATAATATACAAAAAAAACTTGAGGACGCGTTGACCCTAGAATTAAAAAAAAATAACAAAAAGAAAGGTTCCGCCATAGCGATGGATCCCAGAACGGGGGAAATACTTGCGATGGTGAGCTTTCCATCATTTGACAATAATATTTTTTCAAAAGGAATCTCTGAAATGGAATTTGAAGCTCTTCTCAAAGACTCAAACTATCCGCTTTTTAATAGAAGCATAAAAGGCCTTTACCCTGCCGGATCAACCATAAAACCAGTTATTGCCCTAGCGGCGCTTGAAGAGGGAATAGTAAATCGTCAGACGAGCATTATGAGCGTTGGGGGAATTAAAGTAAGCAAATGGTTTTTTCCGGATTGGAAAGCGGGCGGACACGGCCCTACCAATATTACAAAGGCTATTGCCGAATCTGTAAATACGTATTTTTATTTCATAGGAGGAGGGTACGAAAATTTTAAAGGATTGGGAGTTGAAAAAATTACAAAGTACGCAAGTCTTGCGGGAGTAGGAAAAATTACAGGCATTGATGTGCCGGGTGAAGAGAAGGGGCTTTTGCCAAATGAAGAATGGAAAGGAAAAATTAAAAATGAAGCATGGTATATCGGCGACACATACCACATGGCAATTGGGCAAGGCGATATGCTTGTTACGCCGCTTCAAGTAGCCAACTGGACCGCTATGATTGCGAATGGAGGAACGCTGTACGCGCCTCATCTTGTAAGAAAAATAACACGAGAAGATGGCTCGATTATTCAAAAAATCGATCCGATAAAATTACATGGCGATATATTTTCAAGTGAAAATATTAAAAGCATACAAGAAGGTATGCGTGAAACAATACGCGCGGGAAGCGCGAGAAGCCTTTTGGATCTGCCCATAAAGGTCGCTGGCAAAACAGGAACCGCCCAATGGTCAACAATAAAAGAGGATCACGCGTGGTTTACGAGCTTCGCTCCGTATGAAAATCCAACCATTGTGCTTACTATTCTCATTGAAGAAGGAGGGGAGGGTAGCAGTGTCGCCGTTCCGGTTGCGAAAGATTTTTACCAATGGTGGTCGTCGTATGACGGATCCGCGGAAAATGTGGATAAGCCCAATATTGACAAATAAATATAATATAGTATCTTATATCCTATGCATTCATAAATTACCATTAAAAATATTTAAGAAGACTATGAAATATTACATATCAAAAGAAGGCCTCCAAAAACTTAAAGACGAACTTCATTCTTTGAAAAACGTCAAAAGAAAAGAAATTATTGAGAGAATACGAAATGCCAAGGAACTCGGCGATCTTTCAGAAAATGCCGAATACGCGGAGGCAAAAGACGAGCAGAGCTTTATTGAGGGAAAAATCTTGGAGATTGAAAACTTTATCAATAAGGCTGTCATTATCGATGAAAAATTAAAATCTTCCGACACCGTAACAGTGGGAACAACGGTAAAAATCCAATGCGAGGGCGAAAAAGATCATAAAGAATATACTATTGTCGGTTCAAATGAGGCAAATCCTCGTGAGGGCAAAATCTCCAATGAGTCTCCATTTGGAAAAGCGTTTCTTGGAAAAAAAATAGGTGAGAGGGTTGAAGTACAGATTCCAAAAGGAAGAATACTGTGCGAGATAATAGGAATTGTAAATAGGTAAAGCGCATCTGCGGCCGAGGGAAATAAAATTATCTTTAAAAAGACAGATGCTTTTCTGTCTTTTTAAAATATTCAATGTGAAATCAATAAATTCATTTTTATTCTTACATTAAATAAAATTTGGTCATTGAGATCTCTCGACCTCGAGGCTCGTCGTTCGAGACCCTGAGGGGTACTCAGACCCTGAACGGGAGACCGAGACACCGCGTGAGCAACGAAGCAATCTAAGGAATGTATTGGTGTTTATTAACGAGATTGCTTCGCCGGGCTCGCAATGACGGAAGAATCGTCGCTTCACTCCTCCTCTCAATGACCCATGGTTTTGGTCATCGCGAGCGAAGCGTGGCGATCTAATGTAGATTGCTTCGCCGGGCTCGCAATGACTCGTTGAAAAAAATATAAAATAAATTATTTTTGAATCTTTTGATTCATGTTATTCAACTTTGACTTATCGTGTTGATTTTAGTACAATTACATAAAATATAATAATAAAAACTTATGCAAGAATCGGTTAAAAATGAACACGAAATCCGGCTGGAGAAGCTGCAAAAACTCCGCAATCTTCACATCCAACCATATCCTGAAAAATATCAAAGAACACACCTATCCTCTGACGCCGTCAAACTTGAGATAGGAACAAGGGCAATACAGATCGCGGGAAGAATTCTTACAAAAAGGAGCATGGGAAAAATAGCATTTTCGCACATACTAGATGATTCGGGAAAAATTCAGGTAGTATTACAAAAAGACAAGCTCGGCAAAGAAAAATTTGATATTTTTAACGGCATTATTGACGCGGGAGACTTTATCGGCGCGACAGGAGAAATCTTTAAGACAAAAAAAGGGGAAATATCCTTGCTCGTCTCTGATTTTACAATCTTGTCAAAAGCGCTTCGTTCGCTTCCGGAAAAATGGCACGGCCTCAAAGACGTTGAGACGCGATACAGGCAGAGATATCTTGATATACTTTCAAACCAAGACGTAAAGAATATTTTTAAATTTCGCAGCAATTTTATCAAAGTTTTGCGTGAATTTTATTGGAATCATGGCTTTATCGAGCTTGAGACTCCTATACTTGCCAATACTGCCTCGGGAGCGCTTGCCAAACCCTTTAAAACGCGCCACAATGCTCTAGGCATCGATCTGTACCTTCGGATATCCGTTGGGGAAATATGGCAAAAAATAGCGCTTATAGGAGGTTTTGAGAAGACCTTTGAATTGGGCCGAGTTTTTAGAAATGAAGGAATAGATCCATCACATTTGCAGGAGTTTACCGCGGTGGAGCATTACGTCGCGTATTGGAATTATGAAGATAACATGAAATTTACAGAAGAAATGTTTGTTTACCTTTTAAGCAAACTTTTTGGAACTATGAAAATAACAATAAAAAATCAAAAAGGAGAGCTTAAGGAAATAGACTTCACCCCTCCGTGGAAAAAAGTAAGTTTCCGAGATATTATAAAAAAAGATTCCGGCATTGATATAGAAAAATATACGGATAGAAAAAAATTTATTGATGAATTAAAAAAGAAAAAATTATACGACAAAGAAATGGATAATCTCGGGCTTGGAAATCTTATTGACGCCCTCTATAAGAAAGTATCAAGAGAAAAAATCATCCAACCGACATTTCTCATTCACCACCCCATAGACGTATCTCCTCTCGCAAGAAAAAATGATAAAAACCCACGAGTCGTTGACCGTTTCCAACTTCTCGTGAACGGCTGGGAGATTGTAAACGCGTATTCTGAGCTCATTGATCCGCTGGATCAAAAAGAAAGGTTTAAAGAACAGGCGCAGGCAAAAGCGAAAGGCGATGAAGAAGCGCACGGAGAAGATAAGGATTTTGTAACAGCCCTTGAGCACGGAGCGCCTCCGATGTCAGGGTGGGGGATGGGAATAGACAGAATTGTCGCGCTGCTATCCTTACAAGAAAACCTGCGAGATGTTGTGCTCTTCCCGGTTTTGAGGCCCGAAAAAGAATAATATAAGTGACATGAAAAAAATAATGGTTTTTGGCACTTTTGACAGGCTGCACAAAGGACATCTCTATTTTTTTGAACAAGCAAAAAAATACGGCGATTACTTGATTGCCGTTATTGCGCGGGATGTTACTGTCAAAAAAGTTAAAAAAAAGCTCCCACGCGAAAATGAAAATATTCGGCTTAAAAATGTTAAAAAAAATAAAAATATCAACGATGCGGTGCTCGGAAGCACGGGCGATAAATATGATGTCATTCGAAAACACAAGCCACGAGTTATATGTCTTGGCTATGACCAAAAGATTTTTACCGAAAACATATCAAAAGAATTTCCAAATATAAAAATCTACAGGATAGGCGCGTACAAGCCCCAAATATATAAATCATCATTAATGGAAAACGTATGATCGACATAAAAAAACTCCGCGAACAACCCGAAGTGTTTAAGAAATCATCTCTTGCGAAAAACGCGAATGTTGACATTGACGAAATATTGCGGCTTGACTCGGAAAATAAAAAAAATTTAAGTTCGATAAATGAGCTTCGCGCGAAACTCAATTCCCATTCAAAAACAAAGCCTGCTCAAGAAGAAATTGAAAAATTAAAAAAATTGAGCCTTGAAATCAAACAAAAAGTGGTAGCGCAAGCATCTCTTCAAAAAAAACTTAACGATCTCGTGTGTACAATTCCAAATCCTCCAACACAAGATACCCCAATAGGCAAAAACGAAAGAGAAAATATTATCATAAAAGAAAATGGCGAAAAACCGAAGTTTGATTTTAAGCCACAAGAGCATTGGGAACTGGGAGAAAATCTTCAAATTATCGACAATGAGCGCGCGGCAAAAGTTTCCGGAAGTCGTTTTACGTACCTTAGGGGAGAGCTGGCTCTTGTGCAGTTTGCTCTTATCCAACACACGCTCAATACGGTAACGGATGAAAAAATTATAAAAAAAATCATTAAAAAAGAAAAATTAAATATCCCATCCAAACCATTCACTCCCATTCTTCCTCCCGTACTCATAAAGCCTGAAACAATGCGCAAAATGGCGCGTCTAGAACCAAAAGAAGAGCGCTATCACATTCCAAGCGATGATCTCTATCTCGTTGGAAGCGCGGAGCACGCGCTTGGGCCAATGTTTATGGATGAAATATTAGAAGAAGATATGTTGCCGATCAGATTGATCGGATACTCTACTTCTTTTAGACGCGAAGCGGGATCATACGGAAAAGACGTAAAAGGCATTTTGCGCCTGCATCAGTTTGATAAGCTGGAGTTTGAATCTTTTACGGTAGGGGAGTCGTCTTTTGATGAACATCTTTTTTTTATCGCCATGCAGGAGCATCTTATGCAAGCCCTTGATATTCCATATCGCTTAGTGCAGTCATGCACCGGAGACATGGAAGATCCAAACGCGAGAAAAGTTGACGTTGAGGCATGGATGCCGGGTCAAAACACCTACCGAGAAACTCATTCAGCGGATTATATGACAGACTTCCAAGCGCGCAGGCTCAAAACTCGAGTGAAGAGAAAATCAGGCGATATTGAGCTTGTACATACCAACGATGCCACCGCCATAGCTCTTGGTAGAACGCTCATAGCAATTATGGAAAATTATCAGCAAAAAGACGGCTCTATCGCAATACCTCGGGTACTTAAAAAATACCTAAGCTTCAAAAAAATACCAACAAGAAGCAAAAAGTAATATGCCAAAAAATAAAAAAATCACGGTCGGCGTGATCTTTGGAGGAAAATCCGGAGAACACGAGGTCTCTATTGCTTCGGCCTTGTCAATTATAAAAAATATCAACAAAAAAAAGTATAAAATACTCCCCATTGGCATACACAAAAACGGAAACTGGTCAATCGGTAGCTTGTCGTATAAGCTTGTGCCTGAAAATATGAAAAAATTCTTGCCATCAAAAGAAAAAGATCTTCAAAAAAAACATTTTTCACTTCCATCACTTGTCTTGCAAAAGCCATACATACATCTAAACACCGTAGATGTAGTGTTTCCGGCGCTTCACGGAACATACGGAGAAGACGGAACCATACAAGGAATGCTGGAGCTTGCGAATATTCCCTATGTCGGCTCTGGAGTTTTAGGATCCGCGCTCGGTATGGATAAAGTTGTGCAAAAAGAACTTTACAAACTCCATGGACTCAAGCAATCCAATTATTTTTATTTTTTTAAAAAAGATTGGAGCGGTAATAAAAAACAAATACTCCGTTTCATAGAAAAAAATTATAAATACCCTATTTTTGTAAAGCCCGCCAATCTCGGTTCAAGTGTCGGAATATCAAAAGCAAAAAATAAAAAAGGACTCGTCCAAGCCATCAATTCTGCCGGACAATATGACAACAAGATACTTATTGAAGAAGGCTTGCAAAATATCAGAGAAATAGAATGCGCCGTGCTTGGAAACTACAATCCAAAAGTATCGGTCTGCGGAGAGGTTATACCTTCAAATGAATTTTACGACTACAACGCCAAATACACAGATAATGCTTCAAAAATCTGCATTCCGGCACAATTAGATAAGCGGACAGAAGAAAAAATTCAATCCATGGCACTACGGGCGTTTACAATACTCAATCTTTCCGGAATGGCGCGAGTTGACTTCTTCCTCACAAAGAAAAATGTTATCTATATAAACGAGGTAAATACCATTCCGGGATTCACTTCTATTTCCATGTATCCGAAGCTCTGGGAGGCAAGCGGCTTACCCTATGAAAAACTCATCGATAAACTCATAGTTCTTGCGCTGGAAAGACACAAAGAAAAAAATAGCCTAAAAACATCCTTCCGGCCACAAACCGCAAGAAAGCAAAAATGATCAAAAGAATATACTCCCACAAAACGTACAAAAATCATCTTTTTAGAAGAAAAAAAAGAAGTTCTTTTATAAACAAAAAGTTCTTCTTTCTTTTAATGGTCTTATGCGCAGTCGGCCTATACTATTTGGCATATTCGGATATTTTTCAAGTTCAAAAAATAGATATACAAGGAAACGATAATATAAAAAAAGGCGATATTGAGAATATAATACTCGCGCAGATGGAAAAAAAGCGTTTTATTTTTTTTCCACAGAAAAATATTATTTTTCTCAATAAAAAAGAAGCGGGGGATATTATGTTCAGCAGGTTTGCTTTAGACGAGCTTGATATTAAAAAAAAACTTTTTCATGATCTGCAAATTACTCTAAAAGAAAAAAAACCATATATCGTATGGATTGAAAATAAAAAAAGCTATTATGTGGATGAAAAAGGAATGGTGATATCGCAAGTAGAGCAATTTGACACACAAAAAGAAAATTTTAAAGATTATAATATTTTACGACACAATATAATTTATAAAAACTTACCCATCATACAAAACATTGCAAATCAAAAAAATTACCTAACAAATAAAATAATAATCAATAACGAAATATTTTCAAAAATAAAAAAACTAATAAAATCAATAAACGAAGTAGTTAAAATAAATATAAACTTTTTTGAAATAAATAGTAATGAAAAATATATAACAATTATAACTGCGGAGGGCTGGAAAATTTATTTTTCATTAGAAGATGATATTGACAGCCAAATAAAAAAACTTGAGCTTATACTCGACAATAAGTCAAAAGTTGGCAAGATAATAGACTATATAGACCTGCGTTATGGTGATAAGATATTCTATAAATAAAATAATATTGCGTCGTACAATTAAAATAGTGAATAGCCATTAAAAACTCCCTTGTTATGTTAGTTATACTAGTATTGAGAATATAGTATTAACAGGCTGTAAAGTATAAATAGCAGTATCCATCTGATAGGGGATGATATTTTTTTAATTTACAATAATACAATTATTTTAATAATGTTAATATTTATAAAAATATTTATTTATATGTCGCATAAGGTTTATTGTGCGACACTAATAATATCTTTATATACAATAAATAATCACATCACAATTAATTCTTATTCTATAAATCCTGGATTATAATAATCCCCTACTCTATAATTTATCTAAAAGAAAAATATTTTTCATTTATCCAATAAATAACAATAAAAAACGCGCCGGCTTGAAAAAGATCGGTAATTTTAAGATTACTGGTTATAAATCCGGGAATTGCTACAATAAGAAATGATACTCCAAATGCCAGCAGATCTAACTTCATTGAATCATAATACGATATCGGGATTGTATCATCAAGCCGTAATGTGTTATCTTGAGTTTTTTCGTATCGATACCTAAAGTATCTCACGCGTATCCATTGGATAGCCATAAACACAAGTATCCCCTGCAAAAAATCTATAATTTCTATATCCCCTTTTGAAAGAAGCGGGATCATTATTATAATAATAGGAACAAACAACTCTAAAAACCTTATTACGTAAATATCATAATTGGTAATTGTTAAGGCGCCTTCAAGCTCGCCCTTGATGCTCAAAAGCCTTGCCTCTGCCCTGCCGTTGGTATAGACAAGCACACCTCCTAAAACTAATATAATGGAAGGCGCGAGATTCCTAATAAATAAAGAAAATTCTTTCAGCTGGTCAAAATATAGCGCATAAAGAATAAAAAAAGTTATTAAAAGAGGATAATAAAGAAATTGCACAATTTGTTTTCCTGTTTTTGTCATATGTATTTATGGCAAATAATCAAGCGGGTTAACCGGAATTCCATTTTTTCTTACTTCAAAATGAAGGTGCGGCCCGGTCGTCAAAGGTCCCGCTCCTGCTGTACCCGGCATACCGCCTGTAAGCCCTATTAGATCACCTTTATTCACATATTTGTTTAAGGTAACCTGGATTGCCGATACATGCCCGTAAACGGTTGATAAACCATCACCATGTATAAGCATGATATAGCTATACCCTTTTCTCCCGCCATTTTTTACCTGACCCACATACCCTGCCTCGGCCGCGAGGATTGGCGTTGACTGCGGCGAGCGAATATCAATTGCCGGGTGTTCAAAAATATGCCTGTACGGATATTCCGGATCGTGAAAATATGCGGTTATCTGCCTTCCCGGGATTGGCCATTGAAGCCTTGCAGATCCCAAACTTTTAAATTTTTCTTCTTTTTTTCGTTTTTCAAGCTCCTCTCTTACCTTTTTTTCCAATGAAACTATCTCATTATTTATCGCTGTCTGTTCTTTTTTCAAATCTTCAACATAGGACTGAAATTTTAATTCTGATCTTTTCGTCTCGCGCAAAATTGTTTCTTTTTCCAAAGATTTTGATCCCAACTCCCCTCTTTTAACATCAAGCTCCTGCTTGAGTTCAACTTCTCGCTTTTTTTTATCCTCCAGCGTGCTTTTTTGCAATTCAAGGTCGGCTTTTAAACTTTTTATTTCGTTTAAAGTAGTTCGAATTTTATCCTGAATATTCTCAAGATACTCATAATGGTCAAAAAACTGGGAGAAAGAATCATTCATGAGAAATATTTCAAGATAACTCACTTGATCATTCTTATAAATAAGGCGTATAAATTCTTCCAGGTATTTTTTTTTCTTTTTTATTTCTTTCTCTTGCTCATCAATAGCAAGGGTTATTTTTTGTATTTCAAGATTTGTTTTTTGTATTTGCTTTTCGGTAATTTGAATATCTATGTTATTTTTTTCAATTTCGTCGTCTAAAATCGCAAGCTCGCTTTTAAGGCTTCTTGTTTGTTTTCTCGCTTCGCTTATCTTTTGCTGATATATTCCAAGTTTTTTATTTAAATTGTCTATATCATCCTTATTCTTTTCAATTTTTTGGTTCATTTCGCCCACCGTATCCGCTCCAAAAGTGAAAGAAGGATAAAAAATAAAAACTGCAACAAAAAAAATTGCCGCAAAGGCTGTAAGATAAAAATAAACTTTTTTTATTTTTGTATTTAATTGCAAATAATTCATGATTTTATTATGGCTTTACGCTCTCAACCCTCCCCATCGTGAGGGGGAGATATCCTAATTATATCACGAAATTCACCTTGACAGGACTACAAAAGTTCTATGGCCTTTTTTATTCTTTCAAGGGTTGATTTTCTTCCTAAAACTTGAGCAATTTCAAATGGCCCCGGGCTTTTTTCTCTGCCGGAGAGCGCGACGCGAAGAGGCCAAAGCACGTTGCCGTTTTTATAATTATTTTTTTTAATATATTTAAAGGCCTCTTTCTCCATGTGTTCTTTATTAAAATGTTTTTCATCTATGCCTTCAAAAATGGTAAAAATATTTTGAAGCTGCATTTTCGCGTCTTTCGCGTCCTGCTTCTTCCATGGTAAAATCGCAGGGTCAAATTCCGGATCATTAAAGAAATAAGACACAAGATCCGGCAAGTCAGAGAGTTTTTTAAGCCGGCTCTGTTCAAGCCCTATAACGCCTTCAAGATATTTTTTGTCGTACTTCTCCCCTACCAATCTCGTCTTTTGAAGATATGGAAGGCTCAATCCCAACAACTCGGCCACTGTTTTTGATCTAATATAACATCCATTCATCCAATCGAGCTTTTCAATATTAAAAACCGCTGGAGATGTATGTATTTTTTCAATAGAAAATTCTTTTATCATCTCATCAAGAGAAAATATTTCTTTTTCAGTGCCGCTGTTCCACCCTAATAAAAGTATAAAATTCAAAAGCGCGTCTTTAAGATATCCTTTTTCCAGATATGACTCCACACTCACGTCTCCCTGCCTTTTTGAAAGCTTTGTCTTGTCGGGATTCACAATTAAAGAAAGATGGGCGTACTCGGGAATCTCCCAGCCAAACGCCTGCCATAGCGCAATATGCTTTGGCACGGATGAAAGCCACTCCTCTCCCCGAATCAGGTGGGTTATCTTCATCTCATGGTCATCAACAACGTGAGCAAGGTGATATATCGGAAAACCGTCAGACTTTAGAATAATACTATCCTCCTCGCGGCTGTACGCAAACTGCACGTTCCCCCGAACAAGATCATAAAAATCGCATATTCCGCTTTTTGGCATCTTCAGCCGTATAACATAGGGCTCTTTTTCTTTGCGCATAACCGCCTCTTCTTGAGCAATGCTCCGGCATAAACCGTCATATCCTATGTGTTGCTTATTAGCAACTTGTCGCTTTCTTAATTCCTGCAGGCGATCAGTACTGCAAAAACAATAATACGCTTTGTCGTTTTTTACCAGCTCCTCTGCCGCTTTCTGATATATTTTTGTTCTCTCTGACTGCACCAACACCTCCCCGTCCCACGGCAATTGCATATGAGCTAGAATATTCTTCAGGTCCTCAATAGCGCCTTCAACATATCTGGCTTGGTCAGTATCTTCAATGCGAAGCAAAAACTCACCCTTATTATGCTTGGCAAATAAAAAAGTATAAAGGGCTGTTCGTAGCCCTCCCACATGGAGATATCCCGTCGGACTTGGCGCAAATCGCGTTCGTACTTTCATATATAAATTATAGCAAAAAATCTTATTTTTTCAAATAAATAGAATTTATTATTTCAATCCACAGTTATAAAAAAATATTAATGTAAAAAAAATTAATTTTAATAGAAATACAAAATGTAAAATCATTGGCAAATAACATAACCGACAGCTATCTTCCTCTCAAAACAAGATAAGGAAAAATAATCACTGCGTCAACAATTCTCTTCCATCGCCTTGGTTCTAAAATAAGCCTATACAACCATTCAAAGCCGATTTTTTGGATACACTTTGGAGCGCGCTTTTTCGCGCCTGATAGATAATCTATGGCGCCTCCGACTCCAATGGCAATTTTAACTGATGGAAATTTTGACAGATTATAAAAAATAAACTTTTCTTGCTTGCCATGCCCCAGTGCTACAAACAGAATATCGGGCACTGCCCTTTGAATATTTTCTAAAACTTCTGTTTCAATATTTTTTACGTCTTGCACCGGCCTATCATACGTTCCCGCAATTTGCATATTAGGATATTTTTTCTTCAAAACCTCTCCTGCTTTTTTCGGAACTCCCCTATCCCCGCCGAGAAGATATATTGAATAACTTTTTTGTTCGGCAATGCCCGCAATGATATGTATGGCATCATTGCCGGTTACGCGATGAATAATTTTTTTATGTAAAAAAATATTCGCGAAAAGCATCCCTATCCCATCGGGCAAAGACATACTGGTAGAATTCAGTATGGAAAAAAATTCTTTATCTTTTTGCGCCAAAATAACAAACTCCGGATTGGGAGTGGCTATAAAATGTTGTTTTTCATGCTCAAGCAGACTTTTGATCTCGCGGATACATTCTTCATGAGTATAATCATCAATCCTAACTCCTAAAATTTCATATTTCATAATATCACGCTGTGAAATAAAAATAAAATACTAACTTTTGTCATCCTCGC
>CAYJWS010000002.1:42413-44198 GCA_964373925.1 uncultured Gammaproteobacteria bacterium
GATCCACAGATGCAAACGAAAAGTCTGGATTCCCCCGAAAGCGTTCGGGGGAATGACAGTAAATGAATTATTCAACGCTCTAAATTTACAAAAATCATCCTAAGGGAAATTTTTCAATTATAAAATATTCGGGTCCGCTTTCTCGGAGCCTGCTCTCCATAAGAAAAACTTCTTTTACTCGAAATATCGCAGTCTCTATGTGTATATCTTTTATATCAATCGCGATTTTTTCTTTGATGCGAGCTAGAGTAAAGTGGCAAACCCAGGGCCTTTTATCAACTTGTATGCCCAAGGATTCAAGCCCTTCCATCAAGTTTGTTTGGATCATGCCGATATATTCTGAATTTCCATTCCCCTCAAGGTACAAAACCTTGGGAAATTTCATATTGGGAAATCCGGAAAAATTCCCTAAAGTTATCTCAAACGGCTTATAAATAGCAAGGCGACTGGAAACTATCCTTGATATATTCGCAATCTCCTCATACGTCCTGTTTCCCAAAAAATGGAGCGTGCAATGCAAGTTTTCCGGTTTTACGAATGAAATAACCCTGCTAAAATTTTTTTCTTTTAGCTGTAAGAGTATTTTTTTAATGCTCTTTTGCGCCTCCTCTGCTACATTTATTGAAAGAAAAACACGTTTTATCATGCAATTATTATATCAGTAAAACACGAATCTTAAAAGCTTAATAAAATGCAAAAAATTGAAAAAAAAATAGATATATGGGATAATATAAGTAAGCAAAAAAATCTTATCATAATAGTCTTTAAATTGAGACTCTAAGAATACTGTTATGGGGTTCCCCCCGAAGACTTTCGAGAGATCTAAAAGAATAAAATGTCTTAATTTACTGGATTCCCCCGAAAGCGTTCGGGAGAATGACAATTTTATTTTTTATACAGTCTCAAGCCACATAACTCATAATCACGCCTATGCCTATCGTATTTTCCGCAATCACTCCCCATCCTCCGCTTTTAATTCCGACTATTGGAAAAGAAAGTTTAAAAAAACTGAAAAAAACCACAAAAGCCTATAAAAAACTTGAGCAGGATTTGTATGCCGCGCAGCCGGAATCAATCATAATTTTTTCTCCTCACGGAAAAATACTTACAGACGCCTTTCATATCAATTTTTATCCGGAATATGAAGCGACTTTTGAAGATTTTGGAGATCACTCAACAAAGCTCAACTTCAAAGGAGATGTTGAAACTATGCAAGAATTACGCTCATGCGTTGAGTTTAAAAAAGACGCGTCTATTGTCCTTTCCAGCACTCCAAAGATAGATTATGGCACAAGCATTCCCCTCTTTTTCCTTCTTCAGCACCTAAAGAATATTCCGATTGTTCCCATTAATCCTTCAGGGCTTAGCCTTGCCGAGCATTGCGCCTTTGGCAATTTTCTCAAAAGACAGCTTCATAAAATAAATAAGCGCTATGCTATAATTGCGTCCGGCGATCTTTCCCATTGCCTTACAAAGGATGCTCCCGGAGGATACTCAAAAAAAGGAGTAATTTTTAATAAAAAAATCATAGAACTCATTAAAAATAAAGACGTAAGGGGTTTTATGGAGCTTGATGAAAAACAAATAGAGGAAGCCTCTATCTGTTGCCACAAGGTCCTTGCAATGCTTTTTTGCGCTATTGAGGACATGAATTATAAGCTTGAATTTCTTTCTTATGAATACCCATTTGGCGTTGGATATCTTACTTCAGAGATGATATTCACCTAAAACGGCTCTTCGTCAAATAGTGTGGTGATTGAGTATCCAATAGAGTGGTAAAAATGC
>CAYJWS010000003.1:0-43715 GCA_964373925.1 uncultured Gammaproteobacteria bacterium
ACAAAAAAATAGAGTTGTTGAAAAAATTATAAACAGTTCATGCACATGTTATTAACAAAAAATAATAATTCCCTTATAATAATTCTCATGCTATAATACAAGTTGTTTTTCTCCTAGTACTCCTTGTTTGCCCAAAAATTTAAAAATAAACAAATACATATGGATAAAAATCAGCTCTGGCAATCTGCTCTGGGTGAACTTGAAATTTCGCTGAGTAGGGCGAATTTTATGACATGGTTTAAAAATACCTTCATAGTCTCATGGGAACAAAACAAAGTAATAGTTGGAGTTCCCAATACTTTTACAAAAGCCTGGTTTGAAAAAAAATATCATAGCGATATAATAAAGTCTCTTCAAAAAATATCAGATAACCATGTTCGTGAAGTTGTATATCAGGTAGTTGTAAGTAGAAATAATCCAGCATACATAGAATATCACACCGACAAGGTTTCATTAAAAGAAAATGTCTATAAACCACCAAGCAACGCCGTTCATGAAATCGGGCTTAATCCTCGATACACGTTTAATAATTTTATTATAGGTAAGGCCAATGAGCTGGCCCACGCGGCATGCATTGCGGTAGCGGAAAAACCAGGAAATGTTTATAATCCGCTCTTTATTTATGGCGGTGTGGGGCTGGGAAAAACCCATCTTTTACAGGCTATCGGCAACAAAGCCGTACACGAGGCTGAGAAAAAGGTTTTGTATGTTTCGTGTGAAAAATTTACCAATGACTTTATTAAATCAATATCGTCAAATGTCACTGATAAATTTAAGAATATCTACCGGTCTGTGGATGTTTTATTAATTGATGACATACAATTCTTGGCTGGAAAAGAGGGCACTCAAGAAGAATTTTTTCATACTTTTAATGCTCTTCATCAAAACAACAGACAAATTGTCATTAGCTCGGATAGGCCGCCGAAAGCGATACCGGCGCTTGAACATAGGCTTGTTTCGCGCTTTGAATGGGGCATGATCGCCGATATTTCTTCGCCTGACCTAGAAACGAGAATCGCCATTCTTGAAACAAAATGCAAAGAAAAAAACTTTTCTCTCGCGTCAGAAATTCTCCATCTTATAGCAGAAAATATTCAAAACAATGTTCGCGAGCTTGAGGGCGCCCTAAATCGCATAATTGCTCATACGCAACTCCATAACAATTCGTCGATGTATGACATTGCAAAAAAAATTATCCAAACAACAAACCCGACTCAACAAAAAAAATCAATTACTCCAAAACATGTAATAAATACGGTTGCGCAATATTTTGATATAAAAATAGATGATATTATGGGGATATGCAGAAAGAAAAATTTTGCTCTACCTAGACAAATTATAATGTTTCTTATGAGAGAAGAAATAAAAAGCTCCTATCCCTTTATTGGACAAGAAGTTGGTAAAAGAGACCACACAACAGCGATACACGCGTATTCAAAAATAAGCAGGGCAATTAATTTTGACAACAAGCTCCGCCAAGATATAGAGTCATTAAGGGAAAAACTCTATAGTTAATATGCTGTGTATATAATGAGTATAAAAAGTGTGTTTTAATTATTTTAAAAATAATTATTTTCTTATTCACAGTTTATTCATATTTTATCCCACCACACTCAACAAGATATTATGTAAAAAAAAAATAAAACTACTCTTATAACACATAAAAACCACACTTCCACACATATCAACAGCGCTTACTACTATTACTATTATATATTTATATAAATTAAAATAATATTTATGAAGTTTACATGTACCCAAGAAAATTTAAAATACGGGTTGTCGCTTGTATCTCCAGTATCATCTAAAAATATTAGCCTTCCAATACTTAATAATGTATTATTGCAAGTGGAAGATAGTATTATAAGACTTATCGCGACAAATCTAGAAATAGGCGTAAGTTGCGTTATTCGAGGAAAAATAGAAGAAGCGGGTTCTTATACCCTACCCGCAAAACTTATGAGTGACTATATACAATTGTTGCCAAAAGAAAAAGTTAATATTTCTTTAGATAAAAATCAAGCACAACCTATTTTAGAAATTCAGTGTAAAAATTATAAGACAAAAATAAAGGGGGCACCCCCCTCAGACTATCCGCTTATTCCAAAAATTAATAAAAAAACATCATACACCTGCGATATACATGATTTTAAAAAAGCAATCTCACAGGTAATTTTCTCGGTTTCTATAAATGAATCACGCCCGGAAATTTGCGGAGTTTTGGCTATTTTTTTAGAAAACTCTCTTATTTTAGCCGCCACCGACAGCTATAGGCTCACAGAAAAAATGATTCCAATAAAGGGGTCGCAAAAAGAAAAAACAGAAGAACAAAGAATTATTATTCCGGCACGGTCCCTTTATGAATTTTCAAGGATTTTACATAATATTAAGACGGCAACAGATATTGATGATATTGACGATGTACAAATATCTTTTTCTGAAAATCAAATAGTTTTTACGGTCGGTGGCATTGAATTTACCTCTCGCCTCATAGAGGGCCAGTACCCAGACTATAAGCAGATTATCCCTCAAAAATTTGAAACATCATTTGAAGGAAACACGGAAGAATTTATTCAGGCCATAAAAACAACCAGCCTTTTTTCAAGAGGAGGAATATTTGATGTGATCTTAGAATTTTTACCAGAAACCAAAGAGGTGGTTATTCGATCGGGAAATAGCCAGGTAGGAGAAAATATTTGCAAGATTTCTTGCGCCATGCAGGGAAAAAAAAATAGCATTGTATTAAATTATAAATACATTCTTGATGGACTGCAAAACATTGATTCTCATGAATTAATAATGGAGGTAATTGATGACGCGAACCCCTGCATTATAAAACCAAAAAACGTAAGCGGATATATGTATATAATAATGCCCATAAAACAATAGGATTAAGAATTATCGCGCGCGTAAAAATTTTTATTGGTAGATACAATAAATACGAGAGATGTATGTCAAAAACCCTCTCGAATCAAGAAGGTGTTTTTATAGAAACCTTAAGAGAATGCGGTATTTATTGTATCTCAATAAGTATCTTTTCTCCTTGATACATATATCCGTCTTTATTTACAACACTAAAATATAGGCCATAAATTCCCGGACCCGGGTATTGCGACCATGGCACCATTACCCTGGTTTCGGTAACTTGGCGCGATGATCCAATAAGCTGTTTTGTTTTTCCTGGGAATTCAGCATATGCGTTTATGGTATCTATGTTTTGCGGCCTAGAAATATCAAAAGCGATATCCAATGGAAAAGAATTTTTATTAAGAATTTTTCCATCTTTTGGGTATTCAAATATAGCGCCCGGAGATATTTTTGGAAGATTGAGCACAACATCAACAAAGGCTTGCTTAACGTTTCCTACTTGATCATATGCCGATACGCGCAATGTTGTTGATCCGTTAGGAATGTCATTATTATCTAGCAATATAGAGAGTGAATACGGTTCGAAATATTTTTCTCCAATAAGCTTGCCGCCAAGATAATATTCTATCCTCTGAATGCCTCTTGGGGAATATGCTTGCGTGTCTATAAAAATATTTCGTGAAGCTATAACTGCATTATTTTGGGGAGAGAATATTGCCACCGTGGGCTGGTTTTGGGGAGTATGAACATCATCATATTCAGTTGGAGGCTCTTCGGATATAATATTATTTCGCTTGCCCCAGTCTTGTATTGCGGATTCCCATATTTCAAATTGAGGATCTGTATTGGGGTTTTGAGGAGGAGTGCCTCGAGGATCGTCTTTGTTTATGTAATAGAGAATAGAATGAAGCACTCGATAGGTTCTTTCTTCAATAAAATCTGCTGGAGTATACTCTGTCGCGAGTTTTCCTGATATTGTATCAACCTTAACTTTAAGACCATCTTTCATAGAACCATTAAGCACAGGATTATCAAGGGTGTTTAGTTCCGGCTGGATAAAATTTTCAACGGGGGTGTTTGCGAGCGCGGCTGCCATGTACGCGTTCCAGATGGGCGCGGCAACAACCGATCCGTCAGCGCCTTTTTTCATGGCTGAAAAATCATTATTTCCCACCCATACTCCCGCTACAAGCGATGGTGTGTATCCGAGTGTCCACGCGTCGCGATAGTCGTTTGTGGTGCCAGTTTTTACGGCAACGGCACGATCTTTAAGCGTTAATGAATTATTTTCTCCAAAAATAAAGGAGCGTGCCGAATTGTCAGAGAGAATGCTTGTGATTTGGCGGGCGATCTCCGTTTCCAAAACCTTGGATTTTTTTTCTTTATACTCTTCCAAAATTTCTCCATCTTTATTCTCAACGCGCAAAACACCCGTGGTTGGATGAAATTCGCCTTCGCGGGCAAATACGGCAAATGCGTTGGCGTGCTCAAGCAGCTTTACTTCGCCTCCGCCCAATACCAGAGAAAGGCCAAAACGCCACCGGTCTTTAAGCGTTGCGTAGCCGAGCTCGTCAGCGAGGTCAAGCACGTTGTTTATGCCAGTGAGATAAATCACTTTAACCGCTGGAATATTGAGCGATCCCGCGAGAGCCTGGCGAAGTGTTACAGTCCCGTGTTCTTTGAGGTCATAATTTTTTGGGGCATATTCTTTACCGTCAAAATTTATAAATTTTGTCTCTACATCAAAAAGAACTGTTTCCGGAGTGTAGCCTTTTTTAAACGCGGCCGCGTATACAATTGGCTTAAACGATGAACCGGGTTGGCGCGCGCGAGTTGTGACATTAACCTGCCCGTCAATTTCTTCATTGAAATAATCTGCGGATCCGACCATGGCAAGAATTTGTCCTGTTTTTGGGTCAAGAGACAGTAACGCGGCATTGGAGGCGTTATATTGTTTGTTTTTTTCAACACGGTTATTTATTGCATCTTCGGCGAATTTTTGCTTGTCTCTATCAAGCGTTGTAATGATTTTGAGGCCTCCCTCGCCAACGGTTTTTTCGCCGTATTTTTCAGTGAGATATTCTTTTACGAACATAACAAAGTGGGGCGCGACAATATTTTCCAGCGACTTGCGATATGTTATCTTTTCTTCTTTTGCGGCCCGCGCTTCTTCCGCAGTGACGTAACCAAGTTTAGCCATGCTGTCCAAAACCCATTTTTGTCTGTCAGAGAGCTTATCCGTATGATTTCCTGTCGGGGAGTAATATGTCGGAGCCTGTGGAATCGCGGCAAGTATAGCGGCCTCGGCAAGCGTTATGTCTTTTGCGCTTTTGCCAAAAAAAGTCTGCGATGCCGCTTCAATTCCATACACCACCGAACCGTAGGGGATTTCATTAAAATACATTTTTAAAATATCGTCTTTTGAGAATTTTTTTTCAATCTGATATGAGAGGATCAATTCTTTTGCTTTCCGAGTGTATGTTTTTTCCGAGGAGAGAATGGCGTTTTTTACAAGCTGCTGCGTAATAGTGGATCCTCCAACCCTCTCTTGTGATGCAATATTTTTAATTATCGAACGAATAATTCCAGCGACACTAAACCCCCTGTGTTCATAAAATCCACGGTCTTCCGCGGTAATGGTCGCCTGAATGGCATATTGTGGAATATCGGCAAGACTAATAGCCGTTCTCTTTTCGGCCCCGTGTATTTCGTATAGCACTGTTTGCCCCGTTCGGTCATATATCTTGGTAGTAAGGGGGACTTCACGGTCAATTATTTTATTTGGATTTGGAAGATCTCGTGATACCCACGAAATAAAAGCAACACCCGCGATCCCAGTGCCGAGGATTCCGATAATTGCGCTATTGATGATATATTTAAAGAAAGACCTGATTTTTGAAGGTCTTGTATTGTGATTTCTACTAAAAAGTGGCCTGCGCTTTTCTGTTTTTTGATTACTGCGATTTGGAAAAAATTGAGACATAGTAAAAAGAAAAATGAAAACATGCGATGCGCACGTTGTTGCGTAAAAATAACGCGTGGGAGATTATTTTTCTGTTATAAGGGCGGCGCCAAGGATGTTTGCCTTTTCCTTTAGCTTCGCGCGAACTATTTTTGTTTTTTTTGAGACTAAAAATGGATTTTCTTTTCGCGCCACTGCAAACGCTGACCTCCAAAGCGCCTTTACTCGCACAAGACCCCCGCCGACAATAATAATATCGGGGTTGAGCGAGATAATAATATTACAGAGCCCTATGCCCAAGGCGTCGGACATTATGGATATGACTCGCTTTGCCGCGGCTTCTCCCTCAATGGCCTTATTTTCAATATAAAAAGTATCTTTTGTTTTTCCGGTAAGTTCTTGATAGAGGCTCACCATTCCAGTTCCCGATGCGTAGGATTCAAGATGTCCGCGCTTTGAACATCCGCAGGGATGACCATTTTCAGCAATGGTGGTATGCGCGAATTCTCCAGCAATTCCCTGTGAGCCGCTCAAGACACGCTTGTGCATGACAATTCCTCCGCCAATTCCGGTTCCGAAAGTTAATCCTACAACAAATTCATATTTTTTTCCAGCTCCGTACACGGCTTCGGCAAGCGCAAAGCAGTGACCATCATTATCAATGGATACATCTTTCGCGAATTCTTTTTTAATTATTTTCGTAAGAGCGACATTTTTGAAATTTTTCGGCAGGTTTGGGCTTGATATGACTAGTCCATCGCGCGAGTTTATCTGACCGGCAATGCCCACCCCAATAGCGTGTATTTTTGGGTTATCAAATATTTTAATCACCTTGATAATATTCGCAATAATTTTTGATTTTCCCAGATGCGCCTCCGTAGGAATTTTAATAACCTTTGGAACCTGGTTGTTGTATACGAGTCCAGCGGCAATTTTTGTGGCGCCCACATCGACGCCTATGATGTATTTCATAACGAAAATTTTTAATTTAGAATTTCGAATTTTGAATCAATTTCGAATTTTTAAAAATTTAATTACTCAAAAGTCGAAATTCAAAATTATTTCCTATAGTATTTCGCCGCCTCTTCGGGTGCGATAGGATTAATAATAACGCCTGATCCTATTTCTACTCCCGCCCAAACGCTTCCCCGCGGCACTATTTTCATATAGAGGTGCTGGTCTTCGTCGTGTACGACTTGATGAAAATAGAAGTTGTATGGAAGCTTTAGCATAGAAATTTTACCAAGGATGCGTTTGAGGATTTTTGCCCACGAAAGCCTCTCCTGCGCGCTTAAGAGAGTAATATTATCAATGTGCCTTACGGGCATAATCCAGCATTCGTAATTATACATGGAGGCATAGGGAGTGAATGTGATGACATTTTGATCTTGATACACCATCCTCGGGCCCTTGGATTCTTTCTTTATTACGTCACAGTAAACGCATCGGCCATGTTCAAGTTTGTATGCCTGGACTTTTTGCGATTTATCCAAAAGATGCGGAGGAAGAAAGGATGTGGCAAATATCTGTGAGTGCGTGTGCTGGATAGAGGCGCCCGCGCCGGCGGTGTTTTTGTGTATGAGAATATATTCTATTTTTTGGTTTTCCGAAATAATCTTTGTTCGCTGGGCGTATACTTCAAGAATTTTCGCCACATGCCCGTCTGAAAGTTTGTGAAATTGCTCGGTATGTTTAGCCGTCTCAATCACCACTTCTTGCTGGCCGTACGCGCGCGTGTTATCAAGCGTAACAGCAGAGAATTTATTGGGTATTACCATGATATCCCATTTTTTAGAGCGTGTGGATTGCGTGGCAAGCACGGTATTATTTTTTTCTACGGTGCCGGGGCAGAAGACGCATATGCCCGCAGGTTTTTTTATCGGCACGCAATGGATGACGATATCGTTGGGGCGCTTGCCACGCTTAGGGGCGATTATGACGTACTCGTCTTGAATATAGTCTTTGCGAATTTCAGAACGCATAATTTTATATTTTTTTATATCTTGGAGAGGTTACGAGCTCTGAATATTTTCTTAATATTCTTCGAGCGCCAACGGCAGACCAAAGCTGCACTTTTGACATCTGTGATCCGGAGAATTTTTGCTCAGTGTAAAATTTTGGCTCGCCGTCTTTATCGTAATGGAGTTCGGGAATGGCCTCCAGTCCCACAAAGGCCGAGATTATGGCTTCGCAGGTTTCGAGAATGGCTTGCTTTATCTCGGCAAGTATTTTTTTATCCCATCCTCGCGCAATTCCTATTTTTAAATGTTTTGATAGACCCAATACGGCAAAGGCTACCTGTTTTGTCCAAATAACTACGCCATGGTAGTCAAGTGTAGTGTATCCAAAATGGTTGTTTTTTGCAATAATCGTGGGTCCGGAATGTGTGTAGAAATACTTTTCATCCATAAGCCTTTTGCAAAAACTCATAACCTCTTCAATGGCGCAGTCCCGATACGTAAAAAGATACGATTCATCAAGGTGATTGACTTTTAATTGCTTGAAGTCGATTTTTTCGTTTTTTTCTTTAATGTCATAGAGAGCCAGCGAATAGGCGCGAGTCCCATCGGAATTTTTAAACGCATACCAGCCTTTTGTGCGCTCCCATTTTTTTATAAGCGAGTGGATGTCAGCGATGTCAAGGCCAAGTTCTTTTTGAAATAAGCTTATCACCTTTAATGCTTCCGGATAAAAAACACAGTTAACATCAAACGGCGCGACGCTTTCGGAAATTTTCTTGTAAGCATACTCCGAGTCGCGCCAATTTCCATGAGAATAAAACTTTCCCGTTTCCGTATCTTTTTTGAATACAATAAGAGAGTTTTCGCGCGCCTTACTAAGAATATAGTTCGCAATTGAGCGCGTTTTTTTTCTTGTTTCCGGATTTTTTAGATATTTTTTTGTCAGAAGCTTAAGGCCGATAATGTGTCGAGGCTCAATATCAATCATGTGCCTGTCAAAAATATCTTTTCCGGCAAGCTCGTGCTGATAACGGTATTCCCCCACAACGTCTTCGTGCCAGCTCTCACCCTCTCGCGTTACGTTTTTTAAGCTTGCGTAATACATGTAGTCGCGCGCATGCGGCGAGAGATCATGTACCCCAAGATCGGCAGACTCCATCCAGTCTCGCGGAAAAATCGTCCCAAAACTATCGCCCGATGTTTTTCCCCATTCCACCAAATGCTTAATTTCCGCCTCGGTGCGCTTCCAAAAGTAATGTATCATTGAGCCCTCTTCGTTTTTTTTGTCAATTTTTTTAAAGATTTTTGTAGGCGGTCTTTTTATTACAAACATTGTAGGAATGTTTTGTTTAACGGAGCAGTCATTTGTTTCCGCAATCAAAGTAAATGGAATATCTTTGTATTTTCCCGTTATCGTATGCCCTCGGTACGGATGCTTCACCTCATCCACTTTTGTTTTTTGAGGGAAGATGAAGGTTGCTTGATAATTTTTTTGCTCGCCGTAAAATCTTTTATAGTTGATATGGTTTTTCCCTTTTATTTTTTTATGTTCAATGGAGTGGGGAACCATCTTGTCGGAATATTGGCGGCGCACCTCCAAAAAGGAAACAAACGGCTTTTCTTGGTACGAGCGCCCAATAAGCTCTCTCATCTCGCGTATATCTTCCATGGCGGGAGAATAGAGATTAATATTTTTTGTCAAAAATACACCAGACACTTCCACAGCGTACCCCCGTTTTTTGGAAATTATTTTTTTGATAATGATTTTATGGCGAGGAATATCAATGAGTCCGCAGTAGAGATGGTTGTTGGGCCCGATAATTCTTAACTCGTCAAGCATATCAAAATCAATATAATACCCACCCGCGATCCAAAGATCATGTGCTAAGCGCATATGTTTACACGTTTTGTAAAAATGAAAGAGGCTTTGTGAGCGCTCGCGAAAGCGTTTTTTTATGTGAAACGAGGGCTTGCCTATTTTGTATTTTTCTTGGATCAACAAGAGCTATTTTTTTTCCTTCAATAACGCTCCAGGAATGTGTGTCGTGCTTTGAGCGCACCCATAAGCCTATTTCTCGTAAAGAAAAATAAAGTATCATAACTGGAACAAGTTTTTTGAAGAGCGAACCATTCTGTATTTTTGCCATATATTCTTTCAAAAAGTCTTTTCTCCATTCGGGATTTTTCCATGTTTGTATCCATAAAAAACATGGATCAAATGCCATATTATCAACGTGGCATTGCTCCCAATCCATAAGATAAATTTTTTTATCCGTTCCCAAGATGTGGTTTGAAAGCGCTGTGTCGCCGTGTGCTAGCACGAGATGCTTTTTTAAAAGTGCTGCACTCCTTTGTATTTTTTGTATAGCGATATTATAAGTTTTTTGCGGTATCGTCTCTAGGATTTCTGATTTGAAGCCTTCGAGTAGGCTTACATAATATGGCGCAAGGCGCGTCCGCAATGTTTCGTCTATTTTTTTTACATGTAAAGCGGGGATTTTTTGCAGCTCCGCGATATTGTGCGCAAATTGTTTAATATATATTTTTTTATCCGCGCCTACCGTAAAATCAAAATACAGCCCGCACGGTTTTCCCGGTATGAATTCAAGCAATATCCATGTTGAGTTTTTAGAAATTTTTGAATGAGCGAGTTTTTGCGTGTTGAGTTTTTTATAAATCTGAATTTTTTTCAAGAAACGATTGAAATGGATTTCGCGCGCAAGCCTGTATTTTTCGCTCCCCGCCAAAAGGCCCTTGAACATATATTTTCTGCCAGCGCGGTCTTTGCACGGAGTCGTATACCATCGCCGCCTAAGTTGGATATGTTCTTTTGGAGGTATTGAAGGCGCGAGATTGAGTTGCTTGAGCTCGTGCGTGAATATTTCCCGAATGCCCGGTATCATTTCCATGATTTTCGGTTTAGTGTTTTATAATATATGTCTTCATACCCGTCCACCATGCGCTCAATGGTAAAATTGTCTTCAACGTGTTTTCGACACTTTATTCTATCAATAGAGTCGACCTGCCTCATGGCACTCATAAGAGAGCGAATGTTGTTTTTTACGACAAATCCGACCTTTTTGTCCTTTACTATTTCTGGAACCGACCCGCGGTTATACGCTATAACAGGAGTACCGCACGCGAGCGCCTCGGCCATAACAAGCCCAAAGGGTTCATCCCATTCTATAGGATAGAGAAGCGCTTTCGCATTTCCAAAAAAATTTGATTTTTGCGCCTTGCTAATCTCTCCCACATATCGTATTTGTTTTCCGTCAATAAAGGGTTTAATTTTTTTCTTGAAATATTTTTTTTCGCTGTAATCAATTCTTCCCGCGAGTTTAAGCTTTACCCCAAGAGCGCGCGCGGCGCGTATGGCGTTTTCAACCCCTTTTTCTCTTGAGAATCTCGCGATCCAAATAAATGTATCCGAGCCTTTTGGATTGAAGGCAAAATTTTTAATGTCAATGCCATTATACACGACGCCGACAAAATTATATTTATTTTGTTTGAGCGCGAGCTTTTTTTGCGAATGGCTTATGGCTACGAGCCTGTGTTTATGGAAGTGCTTGTATATTTGAATGCGGGTGTTGTTGGGATTTCCCGAAAAAAGCCTGTTGTGCATAGTGGCGACTATTGGCGTGGACACAAAGGGCGCAAAATAAAGGTCATATTGGTCAACGTGAGAATGGATTATGTCGAATTTATGAGATTGTCGCAGCGCCTCCGAAACATGAAGTAGCGTCCACGATTGGTTTGTCCACGGTATTTTGTCGTCAAAAAGGGATCGGGGGTATACGGAGGAGAGCTTGGTTGAGACCGGGGAGTCTCCTGAGGCAAATAATGTGACGTCATGTCCTCGTTTTTTAAGCTCTTCCACCAGATAATAGATAATCCATTCAGTGCCGCCGTATTTTTTGGGCGGAATTCTAAGCCAAATAGGGGCAAGCACCGCAATTTTCAATTTTTTTTTCTTTTTTATATTCACGGTTTTGTATTAAGTGAGTTTTTCTTTATGTTATTATAGCATTTTTTTTGTTCCTACTAAAGCGCAAAAAAACAGCGTAGCACGTATTTGCGCTGTTTCATCCAAACGGACCTCTTACATGCCTAAGACCTTATAGTACGCTTTTTCGTAGTTTTCCGCCATAGTTTCAAGGGAGAAATTTTTTTCAACATGCTCTCGGCACCTGCTTCGCGAGATGTGAGAGATGGCAAGAAGTTTTTTCGCGGCATCATTGGGGTTATCTGCGAAAAATCCCGTTGCATTGTTTATTATCAGTTCGGGAAGTGCGCCTTTGGGCGTGGCTATGACGGGAGTTCCGCACGCCATAGCCTCAATGACAAAAAGCCCAAATGGTTCGCGCCATTGAATGAGCGCAAAAAGCGCAAGGGCATTTTTTAAGAGATTATTTTTTTCTTTGGGCCCGACTTCGCCGATAAATTTTACCCGCTTTCCGTCAATGAGCGGGCGGATTTCTTTGGTAAAATATTTTTTATCAACTACATCAATTTTTGCCGCCATAATGAGGGGGATTTTGGCTTTTTTCGCCGCAAGTATGGCCTCTTTGGGCCCTTTCTCGGGAGACATTCTCCCTAAAAAAGCGACATAATTTTTTGGAGAGGGATTATATGAAAATTTTTTTACATCAATTCCATTATAGACAGTCGCGATAAAATTAAGTTTTGAGTTTGGAATTCTTTGGTTATTACTTATGCTTACATACGGAGAATTGCGAAAAGCGTTATAGACATAATTTTGATAGCCGATATTGAGGGGGCCATGAAGGGTGGTTACCATTTTGTGTCCTATGAGATTTGAAAAAAGCAAAAGCCTCCAGCCTATGTGATTATGCACGATATCAAATTTTTCTTTCCTTAACATTTCTATTGACTCGGCGATTTTTTGGAGTTTTACTATCTCGCGTGTCTTTTCGTCTTGACCGAACACATCATTTCGTAATGGTTTTTTGGTGAGTGGTATAAGGCGCGCTCGCGTTTTTGAACCGCCTGATGCCATGAGGGTCACGCGGTGCCCGCGCTCAACCAATCCTTCGCATAAGTTGTAGACTACCAGCTCCGTGCCCCCATATTTTTTTGGAGGAGTGGTTTCTTCAATTGGAGCGATAAGCGCTATATTAAGTTTTTTTTTCATGGTTATTGTGTATAAGCGAGGAATAGAGATCGCTAAACTCTTTTGCGACCGTGGGCCAGGTAAATTTTTCTTTAACTCGTATTTTAGCGTTTGCAATAAGCTTTTCCGCCAATAGGGGATTTGTGAGAAGCATGTTTATTTTTTCCGCAAAAATATTAGAAGCTCTCGGGGGGGCCTGAAGTCCTGTTTTATTGTCTTTAATGCTGTATTGAAGGCCGCCCACGCTTGATGCTATAGTGGGGACTCCAGAGGCCATTGCCTCCAGTGGCACAATGCCAAAAGGCTCGTAGTACGAAGGAACAACGCAGATATTCGCGGAGTTGTAATAGTATTTTACCTTGTCTTGGCTTATTTGCCCGATAAACGACACTTGTTGTTCAACGCCTTTTTGAATGGCAACTTCCTTTAAGCGCTTGCATTCTTTTTTATCATTGGCGTTTCCTCTTTTGCCAACGCTTCCGCCGACAATCATAAGCCGTATGTCGTCATCCGACGTCGGATTCATTTTTAGGAGTTTGGCAAACGCGGAAATAAGAGTCCCTATGCCTTTTCTCCATTCAAGCCTTCCGATATAGAGTATGATGATTGCGTCCTCATCGAGTTTAAGCATCTGACGGCAGATTTTTTTGTCAAGCGGCTTGAATTTTTTTGGATCAACTCCGGCAGGGATTATTTTTATTTTTGAAGGATTGACGCTGTAAAATTTTATCAGATCTTCTTTTTCATACGGACTCTCAGCAATTATTCTTTCTGAAGATTTAATGATTTCTTTTTCTGTAGAGATTCTATTCTTAAATTCTTCCGAGTCAGCGCTTTGAGCCTCGAAATTTTTTAAAATATTGTAGCGTATGATTCCGAGGGAATGAAATGTTTCAACTGCGGGCACTTGCAAGATATTTTTAAGCCTTGATACCACCCAGCCTCCATCCCAGTAGTGGCCGTGCAGGAGGTGGTATGTGGCGTTGTTCGCTTTTTGCCACGACAGGAGATTTCCGATAAACTCAGGAAGATGGGGCAAAAGCTTGCTTTTTGGGACGTATCTCATAGGCCCCGCGTGCAAGCGGATGACGCGCACTCTTTTGTTTACAGAGACGACGATTTTTTTTCGTTTTCTGTCCGCGCGCGTGAATATATCCACTTCCCAGCCAAGGCGGCTCAACGCGCGGCCAAGCTCATTGACATAGACGTTTTGCCCGCCGGCTTCGTGCGAGCCCATTGTGGCAAGAGGATCGCTGTGGACCGAGACCATGGCGATTTTTTTATGATTTTTCATAGTTTGTTTTGAAAATTTTTACTATGCGCGCAGCATATTGCTACTGCCAGCGCATCAGAGGCGTGATTTGGCTTCGGAATAGAAGAGAGGCGAAGAATAATTTTTACCATTTGTTGAACTTGGTTTTTGTCAGCCTTTCCGTAGCCTGTAATTGATTGTTTTATTTCAAGCGGAGTGTATTCTTGTATGGGGATTTGAAAATGGTTGCATGTAGCGATAACCGCGCCTTTTGCCTGCCCAACCTTAAGGGCGCTTGAAACGTTTTTGTAAAAAAAAAGGCTTTCAATGGCCGCGCGAGTCGGCGAATGTTTTTTTATGATATTCTCTACGTGCTTTGTAATATCGCCCAATCGTTTAGCAAAATCAGTCTTTTTTTTCGTTGTAATGCATCCACACCCTATCATTGATAGCGATCCTTTGTTGCCTATCGCTATTATACCAAATCCTGTGTTCGAAAGCCCCGGGTCAATACCCAAGATAATTTCACGGTTAGATATTCGCATTCGTATAATAGTTATTTACTTCTTCCAGTTCCTCAATATCGGATATGAATTTTTCTATCTTTTCTTTTGTCGCTTGGTTCGATACATCCGCGGTATTTTTGGGAATATATTCAATATCCGCGAATTCAATGTGTATTTCTTTTGTTTCAAGGATTTTTTTAAGCTTTTCAAGCGCCGCGACGTCGCACGTTAGGGTGAATAAGCTGTCTGTTTTTTCAATGTTTTCAGCACCTTCATCTATAAGCATAAGCTCAGTGTCTTCATTAATATCCTTTATCCCTATCATGCCCTTTTTTTCAAATTGCCACAATACGCTGTTGGGCGATCCTAGGCTTCCTCCATACAGCGAGAATAGGTGCTTGATGTTCGCGCTCGTGCGATTGCGATTATCTGTGAGGCATTCAATAATAAAAGCCGCGCCACCCGGACCGAAGCCTTCGTATGCCACCTCTTCTATTTTTTTGTCATCGCTCTCTCCCGTGCCTCGCGCAATAGCCCTGTCAATATTGTCTTTTGGCATATTCGCCTGTTTTGCTTTTTCTATTGCCAGCTTGAGCTTGAAGTTCATTTCGGGATCTCCGCCGCCCGCGCGAGCCGCAATCGTTATGATATTCGCGTGTTTTGTAAATATCGTGCCTTTTTTCGCGTCAGTCACGGCCTTTTGCCTGTGAATTTTTGCCCACTTGCTGTGCCCAGACATAATTATATGTTCATAAATTTTTTTTCTTGGTAAGAATACTATAGCATAATTTTGTCAGCACATCAATCCATCAAATTTTTTTTAAGGTTGATTTAGTGCTAAAAATTTATTATAATAAACTTAAATTACGAAATTCGCTCTTTATGTCATTCCCCCGAACGCTTTCGCGGGAATGACAGTATTTCCTAGTTTTCTGGATCCTCCCGAAAGCTATCGGGAGGATGACAATCTTAGAGAGTTTCGTGGTTCAAAGTAGTTAACAAAACAAGAGGAGTTGAATTAAGCTTGTTTTAACGCCCATGAATAGCCAGAAATTTCACACAATACAAAAAATTTTAAAAAAAAATACTTTTTTGCCATATTTTATAATATTTGAAGTGGCGTTTATAGTCTTTTATTTCTTGCAAAACCAGCTGACATTTGCCGATCCCGACTCTTTCTATCACGTGAAAATGGCAATGCTCATGAAAGAACGCGGCATCATTAGGGATTTCCCATGGCTTCAATTCACTATACTTAAAAATTATTATACCGACCATCATCTCCTCTATCATATCGCGCTTATTCCTTTTGTTTCCATCTTGCCGCCGCTTGTCGGAGTAAAGCTCGCGACGATTATTTTTTCAAGCCTGGCAATCACAGTATTTTATTGGCTACTAAGAAAGTTCGAAGTGCGCGGCGCGTGGTTTTATGCACTTGTTTTAATGGTGAGCGCTTCGTTTATCTTTCGAATTAATCTCGCGAAAGCCCAGTCGCTTGCGTTGATAGCTTTCTTGATAGGATACTATCTCATAGAACAGAAAAAAATATACAGCCTTATAATTTTTTCTTGTATCTATGTGTGGCTGTATGGCGGGTGGCCGCTTATTTTCGTGGTTTTTGGAGTATATTTTTTTGCTGGGCTTGTATTTCAGTTCAAGTCACATAGAAAAAATTTAGCAAACAGGATTAAAGAATTTTTTTTTGGCACGCATTATTATCTTGATACGAAACGAATGTTTCAATGGGTGCGGTCGCAGCATAAAAGCCTTGCCGCGATATGTGTCGGGATTGTAGCCGGCCTTGTTATCAACCCTTATTTTCCCAAGAACTTATTTTTTTATTGGTATCAGATAGTCCATGTCGCGGTTATCAACTATAAGGGAAAAATCGGCGTTGGAGGAGAGTGGTATGGCTATAATCCAATTGAGCTTATCTCAAGCTCAAGCCTCGCATTTATCGTGGCAATTGTGGCATGCACGTTTTTTGTTCTTGCCATTAAAAAGCAGACGATACGCTCAGTGAGCCTCATGTTTTTAACGGTGACTTTTTTTATTCTCACCATAAAATCGCGAAGAAACGTGGAGTATCTTATTCCTACCATGCTTCTCTTCTCGGGAGTTTCACTCACCATATTTGCCGATACCGTGAACATAAAAAATTTTTACAAGGAGCTCAAGAGTTTTTTCATGGAACAAAAAATACTTTTTATAGCAGCTCTTATTCCCTTGTTTCTTATTCCCTATGTTATCGGACGCGATTATATGGTGGTGAGGGGTATTTATGGCGATGGGCAGAAATTCGACAAGTACAAGGGGGCGCTTGAGTGGCTTGAGGGAAATAGTCCGAAAAACTCCATTGTATTTCACAGTGACTGGGATGAGTTTCCAATACTTTTTTACCACAACACCCATAATTACTACATTGTCGGCCTTGATCCAACCTTTATGTATGACTACGACCAGAATTTATACAGAAAATGGAAAGACGTTACTACGGGGCAGGAAAAGTCAAATATGTATTCAATTATTAAAAACGATTTTCGGTCGGAGTTTGTTTTTGTATCGCTTGATAGGCATGAGAGCTTTGACAACAATCTAAAAGATAATTTTTTATTTGAGAAGGTGTTTCAGGATGGAAAATTAAAAATTTACAAGGTGCTCTAGCCATTATTATGAAAATACTCATCGTGCTTCCGGCATACAATGAAGAAAAGATAATCCGAAAAAATATTATTATACTATATTCGTACATGGAGAAGAATTTTCCCGCGTATGATTGGAACATTATCGTTTCAGACAATAATTCAAAAGATACAACCAAAGATATTGTTTTGGATACGGCCATATCCCATGCCCGTTTGAAATATTTTTTTGTTCCAGAAAAAGGAAAGGGTGTTGCTATTCGCAGGGCGTGGGAGGCTCATGACGCCGATATATATTGTTTTATGGACGCGGATCTATCAACAGATATTGAGGCATTGCCGCTTCTTATTGGCGCAATTGAAAAAGATGGTTACGACGTCGCGTGCGGTTCGCGGACGCACAAAGATTCAAAAGTTGAGCGCTCTGGTGTCCGAAGGCTCGTTTCTTTTGGATATAGAATAATTTTGAAGCTTGCATTTAGCCTTTCCGTTGGCGACGCGCCATGCGGATTTAAGGCAATAAACAACAATATAAAAAAATACATACTTCCGAAAGTTCAAAACAACGAATGGTTTTATGACAGCGAACTCATAATTCTTTCGGAGAAATCCGGATACAAAATACAAGAGATCCCAGTTCACTGGAACGGCCAAGAAGAGGCGGGAAGGGTGAGTAAGGTAAATATTTTTTCTTTAAGTATTGAATATATTAAAAAAGTGTTTGAGCTGTATTTCAGGATCAAAAAGGGAGTTTAAATATGTTTTCAAGTCAACAAGATTTTTTAAGTATCATTATCCCCGTATATAACGAGGAGAAAATAGCTCGCGAGTTTTTTGAAAAGCTAAAGCAAGAGATGCGAAAACGTGTTATCAATTACGAAATAATCGCGGTGAATGATGGATCAGAAGACCATTCGCATGAAATACTTAAAAGCATTAAGGATATTTTAGTCATTCACAATCCTTATAATCTGGGCTATGGAGCGTCTTTAAAAAAGGGTTTGAAAGCAGCTCATGGAAACTGGGTTTTAATAATGGATAGCGATGGCACCTATCCCGTAGAAAGAATTTCTGATTTATTGGAGTACACCAATGTCTATGATATGGTTGTTGGAAACAGAAATCACAAAAAAGACGCTCTGGGCAGAAAGCCGGCAAAATGGATTTTAAAAAAACTCGCCAGCTTTCTCGTGGGGCGCGATATTCCCGACCTCAACTCCGGCATGCGCGTGTTTCGCAAAGACCTAGCTTTGGAGTTTTTCGATCTTTATCCATCGGGATTTTCTCTCACTACAACCATTACTATGGCATTTTTTGTGAATGATTATGCGGTTCGGTACGTCAGTATCCCATACTATAAGAGAGTGGGGGACTCTAGTATACGGCCTTGGCATTTTTTTGATTTTATGGCGCTTGTAATGAAGCTTATTTTATATTTTAAGCCGCTTAAAATGCTTTTTATTCCAATAATTTTTCTTTTTTCTTTGGGTGTTGCCAAGGCCATAAAAGACATTATAACCATACGTTCCATTGGCAACCTCGCGCTTATTCTCATTGTATTTTCTTTTCAGATTCTCACCATGGCGCTTGTTTTAAAGATTATTACCAAAAAGAATCTACAATAAAATACTATGGATAGGTCTGAACGCGAAATTGCGCTTCATAAGATTATTTATAAAGATTATATCGAGCGAAGGAAGAATCCTGTGTGTAGGCTTGTTGATCATTTTTGGTATAGAGAAATGATGCGTGAGATTGTAATTTATGCAAAAAAACAAAAAATAAAAATTATTGATCTCGGAGCGGGCACATGTTTATTTTTTGAAACGATTAAGGATAACCAAGATATTGATTATACGGGAGTTGATTCAAGCCAAGAGATGCTCAATTATGCCAGCTCTATTTATGGATCATTTCCCAACTTTCATTCTTTTGTAAAAAATTTAGATGGTGACTTTGCAATGCGCGAACAATACGACGTTTATGTCATGAGAAGCCTGGTGCACCACTTGGAACATAAAGATGAGTTTTTAAAAATGCTTATTTCCAGCATTCCTTCGGGAGCGCTTCTTGTTATCTCTGAACCCAATAAAAATTTTGCAACCCACGCGCTTCGGGAGCTTTTGAAAAAAATGAAAAAAGGGCATTTTGACCAGGATCATTATGACTTAAGCACTCAATACTTTTTAGAGCATTTTAAGAGAGATGATATATCTCTTTTAGGAATGAAATACTTTGGATATTTTTCTTACCCGTTTAGTTTCCCCTACATTCTTAAGCTCCCGATTCCCGCGTGGTGCATACGCCTGTTTATCCCCATAGACAGGATTTTGTCAAAATTGCCAATTATCAGGCGCTTGTCGTGGCATGTTATTTATATAGTACAAAAAAAATAAAATGAATATCGCAAAGAAAATATTAAACGGTTCGATAGTTGAGTGGGTATTTCTCTTGTGGTTTATCTTCGTGTATTTTTCATATATATATTTTCACGGAGCATTTTTTGAATTTATGGCCTTGTTTTTTGTGGGACTTATTTTGTTTGGATACGGATATTTCATGTTGAGTCGCTATAATTTTTCTCAATATATGGCGCGCTTGAAATGGCCGTTGTGGCGTTTTGCCGTTGTCATATACGCAGGAATAATTTTTTTGTCTCTCATTTTTTATTTAAGCACCCACGCAGTTGGAAGCGGTTCCATTTTTCTCTATTGGTGGATATTTCTTTCAAAGATAGCGGTTCATATAACGGCAAGAATCGTTTTCTTGATCCTACTGTTAATTGTAAGCGCAGGTCTTGGAAAAAAGATGAGTAAAAAATTTATAGAATTTTCAAGTAATATCTTTGAAGATCTTATTTTTTGTTTTGGAATTGGCTTTATGGCAATCAACTATTTTGCATTTTTGGCGGTTGCACTTCATTTGCAATATCAAATATTATTGGCGGCATTAACGCTTGCTATAATAGTATATGTGCGCGATGATATTTTCTATTTTATAAAAAAAATTATTAATTTAGAAATATCATTCGAATTTCGATTATCAAAAAATATTGAGCATCTTAAAACGTATGCCATCATTTTCACCATACTTTTTTTTATTTTTGCTTTTTTGGGGACGCTACTCGTCGTTCCCATAGATTACGATGATTTGGATATTTATTATAGCGTGCCACTTCTTTACAATCATTACAACGCTGTTATACCTTTTAATAATTCATTGGCAATGCTTGGCGGTTTCGTAATGTTTTTTTACGCATATATCAACACCTTGGTCGCGCCAGTGTTTGTATTATCAATTTCTTTCTTCTTTTTACTCTTGGTTTTATTATCATTATATGTTTTTGTAAGAAAAATATTTTCACAATCGCTTGCTTTCGCTACATTATTTTTAGCGGCCTCACTCCCCATGGGTGTACATTTTATCATGACGCAAAAAGTTGACTTTATATTAGCCTTTTACTCCATACTTTGTATATTTGCTTTATTTTTATGGTTTTCTGGGCGCAATAAACAATATCTTATACTATCATCTCTGTTTTTAGGATTTGCTGTGTCCGTAAAGCTCACTGGTCTTTTTTTATTTTTGACGGTGTGTTTTTTTATGCTTGCCCTTGTTTTAGCGCGAAAGCAAAAATTAAAAGATGTTGTTATCTTCGCCATTGTCGCAATTATGATGTTTTCTCCCACTGCATTAATGAACTTTTATTATTATCTAAATCCTATCGCACCTTTAACTTTTGCTGGTTTGCCACGTACTCGATCTGAAACGGTTTTTAACCAAGGACGGAGAGTGCATCTTTATGAAATTTTCAATACGTCTTTCGCAAAAGAACGCCTACGCGAATATACGCACCTCACGCGACAAAATCATCTGTACGATTCAAGTATTAAAAATTTTTTTTGGAGGATATGGAATACCACAATAAACCAGCGTGGCTTTTCTTTTACGTATTCCGAAGTAACTCCGTATTTTCTTTCATTTTTGCCGCTTTTAGCCTTTTATTTTTTCCAGAAAAAACTTTATAGGAAAAAAAATATTTTATACCTTGCTATTATTTCTTTTGCGTATCTTGCGGTGTGGTTTACATTTGGAAACGAAAGGTCGTGGTATGGCATACCCGGAGTGTATCTGTTGTTTATTCTCTGCGCGATGGCTTTTGCAAACATCAAAAACAGAAAAGCACTGATTGCCTCTTTATTTTTAGCCGTTCTTTTTTTCGTGCGGACATTTTCTTTTTTTATTTGGATTATTTTACAAGATCATAATATTATGAAATCTCCCCAAGAGATTTCATATGAAAAAATTATTGACACCACCGATCTTCCATTTTACAATTTTTTAAATCAAAAAATCATTCCCTATAATGTAGGAAAAAGAATCCTCATGATTAACGAGTCAAGAAATGCACTGATTTATGAGGCTGATAAAAATATTATATCAGATCAGTTTAATGTTTTTTGGGGAAAGATTTTAGACGAATCACGTACGTTAGAAGAAGTGAAAGAAATTTTATTGCAACAAGACGTGTCGCATATTGTGTATTCTATTCGCGGAGAGAATTACGTCGCTTCGTTCGCAGGAAGAGAGAAAGAAAAGTATCGCCTTTTGCGCGACATGGATGTGTTTCATGAGTTTAGAGAAAAATTTTTAACCGAAGTGCGCTGCGAAGACGAGTTTTGCATATATAAAATATAAGGTATAATACCATTTACCATTTTATTGTCATTATGAAAATATCAGATTTTAGAACTTTTTTGCGTTTAATGAAAAAAAGAAACGCGAGTGAAGAGGACTATTTTGCCTTTCAAAATTTTCAGGCGGAACGAACACTTGAAGATATGGCGCGGCACAATGTATTTATGAATGGAAAAAAAACGCTAGACCTCGGTTGCGGACAGGGCGGATATACCGAAGTTTTTTATAAACACGGCGCGCGCATCACAGCAACTGATTTTCATGAGCCGGCGCTTCTTCGTAAGCGACAGCCTGAAATACCTTGGTTTTTTTCTAACCTTAATGCGGGCATCGAAACACAGGGCACTTTTCAATTTATTTATTGCTGCTCGGTAATAGAGCATATAAAAAACCAAAATAAGCTTATTTCAGAAATATATCGGGTATTAGATAAAAATGGCGAGCTTATTTTGAGTTTTCCGCCTTTTTACGCACCCCTTAATGGGGGACACGTGTACAGTCCGTTTCATTATTTGCCAGAGAAGTACGCAGTAAAAATAGCCAGTTTTATTCGAAGAGAAAATTATTCTTCTTACGAAACAACCTGGGGAGATTGGGGTCTTTACAAAACCACTATTGGGTCGGTCAAAAATATGCTACAACAGAATAGATTTTCTAACATTACAACTTGGACAAAATATTTACCAATCAATTTTTCACGAATTCCGTTAATGAATGAATGTTGTACATGGCACGTTGTTTTTTATTGCAAGAAATAATTCATGAAAATATATATCATCATTCCAACGTATAACGAAAAGAATAACATTGAAAAGCTTCTGCGCCTAATTTTTAGTCTCGGCATAAAAAATCTTTGGGTGCTTGTAGTTGATGACAATTCTCCAGATGGCACAGGTGAGGCGGTTGAAGCGCTAAAAAAAGAGTTTCCTTTTCTCGATATTATTCATAGGGAAAAAAAGCTCGGGCTTGGCACCGCATATGTCGCGGGCTTTACAAGAGTACTGCGTGAAGGGGCGGATCTTATCTTTGAAATGGACGCTGACTTCTCGCACGATCCAAACTATATACCAAAAATTCTTGAGGCCACAAACGAATGCGATCTTGTTTTAGGATCAAGATATACGCCGGGCGGGGGAGTAAAGAATTGGAATTTTTTTCGAAGACTCATCAGCCGTTTTGGAAACTTGTATGCGCAGATTATTTTAAGCGTTCCTATAAAGGATCTCACCGGAGGGTTTAAATGTTATACAAGAAAGATTTTGGAAACCATAGAATTGGAGAGTTTAAGTTCTATAGGATATAATTTTCAGATAGAAACAACATATAAGGCCTACAAGCGAGGATTTCGTATAAAGGAAATTCCAATCATATTTACCGAGAGAGCGCAAGGAAAATCAAAATTTAACATAGCCATAATTCTTGAAAGTTTTTGGAAAGTTATAGTATTGCGCCTATTTTCTTAAATATGCTTAAACACATATCTCAAAGAGAGTGGAAATTTTTTGGTGTTTTCTCGGCGATTCTTACGGCAATTTTGGCATTGCCGTTTTTGTATGCTTATTTTTCCACGCCACCAAATTTGTATTTTTCGGGACTCCATATGCTCGCGCCGGGAGATTATTCAGTCTATTTTTCCTATATAACGCAAGCGCAGAACGGGCATTTTCTTTTTCGCGATCTTTTTACAACAGAATCAACTTCTTATAATATAATAAATACGTTTTGGGTTTTCGCGGGAATTGTTGGAAATTTTTTTTCTTTGAGTCCGCAGTGGGCGTTTCAAGCCGCGCGCCTCATCTCCATACCTTTTTTGGTGTTTACTCTTTATATTTTTTTTAGCTATTTTTATCAAAGCGAAAAACATAGAAAATTCATTTTGATATTTGCATGTTTCGCGTCCGGGCTTGGAGTTTATTTTTTGCCATTTTTTCCCATGGTACGCCAGATACAGACGGATCGAGTGATGCTCCCTCCCGATATTTGGGTTTCGGAGTCAAATATATTTTTGAGCATGCTTCATTCCGGCCATATGGTCTTTTCTTTGGCGCTCACGGTAATAATATTTTTTTTAAGCATTCTTTTCGCGGAAAAAAAGAATTATTTGTTGAGCGCGTGTTCTGGAGTTGTTGCTTTAGCGCTTTTTAGTTTTCATCCGTTTCAGGCGCCGGTAATATTCGGAGTGCAGATATTTTTCGCATTGTATGAGAGCATAAAAAATAAAAAAATAGAAATTTCGTACATTACGCACATATTTTTAACCTTCCTTATCTCGTCGCCAATGATTGCGTATTATATTTTTATGTTACAGTTTGATCCCATTACCCAAGAGAGGGCTGTCCAAAACATTAATCTTAGTCCACCGCTTTATAGCATGTTTATGGGCTTTGGGTTTCTTGGGGTGTTTGCATTAGCTGGAACTATTTTTTGTAATAAAACGCCAATGAGGGACAAGAGAAGAGATTTTTTAGTAGTATGGATTGTGGTCCAGCTTATGCTTATGTACGCTCCTCTTAATTATCAAAGAAGGCTTATAGAAGGGTTTTCCGTCCCTTTGATAATTTTGAGTTTTGATTTTATTATTTTTGTGTATGACAAACTTAAGATCATAATTCGTTCAAATACATGGCGTTTTTTATTGCTTAATACATTAAACGCCATAATTATTTTTATTCTGATATTCTTACCTTCAAATATTTTTGTTTATAGCGCGGATTTTTTGCGATATATTAAAAAAGATTCCTACATATATTTTCCAAAAAAAGACATTGAGCCATTGTTGTGGCTCTCACATAAAAACAATGAAGGGGCGGTGCTCGCAGAGATTAATACAAGCCATTTTATCCCCGCTATAGCGGGAAAGCAAGTATTTGCGGGCCACATGATAGAGACCGTTCATTTTTCAGAGAAACTTAAAGAGGTAAATGATTTTTTTCGCGATAATTCAAATGATAATGAAAAGATAGAATTTTTGAAAAAAAATAATATCCGGTATGTGTACTACGGTCCGAAGGAAAAAGCACTTGGCAATTTTAAACCGGAAGAAAAAATATATTTAAAAAAAATTTTTATCAATACGGCCGTAATAATTTATGAATTTTCCCAATAATAACAATTTTATTAAAATATGACCGCTGGAAATTTTTTCTACAATTTTTTTGGAACCATAATTTTTCTATTTCTTTTTTTGATTATGATATATGTCGTTGCCATCATTCAAAAAAAGAATTTAGTAAGTTTTATGAAAGGATTTTTTCTTCATAAATCTTCAGGGGTAAATCTGGCAGTTTTTCGGATAGCTGTTTTTTTTAGTATTTTATTTCTCGTTCCAAAAAAGGCGACATGGATGACTCTTTTGCCGAATGATTTTTTTCGTCCGCCGCCGGGTACGTCTTGGTTCGCGCAGTTTTTACCGCTAGATAGCGGTACTATTTCTGTGGCAACATTTTTATTTATACTATTTTCGGTGATGGCTATGGTTGGATTTTTTTCAAGAACCTCGGCGTTCTTTGCTTTTTTATTGGGATTATATGTTTTAGGACTGCCACAGTTTTATGGCAAGGTAAGCCATGACACACATCATCTCATTTGGTTTTCAGCGCTTTTAGCTGTTTCTCCATGCGGTGATATGTTTTCTCTTGATGCTGTTATTCGCGCTTGGAGGCGCCCAGAGGGGTATCGAGCCACCTTATCTTCATTATCTATCAAGCATGGAGCGCCAATCCGTTTTGCGTGGGCGCTTTTTGGGATTATCTATTTTTTTCCCGGACTATGGAAGTTAACAACATATCAGACATGGATTTTTGGAGAAAGCGTCCGTCAGCATACTTATTTGGCGTGGATTTTTCAGGATATTGCACGGCCATTTTTTCGCTTTGATTATTATCCAATACTCTATAGATCGATTGGCGCGGCTACTATACTCTTTGAATTAATTTTTTTATTTTTTATTTTTTTTAAGCCAACTCGTATTTTTATGGCGATTTTTGGAATATTTTTTCATCTCTCTATTTATGTATTTATGGGTATTAATTTTTTACCACTTATCGCATGTTATGTGATATTTTTTGATTGGGAAAAAATTTTTAAGAATATTGGAAAATTTATATTTAAAAATAAAGTATATTTTTTATATGATGGTAAGTGTCGAGTATGCAGAAAAACAATTGCCATAATACTTTCGCTTGACGTGCTACAGCAAATAGTTCCGATTGATCTTTATGATCAAGAATCTCAAAAGCACCATCACTTGCCCTTCATTGATCGAAACATTCTTTTAGAAGAGTTGCATTGTATTTTGAAAGAAAAAAGATTTAAAGGGTTCTACGCATATCAGGTCTTGGCGTTTCGCATTCCTTTTTTTTGGTGCATCCTTCCATTATTACATGTCTCGTACGTGGAGAAGGCGGGAAAGGCGATATATAATCGAGTTGCAAAAAATCGAACATGCGAAATTGGGCTAGTTGATGCGGGAGTTATAAATATATCGCCAACACGCGATTATTTTCCAATGCAAATTTTTATTGTTTTTTTAATATTATTTATACCCAATATTTATGCCGGAGTAGGCGATATCAATTCTTGGCCATATTCTGTATACCCGACATTTCATGTATCTGACGATGACTTTCGGGAGGATGTTATGAATATCCGCGTATTTGATAATGATGGGAAAGAAATTGCCATAGATCTTAAGCCGATGAAACAAAAACTTGGTTTTGTAGACGTTCGATGGCTTGAGCGAGATCTTATTTTTATTCGCGATAAAGACGCACAGCAATATTATATCAAAAAATATCTTGAAGTACTTAATACATTTAACGTGGTGCCGAAAGATGTTAAAATCATAGAATTTAGCCATGATCTTATTTGGATTGATCCAGATAAAAAATCATTGAATCCAGTGAATAGGGATACTCTACTTAAGGTTTCTTTATAATTACCTTGAATTACGAAACTCATATCTTATTAGTCCCTGAGCCCAGTCGAAGGGCTGCCTTGAGCCAAACAGTTATCCAACGACTAGCTCAGGAAATAATTTTTTTGCAGTTTCGTAATTCAAGGTAATTAAATAGATTTTATAAATATTGGCCGTGAGAGTATTGACTCATGTGTAATAGAGTTTTTTATTGAAAGATCTGAATCAAGATATACTCCGCCTTCGTCTATTGTAATAACCTCAAGATACATATCCAATTTTAAAGGCGTGTATTTTTCGGGAATATGCGGCCAATAATTTGTCTGAATAGTTGTATTCTCCTGCCAATCGCTTGTTGGATACACGCCAGAACCCAATGGATATATTTTTTCATATATTCTTTCTTTTTCTTCATTTGTGAAAAAGATTTTAATAAAATAGTTGTAATAAATATCTTGTTTTGTTTTCCAGTATAACTGTATCGGAACCATTTGATTTTTTATCTCGCCAATATTAAATCCCAAAAAATTTAAATCATCACCAATATCCGTGAACCGCTCGGCATCAATATTTTTTGGAGAATTTTCTATAATTTCGTAAAGCTTGATTTGTGTGTTTTCATTTTTTGAAAAAAGCACAATATCATCCAAAACGTCGGTGGCAACAAAGCCATCCTGTTCTATTCTTTGGCGCACCCTTGAACTGCCGGATGCGAAGGTATTTTTATACAGGGGGCTGTCTCTATATTGTATTTCATAGGTTACGAAATCCGAGAGATTCATAAGAAGGTATTCGGTGTCAGAAGGAAGTATATATTCTTTTTTTCCAAATTGCTCGGTTCCAATGAAAAAGTAGTTAAAACCGTACACGCGCTCTCTTCCGGAAACCGAAGAAAGCATATCGTAGGATACCGCCACCGCTGCATCGACGGGAATTTTTTTTATAAGCAATGTCTTATAAGAATTCATTTTTTTGTCCATTCCAAAAATATCTTTTTGAACAGTTCCAATTACAGGGCCCAGTGTGAGCGAGCTGTATACAACGGCGACAATAAGAATAATTTGCCCTAAACGTTCTTTGAAAAATATTTTTATAAGCGGATTTTTCGGCTGCATTGTTTGAAGCGCCTTAAGTGAGGCGATAAAAGCTAAAAACAGAGAAGGCAAAAATAGGGCGGAGTATTGGGTCTTCAAGACAAGTCCGCTAGGTCCCGCGGAGCCTAAAAGAATCTGCGCGTATGGCAGGAGCGATAATAACAAATATCGGGGTCGTATCAAAGATATGAATGCAAAAGGCAAAAGAAGTCCCAAGACCATTTCAATGTTCCCTATGCTCAAAAGCCGAATAATAATTATCCATGGATGAAAAAAAAAGAATTTTATGGCCTCAAGCCAATTGTCTCCAAGCCATGAGTAGTATATAAAAAATTTATACCCTTCGTTTCCGTTAAAAAAGCTTATTATCTTTATTGAAAAGAAAAAATAGAGTACGGCAAGTATTGTTGGCGCGAAAATCCATATTTTCTTTTTTTTCTCAAGCAACGCGAGCGCGCCAAACATAAAAACTATAAGCGATATGTCTTCGCGGATAACAAGCGCGAGAGAGGCAAAAAGAATAAATGCCCACAATCTATTTTTTTCAAAATAATAAAAAGCAAAAAAGAGAAAGACCAGCGCGAACGGCAAAAACGAAAATTCAAACAGCATGAGGCTATGAACCATGGGGTTGAAGAGCCACGCGCACGATATGCAAAGAGAAATATTTTGAGAAAAACGATTTTTTACAATGAGATATATCGGCCAGACAGGAAGAGTAACGGCGATAATTTGTAGTACGAGAAGTGTTAGAGCGCTTTTTTTAATAAGATAGAGCGGAAGAAGGATAAAGAGAATGGGGCTGAAATGATCTTTTAGATATGTCGGGGGATGAATGGTTGATTGAAAAAAGTTTCCAACGCTTGAGTTGTAAAAAACCTGATGAATAATGGCGAGGTCTAAGCCATTGTATTGAAAGTTATTGAACTTCGCTATCGCGAGAAAGCTAAAAAAAGCGGCAAAGACCGCTTGTATGGCAAAGAGAATTATGAGGGGGGTTGTTTTTGGATTTGATGGCAGGTGAAGCATATGGCATGCAGGCAAAATAAAAACCAGTCTTTATGATGGTTTTATATTTCTTTTTATGTTTATATTACGTAATGCCGTTAAAAAAAAGGCACCATCCCGAATACGAGCTCACGGCGCATGTAATGCTTAGGAGGACATATCTTGTAATCGCGTACGACGCAAAAATTATAACAATGCCGACTATGCCGTTTCGAAGTATTCCCTTCCCTTTATTCACCTGGTCTTCCTCTCCCTTCGCCATCATCCAAGTATATCCACCGTACACGATAAGAATAAAAAATATAATAGTGAGAATCAGTATGAATATCCTAA
Source organism: uncultured Gammaproteobacteria bacterium (assembly GCA_964373925.1). GTDB lineage: Bacteria > Patescibacteriota > Patescibacteriia > Buchananbacterales > GWA2-38-13 > CAYJWS01. The sequence continues at coordinate 29,371 of CAYJWS010000003.1, forward strand.
TAATTGTTGCGGCAATAATTCTAATGTCTTGCGGAACGCCTGTAGGATACCCAAACGCCTGTCCAACTGGTTTTATCATCTGAAACATACCGTCCCAGATGTTTCGCTCTGGAGCTTGTGCTACAACATGTTGCGTGGGTGATAAGAGTGCCAGGAGAAAAAAAATAAAAAATTGTATAAAAAATTTATAAACCTTACTTTTTTTCATAGTAAATATTTATATTTCATTATAAACATTATATCATACTTTTTCGATAAAAAAGTAATAACTATTGACATAATAATAATTTTATGGTATATTTGAATATCGGATTGTTCTTTACTTTTTTAGCAACAAAAAGCCCATTTTTTAGGAGATTTTTATGAAGGTCACAACGTTTTCTTGCTTTGTAATAATTGGTTGTGTTTTCTTGAATGGTTGCTACTACGCCCAGCTCTTTGACGGTAAGGCTCAATTTAGCGGTCAGGCAATTCCTGCCTCGGTTCTAGAGCTTGTGGAAGCGCAAAGGCTTCAGTCGTTCACACAAGAGCAGGTCGCGGCTCTTCATGAGCTACAGGAACCCCAGAAGCGATCCCGACAAGATGTCTATGAAGACGCGACGTTTATTCAGACGCTTATGGATGGGCGATATGCTTCTGGAACCATTTCAAACAGAATAAACGAAGGCATCACGCTTGATATTTTTGAGCAAGATGACGATGGCAATAAGAGTAGGTTCGTCCAGCGGCTCTATCTCGGTCCTCGCGAAAAGATTTCCTATTTGCTTGAAAATGGCAAGAAATACATTTTTGAGTATTGGGAAAAAAATTTCGTCCACCCCAAGACCTGGAAGTTTCAAAACCCAGCACAAAGAGGCTGGGTGTGCGCATACGCACCGGCGTAGCGTAATACAAAAAAGCGTTCCGAACTTTCAGTCGGAACGCTTTTCTTTTTGTATATAATTTGAGACTATAGAAAAAGTAAAATTGTCATTCCCCCGAACGCTTTCGGGGGAATCCAGATTTTTCGCCGAAACTTGTGGATCCCCGCTGGAGTTTACCCTCATAAAAATGGGGGCGAGGATGACAACAGATAAACTATACTATATTTATGGGCCAGTTGGCGTGCCTTGCCCGTTGGTGGATAGCCAGTAGAGCACAAAATAGGCGATGGCGTAGGATGATAGGGTTATAATAAGCCCTATGATAGAGTGCCTAATTATTCCTCGTGCTCTATCTATCTCATTATCGTTTCCTCTGGCCATCATCCACACATATCCTCCAAAGAAAATAAGTCCTAAAAATACTATGGCAAGCACCGAGAGAAATGCTTGAATGACGGTTGCGACAAGTCCTGGCAGAGAGATGGGTTGAAATCCGATTTTTCCTATGAAGCTGTTAACTTTATTGTTGATATTTGACCCCAGTTCTTCTTTAAAAACAGGATTTTGCTGGGCGCTGATTGCTATAATGTTCGCGAACAATACGGAAGAAACAATGGCGCCGTTTTGAATATATTTTTTTACGTTTTTTATTTTCATAAATATTTTTTATGGAGCCTGCGGAGCGAAAAAGATGCTACTCACCAAGAGCCAAATACTATATGACGCCGTAAGCACCACAAGCCCGATAATAGCGTCTTTGATTATTTTTTTTGCCTTATCTACCTCATTATCGTTCCCCCTCGCCATCATCCACACATATCCGCCGTATATTATAAGAATAATAAAAAGTATTCCAAGAAACGATACAATAGTAAAGACCACTGTTCCGAGTGTTTCCGTAAATATAGTGTCCGGGTCTACATCGGTATTAAATCCTGCGCCATCAGCTACGCCGTTGAGCAGGGGATTATTATTTAATGGATTTGCGGCAAATATCACCGATGGCAAGAGGATAAACGCCAAAAGGGATAGAAAAGCGGTTATTTTTATTTTTTGTATCATATATTTATTCTTGGAAAAGTCCGGCGCCAGATATAAGTGTTCCGATAAGGCGCGTGAGCGCGTACGCCATGCCGACAATAACAACCCCAATAATAGAAGTTTTAAGAATTGCCTGCGCTTTTTCAACCTGGCTTTCATTTCCCTTGGCAGTCATCCAAAGAAATCCGGCATAGATAATGAGAATAATAAATATAACCCCAGTAAATGCCAATGCAGAGCCGATAATTTGTCCGATAATCGTTCCCACCCTTTGTTGGGCGTCGTTTGGATCGGAGGTGTCAACGGGAACCATGCCAAGACCTTCCGCAATACGATGGAGCCTATTAAGCATCTTATCTTCTTCTTGCGCGTATGTTCTTCGCGCAAAAAATACGGTTGTTGCGGTTACGAGAATAGAGGAAGAATAGTAATATATTTTTTTAAGCATAGAATTACGCGGACCTAATGAGTGTTACGATTAATACGGTAATAAGATATGACGTTAAGACTATTATTATGCCAATAGCGGAGCTGATAATAATCTTTTTTGCTTTATCCACCTTGCTGTCATTTCCCGCCGCTGTCATCCACATAATACCCCCCCATATCATGAGAATAAAGAATACGACCGCCAAAAAACCAAAGAGTTTTTCAAGGATTTGCCCGATAAAAAATTCCGGATCATCATTATTGCTCACATCAAGCGCGAGCCACCCGATATTTTGTTTCATCTTGTCAATAAGGCTTTGTGTCTGCGCGAAAACAGATTGAGGCAGAAAAAGTGTGATAAAGGTAACGAGAGTGAGAATACTATACATAGTGCTACGGCGCCTCGGGCGCAAAGCTGTTAAGAATAAAGAATGTGATAACTTGCGAGAGAAGTATTATGGTAATGCCAATAGCGGAGCTGATAATAATCTTTTTTGCCTTATCCACCTTGCTGTCGTTTCCCGCCGCCGTCATCCACATAATACCCCCCCAGATCATGAGAAGCAAAAACACAACCCCAAGAAGCGTGAGAAGGGTATTGATATAAGATCCTATCTGCACAAAAACAAGCTTGCTCGCCAGTTCAGGCGAAAGATCGCCGCTCGGATTGATAAGCTCGGCTTTTGTTGCCGTGTCTTTTGCGCTGTTGAAAAATTTGGTTGAAAGTGATTTTTTGTCTTTGGTTTGCGCTGCCACGTTAAGTACAAATAAAAAATTATAAAGCGCAAACGATCCAATGCCAAAAGCGATTTTTTTTAATCCGCCAGCTGGCGGACGAGTCATTGGTTTAATGAAGCGTAGCGAGCTTTGGAAAAAGAGTCTAAGGCGAGCTTTGGGGACTATACTTGTTTGATTTTTTAAAAAAAAGGATTTCATGGTTTTTCAAACTGGGATATTACGCCTCCAACAAGAGCTGTGATGGCGTATGAGAAAAATACGATGGCAATGCCTATAAATGCGGCAACCAAAAGTCCTTTTGCTCGAGTTATCCTTTGATCATTTCCCGCCGCCGTCATCCACATGACTCCTCCGACAATCATAAGAATAAGAAATACCGTTCCAAGAATACCCAGGCCATATCCAACAACGCTTCCGGCAAGGCTTGAGAGGTCGTCGGTGCGAATCCCCGCCTCTCCAGCGGTATCCTCAAGCCCAGTTTTATCCACGGTTAGAGGCTGGGGCTTTTCTTGCGCCAATACTCCAAGAGGAGCGATGAGTACGAATAGCAATGCTACAATAATACTCAATTTTTGCATCTTCATATTTTTCGATATATATCTCTATGTATTATATCACTCAATACGCAGGGATAAAGAGCGAAAGATTCTATATAAGGGAGACCTTATCAGCTAAAGTCTCCCCTATAATCAGTCGAGCTGAAGTAATGCAAATCTTTATGTTCCGGTTACGTTTACCAATGATCGTACAACGAATGTTGCTATGGCGTACGATGTAAATATAACTGCCATGCCAACGATTCCCGCGATAATAAGTTTTTTGGCTTCTGCGATTTTGTCTTCGTTTCCTCCGGCTGTCATCCATTTGAAGCCTCCAGCCAGCACTATAATAATTGCGATAATGCTTAAGAATCCCAAAATAACATTGATAACCAAGAAAATAACCTCTCTAATATCTCGTGTTCCAAGTCCTGTAAATGTTCCATAGTTCAATCCTGTATTTACCTGTTCTGCTAAGTTAACTGCTAATGCCGGCAATGCGGCAAACATACTGCCCACTGCTGTTATACCAGCTGCAATTTTTTTCATTGTTTTTCACCTCCCTTCGTTTATGATCTTAGATTTAAAATTTCAGCCAAAGGTAGATTTGCCTCGGTCTGAAGTCTTAAGTCTTTATCTGATTTAATTATAATAATTTTAAGCGCCTACGTCAATGTTGATATCTTTTTATTGCATTTTCTCTTATTTTGGCGCTTTTGGCGGTATTGTAATATCTTCACCTTGGAAGATTTTTGCATTTTTTCCAATATCTCCTTTTCCTCCGGTGAGCGTTAGAACTAAAAAATTAATGATAATCCACGAGGTAAAAAGTATTATCATGCCAACGGTTGCGTTTGAGAGAATGGTTTTACCCTTATTTACGCGGTCCGAGTGTCCTGCAGATATCATAAACATCACGCCTCCATACACAAACATGATAAGCGCCGCGCTTCCTACTACGCCAAACATTATGCGGGTGATATTTACCAAGGTCAGTATTATTTCATTTATGCCGCAGTCTGTTTTTGTGGCCTGCCTTCCTTCCCGGCAGCCGGAAGGTATAAGTTCTTGTCCGCTTAGGACTTTTGTCACCCAGGATTGTTTTGTTTGATTTAGTTCATCCGGATTTTTTTCAAGATCGGAGCAAGACTGCGCGGTGCCGACAGCCAGCATATCAGCCGGGCACGAAGGATCGGGATTGTCAAAGCATCGGCTATAGTCTATCGCGCAGCAGCAATTGGCGGCACGAGAGGCGCTTGGGAAAAATAAGAACGCGAGAATAAAAACTGTTATGCATGCAAAAAATATCTTTTTTATGATTATGTTCATGATAAATAATTATTCCGCAAAAGCGTTAAGGGTTTGCTGAACGCGAGCATTGGCAATTTCAATACTTTCCTTTACGTCATCCCCGGAATTTATATGATTGATAAGATCTTTGAGAGTTTGTTCCGCTGTGTTAAAATCAAGACCCCTATACCATGTTTCTGATGTTAAGAGTTGAGAAGCAAACACGCTCAACGTTTCATTTTGAAGTTCATCTTGGACCAAAGATCGAAGAGCCGTGGGCTTTAATGTCTTTTCAAGATATTTTTTAGCCTGCTCGGCTCTTGTAATGAAAAGGATAAAATCCCAAGCTTCATTTGGATTTTTTGTTCTTGACGACACGGCGTCCACCCAGTAGTTTGCCATATTCGTTTCTTGGCTTCCTTGAATTTGCGGCATCTTAGAAATTCCGAAGTTAATGGCGTTTTTGCTGTATGCTTTTATAAAAGGAATATCATGGGCGTAGCCGAAGTACATGGCGAGCTTGCCGTCGGCAAACGCCTTGAGAGAATCGGGCATTTCGTTGTTCCATGTGTATACTTCTTTTCTTGGGTTGGCAAAGTCCGTGTAAAATTTTAAAGCCTCTATGCCCGGATTGTATTCTTTAGCCTGCGTTCTGGAAAAAAGAGTCGCGCCCCCGGAAATTATGGTCGCCCCGTTTTGTCTCATAAGGAGAGTGAGTATATCCGCGCTTCTTCTTATATTGTCCGCAGTCCCAAGTGCGGCTCCCGCCTGTACAATATTTTTTTTCTCGTCAAAAAAAGTTGTTTTTTTAACCGCCTCCTGAAATTCCTGCCAATTGGTAGGAGGAAGCGGGACGCGAGCTTTATTAAGCAGATCTCTATTATAGAACAAGACCATAGTATCAAGGCTTAGGGGCACTCCATAAATTTTTTTGTTTATCACCACGTCATTGGAAACGGTTCCCAAAAAATCATCTTTGAGTTTTGTGGGCGTGAGGGTGGGATTGGTACGAAGCTCGGTGAGCACTTCTTTTTTTATGCCCAAGCTTGTTTTTTCGAACTGATACGCCATGGTTGTTTTTTCGGGCATTGGCTGGATAAATTCTTTTTTGGCGTATTTTTGAAGCCAGCCGTAATGAAGCGAAATAATATCGGGCGGCTTGAGTTGCGCGAATGATTCTAAGAGCCGCTTCTCATACTCTTCATACCTTAGCTTTACCACGCTGATTGTGATGTTGGGATGAAGCGCCTTGTATTTTGCGATAAGCTCGCTAAAATCATTTTGCGCGTCCCATACCTGCCAGTACACGAGATCAACCGGTTTGAGGAGTTGCTGCACCTCTCTTGATTTGATCCATGTACAGCGAAAGCCAGTGCTTACCATGAGAATCCCAAAAAGAAATAAAATTTTTAATTTTGTTTTTGGATGTATCATACTTTAAAAAAACTTTTTATATTATTTTTTGTATATATTTTCTGAGCTCATCTTTCACCCCTACGTCTTTTAATCCAAGCTCAACATTTGCCTTAAGCCAGCCGAGCTTTGAGCCTAAATCAAGATACTCGCCATTAATAATTTTTGCGTAAATAGTTCGCTTTTTTAGCATTAAGGAAATAGCATCCACAAGCCAAAGCTCATTATTCTTGCCAATCTTTGTTTTTTCTAGCGCTTCAAAAATGTCGTATGTAAAAATATATCCACCCAAAGAAGCTATGCGCGAAGGAGCTTTTTTCGGTCCGGGCTTTTCTATAACAGAATCTACTCTGTAAATTCCCGTTTCAATTTTTTCTCCGTCAATAATCCCGTATTTTTTTGTGCCGGAGTCATCGGTCATCATGGCGGTAATCACAGGCTCCTCGTATTTTTCGTATACTTCAATGAGCTGTTTGAGCTGTGGTTTTTTCGGGCAGTTCCATATATCATCTCCCCACACCACTGCAAACGGCTCTCGGCCGATAATATGCTTGGCATTGAGTACTGGGGTGCCGTTGCCATACGGACCCTTTTGCCTGATATAGATGAAATTGGCAAGCTTTGAAATAGTTCTGATTTTTTCAGCATAGTCTTCTTTGCCTGATTCCCTCAGCCATTTTTCAAGATACTCGTCTCGGTCAAAATGGTCTTCAATGGCGCGTTTGGTTTTGCCAGTGACAAGGATAATATCTTCAATTCCGGATTCCACGGCGCTCTCTATTATATATTGTATGATAGGCTTATCAACAATGGGAAGCATTTCCTTGGGCTGGGCTTTGGTAGCCGGCAAAAAGCGAGTGCCGAGTCCTGCCACAGGGATGACAAGTTTTCGGATTTTAGACATTGAGATTAAAGATTTAATTTGTAAGATTTTCCCGAAGGCTTTCGGGAATCCGCCTTTGGCGGAAAGGATTTAAGTTATTTTTTGTGATTTTTAAGAAGTGATCGTTCTAATCCATAAAACATTTTTGAACATTCGATATATTTTTTCTGAAAATGTTTGGAAATATTGATATTGAGACCGTAAAAATAGTAATATTGTCATTCCCCCGAACGCTTTCGGGAGAATCCAGTAGATTGATATACTTCATTTTTTCAGATCCCCCGATAGCCATCGGGGATGTGGGATGACAGTTTTTATAGCCTTATGTTATATCATGAATCTCTAAGGCAAGCTTAAATAATTTTTTATATACCTCTAAATCTGAGAAAATCATTGAAAATTATTCACTTTAATTTTAAACCCTTAATCTTAAATCTATTATGATTATAACATAAAAGTTGAAAAAAGAGGAGCAATATGGTAATTTTGAGTAGATTCGTGGTTAGATAAATATAGCATAAATCTTTTCCGCCAAAGGCGGATGCGCCTGGGGAGCACACCCTGGGCGGAAATGTATTTAGATATGTTCTACGTTTATATTATTTACAGTCATAAAATAAAGAAATGTTATAAGGGATCAACTATTGATTTACGAAGAAGGATTTCTGATCACAATAACGGCAATGTTCGTTCGACTAAGTTTGGAATGCCTTGGCATTTACTATACTATGAGGGTTTTAAAAATAAAGTTTATTGTCGTAGGGAGGAGTTATTTTTAAAATCAGGAAATGGTCGCGATAGAATAAAGTATCTTTTAAATGAAACACTTAAAGAAATAAAACGTTGATTTATTGATTACATAGATTTATTTAACTGAATTATGGAGAGGTGCCAGAGTGGTTGAACGGGCCGCTCTCGAAAAGCGGTATGCCCGCAAGGGTATCGAGGGTTCGAATCCCTCCCTCTCCGATTTTGCCAGATAATGAGTTCGCCCCATCATTCGATGGGGCGCCCCGTCGTATGACGGGGCGAATCCCTCCCTCTCCGATTTTTAATCCTGTTAAGCTGAAAGCAGCGATTAACCAAAAAATCAAAGAGTCGCAAAAAGGAAAGATCTCAACATTTTATTTTTTTCATAACAGAGTAGATAATAATTAATTTTATACAATTATGCCAGAAAAAGAATCTCAACATATTCCCCCCGAAGAGAGCGGTGAAAAAGATGAGTCGAAAAAAGCAATTGATTCCGAGGCTGAAAAAAAAGAAGATGGCCCTGAAGCAGAATTATTAAAAAATTTACGCCTGGCCGTAAGGCATACTCAATGGGAACTGGACTCTCGAGATGCTCATTTGGAGGAAGGCATTAAAGGAAAGATGTTGGGCGGTAACTTTAATAACATAATCTTTTATCTCCGTAAGGCCGAGCGCTATGGAGAAGAAATTGATGAAATTAGTGAGTTCATAAAAAAGTCAAATGTTGATAATGTCACTTTTATTCGTGATAATATTATGAAAACTGATGAAACAACCCTGTGGCATTCTACTACTGCCGGATAGTCTCCTACCGCGCTTATCTCTCATTATCCATTTACAGTTTTTGGAAATTATGAGTACCCACATCCAAGTGAAGACTTGCGGAAGGATGCGTATTATACTGCCTTAGGTAGGATGTGCGCGAAATATTATTCTTTGTCGGGAGGAAATCAGTACGAAAATGCAATAGGAATTTATGAAAAAATTGGCGAGGAAGATGAAGCACAAAGGTGTCAGTCTCTCTATGAACAATGGAAAGAAAAAACGGTAAGAGAGCATAATGACCAAACATTTCGAGAAGATCAAGATCGACAATATAAAGAGTGGCAACACCATATATTCACTCATAAGCAGGACATAGTAGACGCCATGAATGAATTTATTGAGGCGACCAAGGATGGACCATATATGGCACTTGATGTTAACAGCTACCTTGAAGCGCTGAAGATGAAACTTGAGAAAGATATTTCAGCTATGCAATCAAAATAGTTTTTAGTAATCAAACCCAATAATGCCCTACAATTCATGAAAAAGAATTTAGAATATTTTGATGTTGTCGTTATCGGCGGCGGCGCGGCAGGCATGATGGCGGCTGGGCGCGCTGGAGAGCGCGGCAGGCGAGTATTGCTTCTTGAAAAAAATAAGCGGCTTGGAGAGAAGCTCGGCATTACCGGAGGCGGGCGGTGCAATATCACGAACGCCGAATACAATGTCCGATTGCTCCTTAAAAATTATGGCGCGGGAGAAAAGCACCTGTATTCTCCTTTTTCGCAGTTTGGCGTTGAGGAAACGTTTGCTTTTTTTGAAGGAAGGAAATTGCCATTGGTCGTGCAGGAGAGGGGGCGCGTTTTTCCCAAAAGCGAAAAAGCGCTGGATGTCGTGCGAGTGATGGAAGACTACGCGCGCGAAAATGGAGTTGTGGTAAAGATAAGTACGGCGGTAATGAATATAGCTTTGCATAAAGGTAAGCCCACGGAAATTATTGCCAATCATAGTTTGTATAGTGCCGAGTCTGTTATTGTAGCCACTGGCGGAATGTCGCATCCAGAAACAGGATCTACCGGAGATGGCTTTGCATGGCTGAAAGCTTGCGGACATACCATAGCCAAGCCAACGCCGGGGATTGTTCCATTGGCCGTGCGCGATAGCTGGATAAAAAATTTGTCCGGTGTAACGCTTGAGCCAATGAAAATCACATTTTTTTTAAATAACAAAAAGCAATTCTCGCGAGCGGGGAAAATTTTATTTGCGCATTTCGGCCTGTCCGGTCCTATGATTTTAAATTGCGCGTCCGCCGTAGGCGATCTTTTGCACGAGGGAGAGGTAACGGCAAAAATTGACGCGTGTCCACTTGAAGATGAGGGGGCGCTTGAGCGCAGGCTTATTGGGATTTTTGACGAGAATAAAAACAAGACTTTAAAAAATATTTTTAAGCTTATAGCGCCGCCCGGAATGGCGCAAGAGATTTTTTCTCTTATGGGCGGAGTTTTTAAAGATACTAAAGTGCACAGTGTTACCAAAGCTCAGCGAAAAAAGATCGTCCAGACACTCAAGGCTTTGCCTGTAACCATTGCCGATCTGATGGGCTATGATCGCGCCGTGGTCGCGGACGGCGGCGTGGATATAAAAGAAATAGACATGAAAACCATGCGCTCGCGCCCGCATCATAATCTTTTTATTGTCGGTGATCTTTTGCACATCGCCCGCCCGTCAGGCGGATACTCGCTTCAGCTCTGCTGGACCACAGGATATATCGCGGGAAATAACGCGTAGAAGACTCGCAATTATTTATTATTAATATGCAAAAACTATGAAAAAAATTCATACGCACACACCCGTATGCTTTGAGCCGACGCCGAAGTTGTTTTGCGGACACAAGCAAGGCGCCATAGGCAGCCATGGCGGATATAGAAAAGACGAAGTTTTTCAGTATCAGGAAAGCGGCGTGATGAAAGATAGCTCGCTTGCGCTTTCAGGAAAATTCTTGGCAGAGCAAGAATATATTGAATCGCAAGAAGCCGGCGCGGAGCTTATTGTGCATTTTCACGCGACAGAGGTGAATCTTGTGATGGCGGCGCAAGGCGCACAAGCGTCCGTAGAAATTGAATTTAACGGCGAAATACTCACAGGCGGAAATCGAGGGCGAGACGTGTCAGAAAAGGGCGAAGTGAAAATAATAAAATCCGGTTCATACAACCTGCTCACAAGCTCGGCGCTTTCGGAGGGAATATTGCGCGTACGCGCGAAACAGGGAAATTTTCAAGCATTTGCCTTTACTTTTTTGGGCTGTACTTAATAGCGGTGTAGCGGATGTTGTGATATAATAAAAATGTATTTACGATGGTTTTATGGCGCAATTCCTAAAAAAACATTCTCTTCTAGACTTCCAAAAATTTATAGAAAGCGTCTATAGCCTGCCCGATGATAGGCTTTTTTCTTTGTGGGATCTGCTTTCGCATCAAGAGCGATTTACCATGCGCGCGCTCAAAGGCATACGAAAAAATAACAGGAAAAAACTCGAGCTCAACCTTCTGATTGCTTTTTCATGGCTTATGTCCGTGGCAAATAGGCTTCATATTATTGTTGAAGACGCGGTATGGAGGCGTTTTCCCATGCAATGCTCATATTGCGGCGCCTTGCCCTGCGCATGTAAGAAAATAAAACCAAAACAACGCGTGAAGATTATACGAAAAAATTCAATGCGCCCAAAAACACTTTCTCAATTCCAAGAAATGTTTTCTCGCATCTATCCGCCCTCTTCCCGCACGCTCTCCGACGCCGGTGTGCATTTGGCGGAGGAGATGGGAGAGTTGAGCGAAGCGGTGCTGTGTTTTTTGGGCGAGCACAAACATAAGCAGTTTGTGGATTTGCAAAATGAGCTTGCGGATTTTGTTTCATGCATTTTCGGCGTTGCCAATTCCGCGAATATTGATATGGCGAATGGGCTATCAAAGATGTTTTATAAAAATTGCCATGTGTGCCATAAGGCGCCATGCGAGTGTTCTTTTTCCCTTATCGCGAAATTTTCATCATAAAAAAATAGAACCTATCTCAAAAGTATTATTTATCATTTTGTCATCCTCGCCCCGTATCAATGTACGGGGTAAACTCCAGCGGGGATCCATGATTCTTAATATGGATTCCCCGAAAGCTTTCGGGGGGCCGGAATGACAGTTACATTATTTTTTTGAGACGGGTTCTAATACATAACAATAAAAATATGAACGAAGTCGTCGTTAACTATTGGGCGGTGCTTGTGTGCGGCGTAGCAAGCCAAATTTTGGGAATGTTGTGGTATTCACCCATGCTTTTTGGAAGGGCATGGATGAAAATAATTGGCATGGCGGATATGAGTCCGGAGGCAACGAAAGAGATGAAAAAAAAGGCAATGCCGGGGTATTTGGTAAGTTTTATCGGGGCGCTTGTTATGGCATATGTTTTAAAGCATTTTCTTGCGTACGCGGGAGCTAAAGATGCGGTCGGAGGACTTCAAGGCGCGTTTTGGGCGTGGCTTGGGTTTGTGGGAACGGTGGGGCTCACAAATGCCATGTTTGACGTTAGACCAAAAAAGTTTTTTTTAATAAATTCCGGATTCTTTTTAGCATTGCTTCTTATTATGGGGGCGATTTTGGGCGCGTGGCAGTAATATGGTGTTTTGTGGATAAAAAAATTCTTGAAGAATTGAATTTTCAGGAATCTTTTCTATTACATAGTTAATTTTTTTTCGCTTTATCCGCTACAATGAGTTGTCCGCAGGCGGCCGCTATATCTTCTCCCATGGTTCTTCGGGTTGTGGCAATAACCGTATGCTTGTGGAGGTATTCTAAGAATTTTTGCGTCTGCCCATCCGGCGTTTTTTGGAACTCCGAGTCAGTAAAATTATACGGTATCAGATTTACCTTTATTTTTCCAGTGGTGGTAACGAAGTTCGCGAGCTTTTTCGCGTCTACAAGCGAGTCATTTACGCCCGCGAGCATGACATATTCGTAGGTGAGGTGATGCGATCGATTGCCGAATTTTTTTAAATAGCGCTTGGACCACTGCGCCAGCTTTGGCAAAAAATCCTCAAAAGAAGTCGGAACGATATTTTTTCTGATAACGGAATCGGCGCTGTGAAGCGACACGGCCAAGCGAACGCGCGGCCAATCTTTGTCTTGGAGAATTTTCTCCATAACAGGCAGAACCCCCACAGTGGAAACCGTGATGTGCGTCTCGCCGATAACGGCATACTTGAGAAGGGCGTGTATGGCGGATTTTACATTCTCATAGTTTGCCAGCGGCTCTCCCATGCCCATAAAAACAATATTGGATATTTTTTGGTCAAGTCCCGGATGATCGCAGAGAAAATTCATCCAAAACCGATATTGGTCCACTATTTCATCGGATGTCATATTGCGCGTAAATCCCATTTTTCCGGTAGCGCAAAACCCGCACCGCATGGCGCATCCAACCTGCGACGATACGCATATCGTCCAGTTGTTTTTTCTATTTAACATGAGCACCGTTTCTATTTTTTTTCCGTCAAAAAGCTCAAGAAGCGCCTTATAGGTATCCTTCTTTTTGCTTTCTAAAATTTTAGAGGTAGTATAGGAAACCCATGGGATATCTTGAGAGAGTACGTCTCGCATTTCCTTTGAAAACATAGTAGCATCGTCCCAGCCCGTCCATCCGCGCGTAAATTGCGCCGCGTGCATCTGGTCAAGGCGGTATCGCGGGGCTTGGGGGAAAAGTTTTCTAAATATTTGTGATCGCAGTTCGTATTCCATAACTATCAAAGCTATCATATAATCTAAGAAAAGTCAATTTCTTTTTTTCATAAAATTATATTACAATTCTTTATATAGCCTAATTCATGGAGAAATTATTATGCCCCTGTCTCACATAAAGGATGAAGTCGTTTTTGACGGAAAATATACACAGATGATTTTGCGCCATGTAAAAGCCAAGTCCGGCAAGCCCATTGTTTGGGAGATGGTAAAACGAAAAACGCATGGCAGGATAGTTGCGATAGTTCCCGTGACTCCAAAAAAGGAAGTAGTTTTGGTAAAAATATACCGCGTTCCGATACAGTCGTATGTTATTGAAGCATGCGCGGGCCTTATGGATGTGCGAGGAGAAAGTGAAGAAGAAGCGGCTCGGCGCGAGATGCTTGAGGAGACTGGGTTTCAGTCGGAACATATCGTGCGAGTAGTATGCGGTTTTTTTAATAGCGGCCTTCTTGCCGATGAGATAGTGTATTTTATTGCTCCAGACGCTCAAAAGGTTTCAGAGCCTGTGCTGGAAGATGCCGAGGATTTGGAGGTAGTGCGCATACCACTTGAGAAACTAGAAAGTTTTTTAGAGCATATGCCGGATAACGTAAAGGTAGATGTAAAGCTTTTTGGCATATTGTATTTTTTAGAAAAAATGTTTCGCTAATAAAAAAAATCAGACTGCCCGACAGCTGTCATTCTGAACCCATGGTGAAGAATCTCAAGAATTCATTTCGTTAGAATACTAGATTCTTCGACCATTCAATATCTTCAGGTCGCCTTGAGCTTATCGAAAGGCGGCGGCCTCAGAATGGGTATAAAGGTAGGTAACTTGTTGCTAATTAGTTATTATTTTTGAAATAAA
>CAYJWS010000004.1:0-19751 GCA_964373925.1 uncultured Gammaproteobacteria bacterium
TTATGGATCCCCGCTGGAGTTTACCCCGTACATTGATACGGGGCGAGGATGACATAGTTAAATAATTTTATTATACAAATCTTTCCATTCCGGATTCATTTTTTTTATCAACTCAATTTTCCATTGTCTATTCCATTTTTTCATCTGTTTTTCTCTTTCAATCGCGGAGTTTATAGTATCAGTTGCTTCAAAATATACCAAATCGTGTACCTTATATTTTTTTGTAAAACCTTCTACTAAATCATTCTTATGTTCCCAAATTCTTTTTACAAGATTAGTCGTCACTCCGATATATAATGTACCATTTTTCTTGCTAGCGAGAATATAAATATAATACTGATTCATACAACTATTATATGTCATTCCCGTGTAAACGGGAATCCATTTTCTTAATGCATTTGGATCCCCGCTTCCGCGGGGATGACAAATATTTTTACACTTAACCAGACTACTAATAAAAAACTCAGACTTGATTATAAATATTTAACATTAATATTATCTAAGGAAAAATTCGGATAATTTTCCTTTAATACAATAATTGCTTCGTGCTTAGCATTTTTTAGAGCTTCTTCTTTGCTATTAAATTGTTTATCTTCTAAATCATTTGACAATTTATCAAAAATAATTTTCTCTTTACTTAACATGATTTCATCTATACCAAAAAAACCTATAAATTTATCATCTACTGGCGATTCGGCGAATATTCTTACGACTAATTTTTTCATATTATTAATTTAATTGTTACCTTGTTTTTTAATAAACAATAATATAATGCCTAATAAAGCAATAATAAAACTCAACCAATTAAAGATAGATTTCCATATATCCACATTTTTTTGAAATAAATTTATTTTCTCTTCTTTTTTAATTTTTTCATCTATGAATAAAATAAATTTTTTATTTCCTTCTATTACTTTATCATCAAACGCTTTCTTTGTATTTTCAACATCTTTACTGAGACCAATGTCATCGCATTTTTCCCATAAATTTGATCTGCAACCCACTAAAGCTACCAAATTGAAAGTAGCAGCCGTTCCATCGGAAGCAGAAGAAGCACTATTATATATAATATTTGAAAAACTTTCATTAATCTCTTTATTTTCTTGGTTAATTTGTGACTGATATTTTTCCCTTTTTATTTCTACAAAAATATTAATAAGGGCTAATATTG
This sequence comes from uncultured Gammaproteobacteria bacterium, assembly GCA_964373925.1. Classification (GTDB taxonomy): domain Bacteria; phylum Patescibacteriota; class Patescibacteriia; order Buchananbacterales; family GWA2-38-13; genus CAYJWS01. Next base: position 1,172 of record CAYJWS010000004.1, read on the forward strand.
CAATAAGCAAAGAAATTAAAAGTCCATTTTTAAAAATTTTCATATTTATTTTCTAATTATTTGTTGATCCTTAACCGAAAACGCATTACTACTAATAGTCTTCTGGATCCCCGCTTTCGGGGGGATGACAAAATAAATATTGAAGATAAAATAAATTGATATTTATATAATACTTACCTTACTGTTTACGCCACTTTAAACCCAATCCCATCCTTGCTTGGATTTTCGCCTTCGTTTATTGTACCATATTGCTCTTCAAATCGCTTGATATTTTCGGCAAGCGCCTTGACCATGCGCTTGGCGTGCGAGGGGCTGATGATGATTCGCGAAACTACTTGCGGCTGCGGCGGAAAGGTCGCCATAAAATCCAAAATAAACTCCTCTCGCGAATGAGCGAACTGCGCGAGTGTCGCGTATACGCCTTTTATAACTTCGTCGTTGGCTTTTATTTGTATCTGATTCTGCGGATTTTGATTTGACATGTGATTAAATTAAGTGATCCAAAAATGAATTATTTTCTGTCTGGAAATTAGATATGAGAAATTTATCTACCCGCCCCCTCACCCCAGCCCTCTCCCCTTGGGGAGAGGGAGGAAAATTAGAGGGCTTACTCCTAATATGCAATTCGTAATTCGTAATTTTCAATTTCATACCCTGACATCTATAACCCCTCCTCGCCTCCCCCTAGCCTACTTCGCCGCAGTTGCTACGAAGGCCGAGCATTAATTAAGAGGGGAGGAAATTTTACTTAGACCTCCCCCAAAACCCCTCCTCACGAGGAGGGAAAATGTGCAAGAACCTATAACCTATAAGCTAACACCTAAAAACTCGATTTACTTCTTCTCTTTAAACTCCCCTTCAATTGGTTTTTCTTTACCGTTAGGCCCTGAGCCTGTCGAAGGGTCGTCTTTCTTCTCATCCTTCGGAGGCTCTTGCTTGTCCTCCGTAGCTTTAGCGGAAGAGGAACCATACATCGCTTGTCCGATTTTTTGCGCGACTTGGCTTAGCTCTTGGGTTTTCTTTTTTATCTCATCAAGGCTATCCGTGTCTTTTACTTTTTTCAATTCTTCAATTTTTGCCTCAATTTCTTTTTTATCTGCCTCCGGCACCTTTGCTCCAGCATCACGAAGAGCTTTTTCAGTTGTATATACGAGCGTATCGGCGATGTTTCGCGCTTCAATCAAATCTTTCTTTTTAGCATCTTCGCCCGCGTGCATCTCTGCCTCCTTTTTCATTTTTTCAATTTCATCTTTGGAAAGGCCAGACGACGCTGTAATGGTTATTTTTTGCTGTTTGCCGGTTCCTTTATCTTTTGCCGTCACATTAAGAATTCCATTGGCGTCAATATCAAACGTAACCTCAACTTGCGGCATTCCGCGAGGCGCGGGCGGTATGCCGTCCAAAATAAATCGCCCGAGGGTTTTATTGTCGGAAGCAAGCGAGCGCTCGCCCTGGACAATATGAATCTCAACCGATGTCTGGCTGTCTGCCGCAGTAGAAAACACCTGCGACTTTGAGGTTGGAATGGTGGTGTTTCGGCTTATGAGCGGGGTGGCAACGCCTCCCAAGGTTTCAATGCCAAGCGTGAGCGGAGACACATCCAAAAGTAAAATATCTTTCACGTCGCCTTGCAATACTCCCGCCTGAACGGCAGCGCCTACCGCGACAACCTCATCGGGGTTTACCGAAATGTTCGGCTTTTTTCCAAAAAATTCTTCCACTTTTTTTTGCACCAAAGGCATTCGAGTCATACCGCCAACCAAAAGAACTTCTTGAATATCTTTAACGGACACTTTCGCGTCCGCAAGCGCCTTCTTGCACGGCTCCATAGTTTCTTCCACAAGCTTGTATACGAGTTCCTCAAGCTTCGCGCGGGTCATTTTTATCAATAAATGTTTTGGGCCGGAAGAGTCAGATGTTATAAACGGCTGGTTTACTTCGGTCTCTTGCGCGGTAGAGAGCTCTATCTTTGCCTTTTCCGCCGCTTCTTTTATCCTCTGAAGCGCGAGCGGATCGCGCGACAAATCTATCCCGCTGTCTTTTTTAAATTCAGAAATTATCCAGTCAATAAGCACTCGGTCAAAATCATCGCCTCCAAGATGCGTGTCGCCATTTGTGGCTTTTACTTCTACCAAATCGTGTGAAACATCCAGAATGGAAATATCAAATGTTCCTCCGCCCAAGTCATACACAGCAATTTGCTGGCCTTTTTTCTTTTCGTATCCGTACGCAAGAGCCGCGGCCGTGGGCTCATTGATGATTCTTAACACTTTGAGCCCTGCTATCTCACCAGCGTCTTTTGTCGCCTGCCTCTGCGAGTCGTCAAAATACGCGGGCACGGTAATAACCGCTTCGGTAATTTTTTCACCGAGCTTTTCTTCCGCGTCTGTTTTTAATTTTTGCAAAATCATGGCAGAAATCTCCTGCGGAGTGTATTCTTTTCCGCCGAGAAGAATTTTTACCCCCTGTCCCGACTGTACTATTTTATAGGGCATAACCTTAAGATCGCGCTGGACCTCGGGATCGTCCCAACGCCGGCCAATCAAGCGCTTAATCGAAAACAAAGTATTTTCGGGATTGGTAACTCCCTGTCGTTTCGCAAGCTGGCCGACAAGTCGCTCGCCCGAGCGCGTTACCGCGACCATGGAGGGTGTAGTGCGCGCGCCTTCTTTATTTTCCAAGACTTTTGGCACGCCGCCTTCAATGATCGCCATGCATGAATTAGTTGTGCCTAAATCTATACCCAATATCTTTGACATATATGAAATAATTAAATATTAATTAAAGTGTGTAAATTTTTATTCTCGCCCCTCACCAATTTTTTTGAAAAAGTTGAATATTATACAAGGTGAGCCGAAGGCGATTCCGAGGAATAAAATTCGTTACAATTTTCGTCTCATACGAAATTGGTGTGGGATACCTAAGTCTATTCCCAATATCTTTGACATAGTTGTAAGATTAATTATTGATTATATATTTATTAATTTCAGGACTTACTTGCTTGACTCTCCCCCTCGTGAGGGGGAGATGGAGGGGGTCTGAGAAACGTTTGCGATAATTAAACGCTTCTATGACCTCCCCTAGCCCCTCCTCATGCTTGCCCTGTCGAATGACAGGGAGGAGGGGAAATGACTCTCTATTGCATAGTCCTAATATTGACAATACGGTTTAAAACTTATATAAATTATAGTTAATGTTCTTTACAAATAAAAAATGTGTTAAGGAGGTTAATAATGTCGACAGAATTGCCATCTTCCGAGATTAGATCAACGCGCCTCACGCACAATTCCATTATTGTCGCGACTGGGCGAGGAAAGCGTCCCGATCAATTCAAAACTGGCGGAGGCCCGAAAATTTGTCCTTTTTGTCCTGGCAATGAACACCTTACTCCCGATCCGGAAATCCACGCAATCGCGGGAGAAAAGGGCTGGAGGCTTCGTGTTGTGCCAAACAAATATCCGACATTTAAAATCGAAGGAACGACAACGGGCTTTAATCATCCGCACCTGACAGCCTCATCTATTCCCGATGCTCATGGAGCGCATGAAGTGCTTATTGAGACCCCGAACCATACGGCGGATTACGCCGATCTAGCGACAGATGATCTTCTCCAGATTCTTCATGTGTGCAACGTGCGCATTACAGATCTCTATTGCGATCCAAAAATCCGCAACATTCAAGTCTTTAAAAATCATGGCCCCGAAGCCGGCGCAAGCCTGCCCCATCCGCACTCGCAGATTGTCGGACTGCCTCAAATTCCCCAAAAACTGCGCAGTCGCCTGCATGACACCGAAGAATATTTTATTGAAAATGGAAGATCTATTTTTACTGCTATGCTTGAATACGCCTGCATGCAAAAAAGAGTAATCTGCCAAAACTCGTATTTCATCTGCATCACGCCATACGAAGCGAAATTTCCATTTGAAATGTGCATACTGCCTATTACTCCAAAGGCAAACTTCTGCGATTCAGAAGCCGATTTCGATCTTCTCGCGGACATTATAGGGATAGCATTTCGCAAGCTCAAGAAACTCTTCGGCTATATGCCTCCATTTAACACTTTCATTGAAGAGGCTCCGCCAAAAAAACTTCATGACTGCAATGAATTTTTCTGCTGGCGCTACCGCATTATGCCAAGACTCACTATGATCGCGGGCTTTGAGCTCGCGACCGCCCTCTATGTCAACCCGACATCTCCCGAAGAATGCGCAAAAATGCTGCGTGAAACCCAAATTGACTAACTCCTTATGGCCCAAGCTACAAAGCTTGGGTCTTTTTTTATGTAAAGAGCTCCCCCGCCCATTGAATCAAGACTCAATAGGCGGGGCAACCCTCGCGTACGAGCGAAATTTTATTTCGCCACCCTTACTTTTGCCGCAATCATTGTCTTTCCATGCAACGTATAGCCCGATTTAATTTCCTCAAAAATAATATCCGAGTTAAAGCCTTCTCTTGCTTCCATTGCCAGCGCTTCGTGAAGATTCGGATCATATTTTTCTCCAACGGTTTTAATGCGCTTAAGCCCCAGCCCCGACAAAATATCTTCTATTTGTTTATTAATTTGTTCCATACCCCGAATCCATTCCGAATTCTTCAAATCTTGAGGCACGTGTTTAAATGCCTCGTGCAAATTGTCGGCAATGGGAATAAGCCTTGTTGCCACGGCGGCAACCGCGAAATCCGCCATCTCGCGCTCTCGAGCTTCAACTTCTTTTTTATAATTAATATAATCCGCCTTGGCGCGCTTCCATCCATCAAGATATTCCTGCGCTTTTTTTTGAAGCTCCGCTATCTGGGCATCGTGCGGGCTTGTATCCTGAATATCTTCACCCATATTTTTTACTTCGTCTGCCATAAAATTATTCAAGAATTAATTTTTTCGCGAACTGGACAACGGAATAATTTTTCTGAAAATCCATCCGTACCGGGCCTAAAACTCCAAACATCCCATTTTCGGTTTCTTTGTCTTTAAACTTTGCAATAATGCACGCGCAGTCCTGCCCGAAAGGGTTTTCCCTTCCCAAAAGAATCTCCACGTCATCGCCTATAGTGTCAAAAATTTTATAAATAACGTCGTCAAGCCTGTCAATAATCTCCGACATGGAAGAAACACTCTCGTGGCTGTAGAACTCCGGATGCGAAAAGAGATTGGAAATCCCCGTGTAATAAAAATTATTTTCGGCAAACGCGACAAAAACTCCCATATGGGATACCTCCGCGATCCCCTTGGCAAGGCTTTTTATTTTTCTTGCTGGCTCCTCCTGCGCCGCATGCTTAAGAAGATCCTTTTCTCGCATGGTAAGGTCCTTTTCCTTTAAGGAGTTTTGAATATAATATTTATAGCCTTTTTCGGTGGGAATTCTTCCCGCGGACGTATGCGGATGCGTGATAAACCCCATTTTTTCAAGCTCAACCATTTCATTTCTGATGGTCGCGGGGCTTACCTCAAAGCGGCTGGACACGGCAATGCGCTTCGATCCCACGGGCTCCGAAGTCTTGATATATTCTTCTATAATAGTATTGAGAAGATGTTCTTTTCGAGCATCCATAATTCGTAGTTATTGGCACTCAAAAGCATAGAGTGCTAATTCGAGTATATCATATAAAAAACCTCTGTCAAGAGGTTGCGATCTCCCGCGCCAGAGAGAAGATATTGCCATCTTCTCTCCTTTAAAAATAGTTCCTATAACCCGTATAAGACCCATATGACTTATAGGACGTATAAGCCTAAATGTTTTATTACTTCAACTCGCTTTTTTCAACTTCATCAATAAAAAATGATTTTTCGTCTAAGATATTTATTTCGGGAATAATTTTTTCGCTTGTCACATTGGAAACGGGAGAAAGCACATTCACCTGCATCGGCACACTTTCTAAGCTTCGTAATATATTTATCTGCGTAAAATTAACGCCTACTATATCGCTTCCATTCAAAAGAACAACATAAAATCCGGGATCGTAATAATTATAGATGGATCTGTTTGTCACGGTAAATTTTACGATGCCAGTAAACCCCGCAGCTCCAGCGATTCTGTTCGCGGGAATATACTCAACTCCGCTCACGGCAATATTCGCCTTCTGCGCGAGCACATCCTGAAAATTCTGATACCTCTCCCATGAAATTTCACGAATCTGAAGTTGTACCTGGCTATTACTGATTGCGGAATCTTCAATGCCAAGAGCCGCGAATATTTTTTCATCGCCGGGCCATACAAATGATTCATCCTGAAATATGACTTTATCTCCGGAGATAAAGTCATACGCGACATGGCGCGCTGCGTAATTTTGATTCGGATTTGAAACAGTAGCAATAATATCTTTTCTGCCACCAGATGAAGACAAAATTTTAATTTCTTCCACACGAAGATCTTCAACCTTAATCCTATTTTGTGTCAGGCTACTGTCGCTGTTTCCAATAAATTGTTCGATGATTGTGCTGCTCTCCCCCGCATGTATAATATAGAGATCTACTATTTTCCAAATCGTATATGAATAAAAAAATATGCTGGAAAAAATAAGAAAATAAATTAATAATTTTCTCAACAGTATTTTGTGGCGTATATACCAAAGCCCAAACTTGAGCTTGGCGTTGCTGATTTCAAAATTTTGAATTGAACCCATAAAAGATGTTTTTTCGATATTTTAAATTATACCATAAAATCAACGATTTTAAAAACAATTCTAAAAATTGCGCTATAAAATTTTATGTATGAAACACATTTGTAACCCCTAGCAAAGCTATGGGGTATCTAAAATTAATCTTCATTCCCCGTAGCTAACCTATCCCACTTCTCCGCCAGCTGGCGAATTCGGGGGATTCCCTCATATTTTCATCTCCCGATAGCTATCGGGAGTATTCAGCGGAGGGGAATAAAAATTTGAAAACAAGCCTAGTATATGCTATTATACTTATGAGAGTTTCGAGCTAAAAATCGAAATTTTATTGGTTTTATTTCCCTCCGCTGAATACCCCACAGCTCTGCTGCGGGGATTAAAGCGAAAAGGGAACCCTGAACGAAGTCCTCGAGTGTAACCGACTTCTCGGCCATGAGCCCTTTCATCCTGAGCTTGTCTCTATCTCGAGTCGACATCGAGAGACAAGGTCGAAGGATCGAAGCCGAATGGGAGGGCGAAGTTGAAGGGTGTTAATTTTTACCTATGCCAAAACAGCAAAAACCTCAAAGCCAAGAATATACTTCAAAACACATTACCGTTTTAGAGGGGCTTGAGCCGGTGCGAAAACGCCCGGGCATGTATATTGGAAATACCGCGACAGAGGGCCTGCATCACCTTGTTTGGGAAGTGGTTGATAACTCCATTGACGAAGCCATGGCGGAAAAATGCGATAGAATAGTTGTTACGCTTCTCCCAGACGGAATGGTATCAGTGGAAGACAACGGACGCGGCATACCAGTAGATATCCATCCAAAAGTAAAAAAATCCGCTCTTGAGGTGGTGCTTACCAAGCTTCATGCCGGAGCAAAATTCGGCGATGGCGGGTACAAGGTATCTGGCGGACTGCATGGAGTAGGAGTTTCGGTTGTCAACGCGCTCTCGGAATATCTCAAAGCGGAGGTAAAAAGAGAGGGTAAGCTGTGGCTGCAGGAATACAAACGAGGCAATCCGCAAAAAAACGTAAAAGCTATTGGAAAGGCGCAAGGAACAGGCACAACCATAACATTCAAGCCGGACACACAAGTATTCACTGTTCTAGATTTTAACCTTGAGACTATTCTCAACCACCTGCGCCAGCAAGCGTATCTCACAAAAGGCGTTACGATTATCGTGCAAGACTACAGGGACTCCAAGAAAAAATCAGATTATACTTTTTATTTTGAAGGAGGAATAAAATCATACGTGAGGCACCTCAACGCGAAACATGAGCCGATTAACGAAAATATTTTCTACATCAATAAGGAAGAAGACCATGTAAAAGTTGAAATATCGCTCCAATACTCAAGCGAATTTAAGGAAACTCTTTTTTGCTTCGCAAATAACATCTTCAACTTGGAAGGCGGAATGCATCTGGCAGGATTTAAAAGCGCTCTTACCAGAACCATAAACAGCTATGCCAAAAAACAAAATCTCATTAAAGAAAAAGACGGTGGCCTTACCGGCGACGACGTGCGCGAGGGACTTACTGCTGTTATCAGCGTAAAAGTTATCAACCCTCAGTTTGAAGGCCAGACCAAGGCAAAGCTTGGAAACGTAGAAGTAAAAGGAGCAGTTGAAACGGTTTTTTCAGCGGCTTTCATGGCATTTCTTGAAGAGCACCCCAAAGATGCAGAAAAAATTATTTCAAAGTGTTTTCTTGCTGCGCGCGCCCGTATTGCCGCGAGATCGGCGAGAGAGAGCGTCTTGCGAAAAGGCGCGTTGGAAGGATTCGCGCTTCCGGGAAAGCTGGCAGACTGCTCAACGAAAGATCCAAAAGCAAGCGAACTCTTTTTGGTTGAGGGAGACTCTGCCGGAGGCTCCGCAAAGCAGGGAAGAAATAGGGAATTTCAGGCAATACTTCCATTGCGGGGGAAAATTTTAAACGTGGAAAAAGCCCGGCTCGACAAGATGCTTGCCAACAACGAAATAAAGTCACTCATTATTGCACTTGGCACAAATGTCGGAGAGCAATTTAATATTAATGATCTGCGATACGACAAAATAGTTATTATGACTGATGCTGATGTTGACGGCTCGCATATCCGCACGCTCTTGCTCACCCTCTTTTTCCGCTACTTCCCTGACCTTATCTATAAAGGGCATATCTACATAGCCCAACCGCCGCTCTATAAAGTTTCTTTTGGAAAAGAATTCCGATATGCCTACAATGACGCGGAGCTTGAAAAAGCAAAGAAGGAAATTCTCGCCATAAAAGAAAAAAGGCAGGAAACAAGAAATCAAGGAAACAAAAAATCAAACCAGCCCAAGGCTGGTCCGCCTCCCGTTCAGGGTCTGAGGACCCCTCAGGGTCTCGAACGACGGGCGGAAACAGAATCAGAAGGTGGCGAAGAGGCAAAACTTGATATCCAAAGATACAAAGGCTTAGGAGAAATGAACCCGCAGCAGCTGTGGGAAACAACCATGGATCCTCAATTCCGCTTTATGAAACAGGTGGCGGTTGACGATGCCGAAAAGGCAAATGAAATTTTTGATATACTCATGGGCTCCGAAGTAGAGCCAAGGAGAAATTTTATACAAACTCACGCCAAAGGCGTTAAGAACTTGGATATATAAACGCACTTTTTAATTTTATTTACAAATTTATTTAAAATTGATAATATAAAATCAAAACTTAGATTCTCAAGAAAAAAACTCCAATGTTTGGAGCTTTTTTATTATTAAAATTATGTTGACACGGGCAACGTTATATGATATAGAGTATAGTATTCGCATGTTCTTTTTACAATCAGGAGGTGGTATGAAAATAGAGTTTCACGCAAAGTTGGTACAAAAAAAATTTCTAGTGGAATTTGGGGGATTTTTTCTTGTCCATATTCCCGAAAAAAACATAAAAAAACAATTCATGTTCTTTATAGCTCATACCGGATTGGAAAATCAAAGGATTATTGTTTGGAAAGATGATATACCACTTATTGATATTCAAGGGAATAATTATTCGCGGCTTGAAACAGAAAAAAAAGCTCTATTCCATATTATTAACAAGCTTATCATAAAGTATATCGCGGAATTGCTTGAAGATGCAAAAAGGTTAAAACAAAGGCTTGAACACATTTCTGTTATGGGATTTTCGGGAAGTGAAATTTCCATTCAAAATTTTATTGATCCTGATCAAATTTTTTACATACACAACACGAGCGAATCAAAAAATCCTGAATTCCAAAAATTCATTTGCAAAGTGTGTTCGTAAAACATAAAGAGCTGAAATATTTCAGCTCTTTTTTTTATGTGCTATGATACCTATATGATATTTCGAAAAAAAATAAAACCGCATCATTCCGCGCTCATAATAATTCTCATAGCTGTAAGCTTTGGAATGTTTTTTTATATTCACAGCCCAAAGGCGCAAAGATCAACAAAATATGTTTTGTATGCTGTAAAAAATACGTTTTTCAAGATTCCTGAAAAAAAAATTACAGTGAAGCTCAATGTCCCCTACCATAGGCAGGAGCACGCGCTCTCATGCGAAATTGCGGCTCTCAAAATGGCATTGAACTTCTACGGAGTAAAAATTTCTGAATCCGAGCTTTTGGCAGAGCTTGCGTATGACACCAAGCTTCCAAGAAGTAAAGATAATATTTGGGGCGACCCTGACTTAGGCTTTGTGGGAAATATTAACGGGAACATTCCCAACCAGGGCTATGGAGTATACGAGCAACCTATCGCGGATATTGCCTCAAAATTTAGAAAATCAAAAGCCTTAAAAAACGGCAGCCTTTCTAATATTCTCACGGAAGTCGCCGAAAAGCACCCCGTGATTGTATGGGGAACGCTTGCTTCGGGAAAAGATATTTCTTGGAAAACAAAAGAAGGAAAATTCATCAAGGCCATATATGGCGAACATACTCGTGTAGTCATTGGCTTTAGCGGAACAGTAAGCAATCCAAAATATATTATTTTTCGTGATCCAATATATGGCACAATAACAATGACAAAAAAAGAATTTTTAAAAGACTGGGCATTGTTAGGAAATAAAGCTGTTGTTGTGTATTAATATAACTCCTCCCAACCAGACTGTCCGACAACTGTCATTCCGCACTTGATGCGGAATCCAGAAAAAAATAAAATGGCTAATTTACTGGATCCCCCCGAAGCTTCGGGGAAATGACAATCTTAAATCATTTGGTTAGTTATCGGATGGTCTGGGGACGTAATTATAAAATTCATAATTAAAACCCCATGGATATTTCCACGGGGTTTTTCCTCCCAAATAAATCTTGAGAGGTGCGGTCTTTAAAATGAGAAAAAAATAAATATTTACATTTCTTCAGGCTGATAATTTGGCGCTTCTTCGGTGATTTCCATGTCGTGCGGATGGGATTCTTCTACACCGGCAGGTGAAATCCGCCAAAATTGCGCCTTCTCTCTAAGCTCGTCAATAGTAGCGGCTCCTACTCCTCCCATGCCGCTTCGAAGTCCTCCGACAAATTGATTAATAACTCCTTCGAGCTCGCCCTTAAACGGCACAAGGCCTTCTATGCCTTCAGGAATAAGATGATTTTTTCCGGTATCGTTTTGGAAATACCTTTCGCGTGACGCTTTGTGCGCGTGCATTGCTCCAAGCGAACCCATACCGCGATACTTTTTCCATTGCCTATTTTTATAGAGCACGACGTGGCCGGGAGCTTCCTTCGTTCCCGCAAGTCTGTTTCCCATCATAACCGAGTGGGCTCCGGCTCCAATCGCCTTGGGAATATACCCGGGGAATCGTATCCCGCCGTCCGCGCATATTGGCACTCCATGGCTCTGCGCGATTTGCGCGCAATTATATATTGCCGTGAGTTGCGGACACCCGGTACCCGCGACAACTCGAGTTGTACAGCTCGCTCCGGGACCCTGGCCGACCTTAATGCCATCGGCTCCGGCATCAATAAGCCTCTTTGCCGAGTCAGGCTCCGAAATATTCCCAACAACAACATCAAGCTCGCCATAGTGCTTTTTTATTTCAGCAAGAGTATCAATGACAGGCCTTGAATCCGCGTGCGCCGTATCGATAACAACTACATCAACTCGCTCATTTACTAAAAGCTCAAGGCGCTCAAAAGCGCTTTTACCCACTCCAATAGCGGCGCCAACTCTTAGCTGTCCTCTCTTATCAAGATTGTTGACATTAGAACTTCCGGAAATAATTCTCATGACATCGCTAAAAACATACAACCCGGCAAGCTTGCCGTCATTATCCACTATTGGAAGCACTTTAATTTTATTTGCTTCCATAAGTTCATAGGCAGCTTCAAGCGATGTGCCGGCTTTTGCGGTGATGGGATCTTGCGTCATTACTTTTTTTGCGGTAAGCGTTCTGTCTCGGCAGAACTGAAAATTTGTGCTTGTGAGGACTCCCACGACTTTTTCACTTTTATCAACAACCGGGAAAGAATGAAAGTGCCTTCCCTTTTCCTCTGACTTTGCCACTATAGATTCAACGGTCTGGCTCTCATTTACAAAAATCGGCTTTTCAATCAAGCCATTCATGTGAAATTTGACTTTTGCAACTTGAGCTGCCTGTTCTTTGGGCGAGAGGTTTCTGTGGATAATTCCAATTCCGCCTAAAAGCGCGATTTCAATCGCCATCTCGTATTCTGTCACAGTATCCATGGCGGCGCTGGCAATGGGAATTTTTAGGGGAACATTTCTTGAAAACCTTGATTCAACACATACTTTCGTGGGCATAACTTCAGAATGCCCGGTGCGCAACTGTACGTCATCGTACGTCAATGCCAAAAAATCATCATTCATCTTCTTGAAGAAATCGTGCTTATTCATAACATATCTCCTTTTACAAAAAATTTTAAAGGGCAAAATTCGAAAAGAATAGTTATACTATAATCAAAAAAAACTGCGCTGTCAACATTTCAAAAATGAAAAACCCCACACAATGTTTTATGTATGGGGTAATGATTGACACCGCCTCTCTTGTAAAAATTTACATCCGAGCATTTGTCAATCACATATTGTATGAGGGAACAAACTCTTTATTGTTAAAAAAAACATATGGTTATTAGTTCCCTCTTCAGAAATTCCTTTCCATTTGTCATCCTGCCCTCGGCCATGAGCTTCTCTCGACCCTGAGCTTGTCTCCATCCCGAGTCGACATCGAGGACAAGACGAGGGGCAATGCAGAATGGAATTCATTTCAGGATCTCATTATTAGATTCTGAACCAAGTTCAGAATGACATGATACAAAAAATCTCTAAAAAGAGGGCGAGACATATTCGCAATTGTTTAAAAACAAAAAGTGAGTCGTCTCGCCCAAAAAAGACACCACGCATCTTGTTTTTAAAAAACACCCTTGCGTTAGTCTTTCTAATATTGGAAAAATACTCTAAAAAACAAACTTATATTTTCAAATGGCGGACAGAGATTTAATTGTTCGAAACACAGAGCTTTTTGTCCGCCAATATAAATATAAAGCTACCACAAAATAAAAATAAAATCAAGGAATGAAAAAATCAATATCAATAAAAGTGAACGATCGTCTCATTTTATTGATATTACATTCTTACAAAAGAGCTCCTATCTTAGGAGCTCTTAACAGAATTTATTTCTTGTGCATTTCGGAGATAGTTTGAATTCCATCCCGCTTCATATATTGAACAATTTCTTTGTTCAACTTTCGGATAAAGAAAGGGCCATTGTAAATGAGGCCGGTAAAAATCTGTATGAGGTGAGCGCCCATCTTGAGCATCAGATAAGCATTGTCAGCGCTCATTATTCCGCCACTTCCAATAATAACGATGCCTGGCAAGTAAGTGCGTATGTACCGCACAAAAGAAAGAGACTTTTGAAAAAGCGGGCGTCCGCTCAACCCACCCATTTCATCTTGAGATTGAGATATACCTTCTCGAGAAAGCGTCGTGTTTGTCGCAATGATCCCCTGCACTCCCTGGTCCGAACATACTCTTAAAAGCTCATCAAGCGCCGGCCACGTAAGGTCCGGTGAGACTTTTACAAACACCGGAATGAGTTTTCTCTTTTTTTGTTCCGAGTATTCTCGCACCTCTCGCGTAAGCTCGTAAAGCAACTCATCAAGATATTTTTTGTCTTGAAGTTCGCGAAGCCCCGGCGTATTGGGAGAGCTCACATTGATGGCGATATAATCCGCAAAAGGAATAACTTTGCGCAGGGTAAAAATATAATCCTCGCAAGCTTTTTCAAGAGGGATAACCTTTGACTTTCCAATGCTTATGCCAAGAGGGATATTCAACCGGCTTGTATGTCCTATGCGCCGTGAAATAACTTCTGCGCCGTGATTGTTAAATCCCATGCGGTTTATCAGCGCCAGATCGTTTGGAAGGCGAAAAATTCTCGGCCGAGGGTTTCCTGCTTGTTCTTGGCTTGTTACTGTGCCTGTCTCAATAAATCCAAATCCAAGCGCTTCCAAGCCTTGAAGCGCGACTGCGTTTTTATCAAACCCGGCCGCAAGCCCGATTGGATTGGAAAAATACATGCCCAAAATCTCTTGTTCAAGGCGCAAGTTGTCAACACGTGTAAAGTTCTGAATTCTTGAAAACAAAAATTTTCTCTCCGGCAGTGCCTCTAAAAACTTCATTGCTTTTTCATGCGCTATTTCCGGATCATTTTTTGACAGATAAAAAAGTAAAGGCTTTGCCAACAATTTATACAGCATAATACTCCTTTCTCTTTTTGTTAAAGAACAAAACTCAAGATTATAATAGTAACAAAATATAACATGCAAAACAATTGACAGAACCGAAATAACGTGCTATAGTAATTTGTTCCGTTATAAAAACCTTATCAAGAGGAGAGTAAATCATGATCTTTACAAAATTTTTTACAATCATTTTTCTTATCTTCTTTTCTTGCGTCGTGATTTCTGCTTCAGCTCCAACGTCTCGTTCATCTGCCTCAAACAGAAAACTGCTTCTTGATGCCATCTGCATAGTGGAATCAAACAATAATTCAAGCGCCATTGGAGATAATGGCAATAGCCGAGGGGCATACCAATGTACCGAAGCGGCGTGGCGCGACTCCGGCTATCCAGAGCCGTATCTTCCAAATGTTTGGGATGCGGCAAAAAGCCGCGAGGTGTGCCGCAGATACTGCGTAAGGTATGCGGGGAAAAACGCAACCGACCAGGCATGGGCGCGCACATGGAATGGCGGGCCTGCTGGACCAAAAAAGAAGGCAACGCTTGGCTATTGGAAAAAAGTAAAAAAGAAGATGGAAAATCTTAAAAACCAAAAAAAGTGAGATTTCTCACCATCTGTGTCGAGCCGTCCCTTAAACTTCAAGGGACGGCTTTTTAATTGATAAAATTGTAATTTTATTATAATGTTATTGATATTGGGATAAAAATAAAAAATCATAAACTTCTTGACTTATGATATCGAAACTTATTTCACTTATTATCGGGGTGCTTGATATTATTTTGGCATTATATGTTAAAGGAATGGAAGGAGCATTTTATGCCTTAATCTATGTTTTAGTATGTTACTTGGTTATCTGGATTACAGTAATACAGAGTGGGTATGTGGGGCCTTCGGGGAGCCTGAGAGGAGGATCCTACATTACGCAGGAATCTCCTGCAGAGCTTGTGAGATTTATGGGATGGGTAATTCTTCTTCTGCCGATAATAATATATTTGTTATTCTTATAAACATCTAGCGGGGTATGGCCTAACTGGCTAAGGCGCCACGTTCGGGACGTGGAGATTCCGAGTTCAAATCTCGGTACCCCGATGATCATTATAGTAGACTGGGTTTCCCGCTTCTTTTTTATTTAATTTTATGGATTGCGGGATCCCGCTATATAGCGGTGACGATTCCCAGTACCCCGATTGAGTCTATGGCAGGAGGGGGACGTGATATTGAGAGTTCTCAGCCCAAGGCTGATCCGCCTCAGGCGGAAAATCTCGGTACCCCGATATTGATTTCTAAAATTTATTATCCAATTTTTATGCCACAACATACCTGCTCTGCGATCGTAATTACGTGCATGGACTGGAGAAAACATAGCCAGAAAAATTTGCTATCCGAAATCCAAAAAATAAATGGATGAAATGTTTGTCAAAGGAGCTGTAGTGGTTGGCGCCAAGGATATTAGAAGAAGAAACATCAAGCTTATCGTGGTACACAAAAAAGCCCCCGATAAGTCAGATGCCATAAATTTAATATTTAATTATGTAAAACCCAAAAGCAGGCTCTTCACTGATGGCAGTGGAATTTATAGTGGTTGTGAGAAGTGGTGGCCACTTCAGCATAGGCGAGATATCCATAAGAAATGGGAATTCGCCTTAACATCTGAGATAGAAGGCATCTGGGCTAACCTAAGAACCTTTATTCGAAGAATGTACCATCATGTTACTCTGGAAAAGCTGCCTAAAGTAGTGGCTGAATTTGAAGCGCGATTCTGCCAACAGAAAATCTTTGAATCTGTGCTTAATTTCCTTATAAATTCTTTATCATCTGTGAAGTTTGCTTTATAGAACCCAACTGATTTTTTTTATAAAATTTTTGCTTCATTGAGCAAATTTATATATTTGTCAGAACTATTGACAAGTTTAAAATATATACTATGATTAATCAAATATTTAAAGAAAAAAATATTCTAAAAGAGTTTTTTACATAAAAATATTTAATCTTGACCAACCAATTGACCAGATTAAGGGATTAAACCCTATGGGGCTGTTAGGACTGGTTCTCATACATTAATAATGCGTATCAGACCTAACCGGATCGCATACGGTTCCCTTAACTGGCATAATACATTTAGGCTTTTTTTAGCCTACAAATTTATAGCCAGTTTTTTGCTACAAAGATATGCACAATGTAATAAAATATCTGCTACAATGAGAATAAGGGTCGAATTCACTCTTTAACTTATTTAATACTTATTAATTATATGAATCAAAAAAAATATATAGTAAAAGACTACATGCAAAAACAAGTAGCCACAATTTCCAAAACCGCTACTTTTAAAGAAGCGGTTGAAAAAATGATTCACGCAAAAACAAATGGCCTCGTAGTAATAAATGGCGATAATAAAGTAATCGGCATTATCTCAAGCTGGGACCTTATCCAGCACATTGTGCCAGATTATCTTGAAGAAGATAAGCATCTTGCTTCATTTGAATCACCCGATGTTTTTGAAAAAAGAATACAAGAGGTTCAAGATAATCCCATTACAAAATTTATGACGATGAAAGTCTTGACTGTCATGTCTACCGACTCGATCATGGAAGCTTCTACCTTGCTGTCAGAATTTCGCATCCGCCAACTGCCTGTTGTAAATGAAGAAAAAAAACTTGTAGGCTATATCAATAGAACTGATATTAAGCGGGCGGTCGGAGAAGCGCTGGGTATATCATTTGTTTTTTGAACTAACGCCTGTTAATAAAATTTATGAATATTTTTTTTACGGCGATTGCAATATTTGCTGTCACCTATATAATCATTATCTCGGAAAAAATACATCGTACGGTTATTGCGCTTACCGGCGCCGCCCTGATGATACTTTTTGGCGTCCTGAATCAGGAAAAGGCAATTGAAGGCGTTGATTTTAATACTCTTGGATTATTGATTGGCATGATGATTATTGTAGGCATTGCGAAAGATTGCGGCATGTTTCAATATGTTGCCCTCTGGGCTTCAAAAATAGGAAAAGGGAAACCCATTCCTATTTTTATTATGCTCTGCGCAATTACTGCCATATTTTCTGCTTTACTTGATAATGTCACAACCGTTCTACTTATCGTGCCTGTTATATTTGTCATTGCCAATAATCTTAAGCTTAATCCTAAGCCATTTCTTATCGGCGGCATACTTCTTTCAAATATCGGAGGCACTGCAACACTTATTGGAGACCCCCCTAATATACTTATTGGAAGCGCGGCAAAATTGAGTTTTAACGAATTTCTCATAAACCTTGCGCCCATTTCTGTCTTAGTCTCAATTATTACCATTGGCCTGCTCTACCTTATCTACCGGAAAGGAATGGTTACCAATAAAGAAGCGCAAGAAGCAATTATGAAATTTAAGCCCGAGGAAGCCATAAGCGATAAAAAACTTCTGATAAAATCCCTCATAGTTATCGGAATAGTTCTTTTAGGATTCTTCACACATACCATTACTCATCTTGAAGCGGCTACTATTGCTCTTAGCGGCGCCGCCCTGCTCTTGCTTCTCACTATGAATGATCCGGAGAAACACCTTAAAGAGGTAGAATGGACAAGCATATTTTTCTTTGTAGGATTGTTTATTGTAGTAACGGGCTTGGAGCAGGTTGGCGCGATTAGAATAGCGGCGGAAAAACTTCTCCAGCTAACAGGGGGGAACATGGCTATAACGTCCATTTCAATACTTTGGGGCTCGGCAATATTTTCCGCCGTCATAGATAACATTCCATTTGTTGCTACTATGATTCCACTTATTAAAGATATTGGAGCGCTATCTGGATTGTCTCTTGGTCCGCTCTGGTGGGCATTGGCGCTTGGAGCAGATATCGGAGGAAACGCAACAATTATTGGAGCTTCTGCCAATGTGGTGGTGAGCGGAATGGCAGAAAAAGAAGGCTATAAAATTGGATTTATTGAATACATGAAAGTAGCAATCCCCATGACTTTTGTCGCGCTTATACTATGCACTGGATATGTTTATTTAAGATATCTTATGTAGATTGATCTTGACTTCATCTTCGAGATTCTCTACAATAAAAGCATGCAAAACATAAAGCAAAACAACTGGTTTTACGGATTCTTTTTTACTGATTCTATGGTCAGTTGTTTGCGTTGTGCGATAAAAAGATAGAGAAATAAAAAGATAGAGAGATAAAGAGATAGAAGGATAGAAAAAACAACTGACCAGCAAGGGTCAGTTTTATTAATGTTTGTCTGCGAGGACGAGCTCAAGCGAAGTCCGAGGCAGATACAAACATTAACCCCGAGCATCG
>CAYJWS010000004.1:19851-42505 GCA_964373925.1 uncultured Gammaproteobacteria bacterium
TGGAAAAGAGGACGAGCTCAAGCGAAGTCCGAGGCAGATACAAACATTAACCCCGAGCATCGCCGAGGGGTGGAAAAGAGGACGAGCTCAAGCGAAGTCCGAGGCAGATACAAACATTAACCCCGTACCAATTCTTTAAAATACGTAAAGTATAGTATTTATAGCCGAAGGCGTTTCCGCGCGTAGCAATGCGATGTTTACAAGAGAATATTCGCGGAATTGGTTACGGGGTTGTATTTATAAGCATTTGTTCTTTAAAGCCAAACTAATTCGTTCTTTATTTTCCAGGAGAAAACATGTTCATTGAAATGAAAGAAAATATAGGCAGAGAAAACCCCCAGACCTTAGAGGTAATCCGCCAAGCGCTCTTGCTGGGCGTCCAAGTCGCAATTGAAATGAGAGGCGGAGCTATTTTTATTCGCTTGGAAAATGCAACCGTGCGCGTTCAAGATATTCCCATAGAATTTTTTGAACGGCTGCCCGGAGTCTTTAGGGTCGTGCCGGCATTCCAGCTTGGTTTTTAAGCTATGTTCTTTCGCCCACAAAAGCCCCTACACAATACTTAGGGGCTTTTTTATAAAATTTGCGCAGCATCATTATTCTATGATATACTACTCAAAGTAGTATGAACCACAAAGCTTCAGCCAAAGGCTTGAACCCTAGGCTCATCAGCCTTGGGCTGAAATCTGCCTATGGCATGACGCACTGGACTCTTTTCCAAAACTCGCTCGAGGGGAATTATCCTCCGAATGCTTTCGGAGGATCCCGCTTTCATAAATATATAAAGATAAGTAGCGCCAAACTAATGACTCGTCCTCCGTAGTCCCGCGGCCGCGGGACGAAGGAGGATTAAAAATTATGGCTACATATTTAACCAAAATAAAAAAATGTATGTGAAATTAACAGGTTTGTTAATTTTAATAGTTTTGCTTTTTTCTTGCCAAGGATTTCCCATGAATAAAATCAATATATTCCAATATCCTCTGCTACTAGCCAGCACGCTACCTGCTGTGATTCTTGGGCAAAAAAAGCGCAAGCCTCCTCTATACACCATGACATGGTATGGAGCATAGCAGCAGAAAAAAATGTGGCAAGGACTGCAACATTGTTAATATTCTTTTATGAGTATCGCCGTGACGGCTGTGAGCATCGTTTACCCAAAATATAGATTTTGTGTTCGCTCCATTCATGATCACTATGGAAGTTTTGTGCTTTTGAATTATTTTACCAGCCTATTCAGTCAAGGAATTTTGCACTCTAAAACTTTCTAATAATTTTTTTAATACTATTAAACGTGTTTCTTGCAATAAGAGACATGGCAAAATTTTTTATTTAATCCATACTTATTCCTATATATATGAATGATTCTCCTAATAAACTTTCACCAAAGAGCACCTTCGTGATTGGTTTAGTGGGCGGCGCGCTCACTCTCGGTACTATCGGCTTCATTATTCTTCTTGCAAACGGCTGGGCAAACACTGCCAAAAATGTTAATTCGGGAACCGTTCCTGGTGTGAATCAGCCTGGTCCTGCCGTACCTTCGCAACCTAGTGCCCAAGCGCCATCAGAAGCTGTGCCACCCGTAACAAAAGACGACCACGTTCGAGGCGATGCCAACGCCCAACTTACTTGGATTGAGTATTCGGATATGGAGTGCCCCTTCTGCAAACGATTCCACCCAACAATGCTCCAGATGATAAAAGAATATGCTGGTAAAATAAAGTGGGTATATCGGCACTTTCCCCTACCCTTTCACCAAAATGCCTTAAAAGAAGCTGAAGCGTCTGAATGCGCGAATGAATTAGGTGGAAATAATGCTTTTTGGAAATATACCGATGGTATCTTTGAGCGTACCACCTCGAATGGCACTGGTTTCGCGCTAGATGCTTTGGTGCCGCTTGCCAAAGAGATTGGCCTGAACGAAAAAAAATTCAAAGAATGTTTGGATAGCGGTAAATACGCCGCTCATGTAAAGCAAGATATGGCGGGCGGGACACAAGCCGGAGTCAGCGGAACCCCGGGATCATTTTTGATCAGCAAAGATGGCTCGGCGCAACTCATTTCCGGAGCGTTGCCGTACGAACAGATTAAATCTGTCATTGACGCTTTATCGCGTTAATTTCTATTGAGGGGATAGTTTTATTCTCTATCCCCTCTTTGGATATTTTATGTTTTATTAATATATTGTGGAACTTAGGAAAAATTGTCGGAGCGCGTTTACTGTATGTGTTGATTACATGGTTTTATTTATCAGAAAAATTAAAAACAAAGTATGGCGAAATTAAATAACAGCTTTAAAGCTTTGCAGACAGTATTTCGTTCGCGTTCATATTATTTCCTTGCTAGCAGTAGCATGGCATTATTTGTTTTATTTGAAATGTGGCTTGCAAACTACTCAATCATCATTTTTGTTTTCCGCAATACGGCATTTAACTGGCAGGATCGTTTGTCAATTTTATGGAGTTCTATTACCGTATATCTAACGACTTTTTCATGGAGCATCCAGATCATCACTTTTTTGGTCGCGTTCTTTGTTGGGATCAATACGGCTCTTTTGATATATTATGTACGGCAACGCTTCCGCCTCCAAGGCGCAGCGAGGACGAGCGTTCTTGGCGTCATCATAAGCCTATTCGGGGTCGGATGCGCTTCGTGCGGTTCCGTAATTTTGTCTTCCGTGCTGGGATTTACAATAGCCACCAACGTTATCGCAGTGCTTCCGTTGCGCGGAAAAGAATTTAGCTTGCTGGCTATTGTCGCCTTGCTTTGGTCCACGTATATTGCCACTCAAAAAATAGCGAGCCCATTTGTTTGCAAAACTTTTCTTGACAAAAAAAATCCGCCAGTGGTATGGTAGAGTTACGAATTACAAATATACAAAATATCCTCAAAACTTCAATATTTCTACTGCTATTATATTTATATTTGTCGCTCTATTTGGGCTTAATTTGAGCGTGATAAGCCATGATCCGCGCATGATGCCCGGATGTCCTTTCATAAATAATGAAACGGCGCTGTGCACCATGAGCCTGCTTGAGCATTTCTCGCAGTGGCAAAAAATGTTTTCCACGGTAGTTGTAAGCGAAATTTTTGTTTTCGCGATTCTGCTATTTTTTGTAATAACCATTTTTAAATATATTAATTTTTTTGTAGGCAAACACAAACGCTATAAAATACGTCTTCCAGAATATAATTCACATCTCTGTATAAAGAAAATATTTTCTCGGGGAGTTCTTCATTCTAAGCAATTTGCCTAATTTGGACATTGTTTCACAAAAGGCTGAAAATAATGTTTTCTTAGGCTTATTTTATTTCTTTCAAATATGAAGAATCCACAACATAAAAAAATGGAAACTTCGTTTCCACCCCGCCAAGGCGGGCCTGCTTCGCTGGCGAACCAAGTGGGGGCAGCCGTAAAAACGGTGAAATACAAAATCCGTGGAGTGTATCCTAAATCACTCGCGGTCAAGAAAGGCATACCCGTTGACCTGACAATAGACAACAAAGTTCCGCTCGGCGGCTGCATGTCGGTTTGGATTATACCAAAATACAATGTCACAATTCCCATGAAAGTCGGAACCCTCAAAACCAACTTTACCCCTACCGAAACTGGCACCATTGCCCTCACCTGTAGTATGGGTTCATTAATGGCGCAATTTAGCGTAATCAATTAACTCTATGAAAACAACGCTTATCATCAAAGGAACGCACTGCAACGCTTGCAAAATCCTCATTGAAGATGTCGCCAAAGAAATCCCCGGGGTGCTTATGTGCAATGTTGATTACACGAATGGAAAAATTCTCATTGAACATGACGAAAGTATTGATTGGCAAAAATTCAAAAAAGAAATTGAAAGCCTTGGAAATTATAAAGTTGAAACTTTATGAAGCGAGTTTTTTTGTCGTTTACAACTATTATTATCACGGGATTCCTGCTCAATCTCATCTGGGAAAAATCGCACATCGCGCTCTATAAAGACTATGAAGTGTTCGTTAGCCGCTTGCCGCTTCCTGTAGCTGTATATGCGTCGCTTGTTGATATGAGTATAATACTTTTAATTTATATTTTGATAGCGGCCGAGGTAAAAAAATTTTTCTGGATTGAAAACTTCGACAAAAGAGCCATGACGTTAAGCATAGTTTTTGGATCAGCTATTGCAATAATAATAGAAATGCAAGGACTAGCTCAAAGAAAATGGGCATATAATGAATTGATGCCGATTATTCCCTTTGTACAAATCGGAGTCTCTCCGGTTTTGCAGATGATTGTACTGCCCATCATCACATTCTACATAACTCATCTCATTCTTAAAAAAATATCGTATGACTCTAGATAAAATAATAATAACTATCATTGGTTTTGTGGGAATAATTTTCACCTACTGGTTTTTTCTCATGAAAAAAGAAAAGGCAGTAGCTGTTTCTGGCGAGGTTGATATTCTCGTGGAAGGGGGATACACGCCAAATGTCATCTCTATTCCTAAAGGAAAAACCACAAAAATTCATTTCACAAGAACAGATCCCAGCTCATGCCTTGAGGAAGTAGTACTCGGAGATTTTAAAATCCGAAAGACTCTGCCGCTCAACCAAAAAATTACGATTGAGCTGACTCCGCAAAAAACCGGAGAATTCACTTACTCCTGCGGCATGAATATGTTTCATGGAAAGATTGTAGTCGTAAACTCTGAACAAAGTCGAAGAGTATAATAAATCAATGTTATACCAATATACGAATGCATGCGAATAATACGAATAAATACTAATATAATATTTGTAGCAATTCGTATCATCAGTACCATTAGTATATTAGTATCTTAATTTCATCTCTATGTCTGACACTAAAAAAACATTTCCTATCAAAGGCATGCACTGCGCGTCATGCGTGCTCATTATTGAAAAATCACTCTCTAAAGTTGACGGCGTAAAAAACGCGACCGTGAATCTCGCAACGGAAAAAGCAACAGTTACATTTGATCCACAAAAAGTAACTGATGAAAAACTCGCCACAGCAGTCGCGCAGGTAGGATATAGCGCAGAAATAGATGAAAAATTAAAAACACAGGATGAGGAAAAAGCGCAAAAATTAAAAGAATTAAAAAGCTTAAGAAACAAAGTGTATGTAAGCCTTATATTGGGCGCGCTTATTTTGTGGGGAAGTTTCCCTGGGCTGATGAATACCGCTCCGATGATACTTCAAAATTTCTGGGTACAACTCGTCTTGGCGTTTCCTGTACAATTTTGGGCTGGGTTTGGATTTTATCAAGCAGCGCTTTTAGCGCTTAAACACCGAACATCAAATATGGATACCCTTGTTGCCATTGGAACAACCGTTGCGTTTGGATACTCGGTCTTTGTAACAGCTTTTCCAAAAATTGTTGAAAGTGTCGGCATGGAGGCCTCCCCCTATTTTGATGTCGCGACGATTATCATTGGGCTTATCTTGCTCGGAAGATATTTTGAAGCAAAGGCAAAAGCAGGCACATCCGATGCCATAAAAAAACTTATCGGACTTCAGGCAAAAACAGCGCGCGTAGTTAGAGATGGAAAAGAAATAGATATTTCTATCAGCGAAGTTATGATCGGAGATAGTATCCGCGTTCGGCCCGGTGAAAAAATCCCGGTTGACGGAATTATTCAAGAGGGAGAATCCTCTGTTGACGAATCCATGATTACTGGCGAGAGCATTCCCGCAGATAAGACGCAAGGCGATTCAGTTGTCGGCGCGACCATGAATAAAACTGGCACCTTTACTTTTCAAGCGACAAAAGTCGGAGCGGATACCGTACTCTCCCAAATTATCAAACTCGTAGAAGAGGCTCAAGGAAGCAAGGCACCCATTCAGAGGATTGCCGATCTCATTTCTTCTTATTTTGTGCCAATTGTGATTATGTTAGCCATAGCCACATTTATCGCCTGGTACGATTTTGGTCCCGCGCCAGCTCTTCTTTTCGCGCTTCTTAATACGGTTGCCGTCCTTATTATTGCCTGCCCCTGCGCCATGGGTCTTGCGACTCCAACAGCCATTATGGTCGGCACAGGCATTGGCGCGCACAATGGAATTCTCATTAAGGACGCTGAAAGCCTTGAGACCGCGCACAAAGTTAACGTTGTTATTTTCGACAAAACCGGAACGCTTACCAAAGGCCAGCCGGAGGTAACCGATGTTATTACGATAAATAATTCCACAATTACAGATTACCCCTCGGTCTCGAGCTTGGGGTCGAGAGACGGATTACGGATTGCAAACAAAGAAGATATTATTTTGTTGCTTGCCGCGTCCATTGAAAAAGGATCGGAGCATTCTCTTGCCGAGGCAATCGTGAAGGCGGCTGAAAAAAAATCCTTGCCTCTTGAAAAAATTGAAAACTTTAAGGCGATTACCGGCCATGGCGTAGAGGGAAAATTAGATGGAAAAAAAATAATTCTTGGAAATAGGAGACTTATGCAAAAGGAAGGTATAGATTTTTCAAGATATGAACCGCAAATCCATAAGCTTGAAGAAGATGGAAAAACCGTGATGATGCTGGGCATTGATAAAAGTCTTTCGGGACTTATAGCGGTTGCTGATACCCTTAAAGAATCTTCACTCGAGGGAGTAAAAAAACTCCAGAATCTCGGCATAGAAGTTATTATGATAACGGGAGACAATATGCGAACGGGGCAGGCCATCGCGAAAAAAGTGGGAATACAAAAAGTGCTCGCCGAAGTCTTGCCGGACCAAAAAGAAATAGAGGTAAGAAAAATCCAAAGTAAAGGAAAGGTTGTTGCCATGGTCGGCGACGGCATTAATGACGCGCCCGCGCTTGCCGCCGCTGATGTCGGCATTGCCATGGGCACAGGAACCGATGTCGCCATTGAAGCCGCGGATATTACGCTTATCAATAAAGATTTAAAGTCCGTCGCAATGGCAATCACACTCTCCCGAAAAACTATGCGAACGATTAAAATGAATCTTTTTTGGGCATTTGGATACAATATTATTCTTATTCCTGTGGCAATGGGAGTACTCTACCCTTTCTTCAAGATATTATTGAATCCTATTTTCGCCTCCATCGCCATGGCGTCAAGCTCCATTTCGGTCGTTACTAACTCGCTTTTCTTGAAGAAGAAAAAAATTACATAAATAGTATAAAAAAAAGGGCGAACATTTACTGTTCGCCCCTACATTATATAATGTACGACTTACTTTTCTATATCAGCCCCTTGTTGCCTGCGGCTCTCACAAATTCAAGAGTATCACCTTCCTGAAGGCGATACTCATTATCGACGTGTACGCCGGAAATACGGGCTTGAGCATCTGGAGGGATATTGAGCACTTGTGCGAGCTCTGTTCTCACCTCGGCAATTCTCTTGCCTGAAAGACCTGCCAAATCTTGTGAATTGGCGCCACACACGACTTTTACTCTTCCCGTAACTTCAGCTGTTGCTGACATGAGAATCCTCCTTTCAAAGATATGGATTAAAAGATCAACTTCTTTTTACTTGTCTGCAATTATTAGTCACAATATCAATGTACACTTCATCATATTCAATCTTACCCTGCAGGTAAGTATAAAAAGCATTAAGCATGACCGCCGCGACCATATTATTCATAAAGAGTAATTGCGGAGAACTTTGTGAAAGCTCCTCACAGCCCATCTCATCGGGATTTTTATCCATTGGATAAGAAATCTCCGGATGAAAATCATTGGCAAGCGGTAATGTTATATTTTTACCATTTTTTCTGATGAATATCTGGATATTTCCATCTGTCAATTCATTTCCGCCGGAAATAAGTACGGCGTTTTCAAGTTCCTCGCATCTGCCCGAAACAAGATTTCTTGTCGCGTGATTATCTACACAAAGAAAAATTATATCTCCTTCGTGGATATATTCATAGATATTCTCACTTGTAATGTACTCGTGTATTCCACTATAATATACTTTCCTTGCCTCGCTCGTCAAGTCGTCAGAGGTCACCTCTGCCTTATTGCCGCAACTTGTAAAGTGCTGGCGAGATCTATTCTTTTCTTCATAGCTGTCGCCGTCAAAAAGTATAACTTCAATATTTTCACTATCGCCGTATTCGAGAAACTTGTGCAATATCCTCAAAAGACAACTCCCTATTCCACCAAGGCCAATCACCTTAATATGCATCTGCTTGCCTCCATTGATATAATCTTGAAACATTTATTTCTTTTGCATATGAAGATATTTTTTTCACTCTTTGCATCCACTTCTTGGGAAAATCATCTTTCTTAGGCTTTCTTGAATCCTGACTTCTCCCTGTCATCTCGAAGAAAATAGCATTATCTCTCAATATACCGCTTTCTTTGCCGGTCAAAGCAGGTTTTACAATCCCCGCGATAACAGTATCTGGATTAACAGGAAATCTATTATTATTGAGAGCAATGCTTGAACAGACGGAAAAATATTCCCTATCAAGATGGCCTACGGTCACATGAAGGCCGTCAAAATTTTTCTCATCGCTCAAATCCGTAGAAGAATGAAAAGCCGGCATTGTATTGTGAGAATGTATGCTTCCGACAAGCTGAAAACCATCAATCCTCTCATTTGCCCTATAATGAACGCCCCCGGCAGATACGATCTGCTCGGGACATACAAGCCCATACGCGCCTTTATCAGCGCAATAATGCAAAAGTATTATTGCCTCGCTATCATGCACTTCATGCACTTCATGAAAAAATCCGAGTATCGTCTTGAAGTGTGTTCTCGGCAACATGGGAAGTTTTGATTTTGCGAAAGTTTCTACTTCCTTAAGGAATGAAATACCTTCGACTCGCACAATCCCTTGAAAAAATTCAGAATCTTTATGAAGATATATGCCATCTTTTCCTACGACAAAATATATTCCACTCTCCGGAAGCTTCGTTTTCTCTCTAAGGGCAAAAACTTTAAACATCAAAACCTCCTATTGCAAAAAATCCTTGTAAGTATTTCATCTATATTTAACGGGACTTCTCCCTTACCGCTACAATCAGCATGTAAGGTGCTTGTATGCTTATCGATAATTTCTCTAGCCAAATCCCTAATATGCCGAGAGAATCTTTCGTAATCCCCTGCATTTAATCTTTCACAAGCGTCTTCGACAGATGTCGCGAGCATTGTTGTTATCTCAAGAAGTTCGCCATGCATATTTTCACTTAAAAGCTTAGCCGTTGCTTCATCAAAATCGGGTAGCGCTATTTGCGTACAAAATTCTTTTACAATCTTTCCAATATCCGATTGTTTCCTGCCTATGATTTCTTTTACGGCACATTCAAACGTTCGCGCGGTTGCATGATTTGTATCTTCCAAATATTTTTGAGCCATGTTTTTGAGTCTATTATCGTGCGCAATCCACGGAATCCTAAGTACAAAGAGAGGATCTTTTCTGCTCTCTTCCTCCCAATGCCAAATACTTTTCAGACGCGGATCAAGTTTAGACGCTGGCTTATAATTTTGTTCAAGATAGTCTCTATTAAACCAGCTATCCCAAAAGTACGCGACAAGATCATTCACTTTCTCCGCCATAGTATTGGATCTTTTGTTTGATCTTGAAAAATTCAGGCACGCGCTTCCATTTTTTTGAACATTGGGAAAATTCGACTTAAATATGGGATCATTCATCGACCGAAGCGGTTCATTCCTGTAATACACATTGAGTAGAAATTCATTGCCTTCGCCAACAACTATAACGAAAATAACAAAAGGGAATGAAAGTTGTATCGAATTCGTCTTAACGTGCTCTGATTTGAATTGTATCCACGATTCTTCACTTATTCCCAGAGTTTCCATAAAAAATGTATTGGTAAAATTTATGGTCCGAAGCTGTGGAGGCTGCTCAATGACAAAAAAAGAGTATCGTCCATTTGATGAGAAAAATCTTGTTCCTTGCGGCAGAACAGCATCCTCTATTTCCGGATCGCTTTTTCCACTGTCAAAAATCTTTTTTCGAAGACTGTCGGAAAATCCTTCTTCATCTCTATAATATGCATAAACAGCATCTTTAATACCTGCAACCATTCCTTGCCTAAATTGAGAAACGCACCTATTTGCCCCTTCCTTCAATATGCTATGCGCGGTAGGAATATTTGTTTCCCTATCTTTTTTGGCTTTTACCTTTTCCATACAAGTACCGAGACTTGTCTGAAATTCGATGCTAATACCGGTAAGTAGCCGCCGTACCGCCTTTTTCCCCATATCTTGATATTGGACAATATATTCAGCAAGAAAATTTTCGCGAAACTTCATAATGGCAGAGCTCAAAAGCCTTGATATGAAAGCTCCTATGAATTCCGAGGCGCTAACTCTTGAACGAACCATTTTATTGTGCATGAAGAAAACAGGAAAAAAAAGCCATCGAAACCCATACCCAAGGGTGAATAGTTCGGCTCCTCCATCGTGCCTGATAAGTATATTGGAATCATCAAATCCGGATAAACGCTTGTCAATCACTTTACTATAAAACTCATTAAGCTTTTTACATCCGCTTGACGTAAAAAATGCTAAGCCTGTCAACGCTATATTCATGATGATGGTAACAAGTAATGGGAAAAAAAATCCTATAAAAAGTTGATCAAACGCATAAGATCTCAATATAGCGGCAGCGAGATCAGCGTCCATTATATTTGACCTGATTATAGCCCTGACATCAAAGTGATAGGCATTCCATAAAGACGCGCCCGCGACAGTGGCATAACAGAGTATCTGAAGAATAATAAATACAATGAATAAAAAATCAGAATATTTATTTACTCTCGATATGAGAAGAAAAAAAATAATTCCTGCCAATAATCCGATAGGTAACAGCATCCACCAAGTAGGCTGAATGGGCAAAGGAAAGCGCTCGTAGAATCTCTCAAGCGCGCCAGACCAATGATTGTCATAGGTGAATACCGCGTTTTTTATCGGAGGATCTTCTTTCTTTGGCTCTTCACCGATTTTTTCCTTGGTATCTTTTTCTTGATTTTGCGCAACCGGTAATTCCGGACCAACAAATTCAAAATTTTTATTTTCTGAATCCTTTATTGTACTATGATCTTCAAATTGTACTGCTTCAGCGCTTTTTACTTCTGCCTGCGTCTTCTCGACATCCTTTTTTTCTTCCTTTACTATTTCCCAGTGTACGTTAGTCGGCTTACTATAATCATAAAGCCAGTGGGAAAACCACGGTACAGAAAGTGAAAAGCTATACACAAGTAGCAACAAAAACGCGAAAAACGCAACAGTAAAATTCCATACTTTAAGCATTACGACCTCTCCTAAAAGCTGATTGTCAAAGAACACCTTGTTTCTGTTTTGACATCACATAATATCATACAGAACAATATGAAATATTACATAATTATTGATGTTCTGTCAAACAATACGGATCTACTAGAACCTGCCTATCTCAAAAAACTAATTCTCTCTATTTTGTCATCCGGCAGCTAGCGGATCCAAGAAGTAGACTTATCCTAGTAAAACTGGATTCCCGATGGAGTTTACCCTCATGAAAATGGGGGCGAGAATGACAGTTAAATTATTTTTGAGATAGGTTCTAGGTACCTTGAATTACGAAACTGACATTTCTATTGTCTCGAGGATGCATGAAATCTTTTGAGGTGACGAGGTAATCTACTTTAGATTGCTTCGCCGGGCTCGCAATGACTTATGGTTTGGTCATCCCGAATTCATTTCGGGATCTAAGCGTAGATTGCTTCGCCGGGCTCGCAATGACAGTATTAAGAGCAGTTAGTAATTCAAGGCAATATAACTATGTGGATAACCCGTATTTGACAAAATAAACTGCATGAATTAGTATGTGTATATAATACACTAAGTAGAGCATATGCCAAAAGTTATAAAAAAATATGATTTTGCGGTAATTGCCACTGATGTCGTGATTTTTACCATACGTGAAAACAAGCTCAATGTGCTCTTGATAAAAATGCAAAAAGATCCTTATAAACATAATTTTTGGGCCGCTCCGGGCGGACTTGTAAAGCCCGATGAATCTGTGGATGACTCGGCTCGAAGGAATCTTTTTGAAAAAACTGGAGTGAAAAACGTATATCTTGAACAGCTTTACACATTTGGAGAGACGGGCCGCGATCCCTTTGGACGCGTTGTCTCTGTCGCCTACTTCGCGCTTATTCCGAGCGATACGCTAAGGTTCAAGACAACCAAAGAATATGGCGATGTCAAATGGTTTGAGATAAGCCACCTTCCCAAGCTTGCCTATGATCACAAACAGATAATTGCTATGGCATATGAGAGGCTTCAAAAAAAGCTTGGATATTCAAACATCGCTTACAGCCTCCTGCCAAAAAAATTTCCTTTGAGCGAGCTGCAAAAAACCTATGAAATGATCTTGAAAAAAAAGTTAGATAAGCGTAATTTCATAAAAAAAATATTTTTATTGGGTCTTGTAAAAAAAACAGATGCAACGGAAAGGGGCCGATCAAACAGGCCGGCGGCGCTCTATGAATTTGCCAAAAAAACGCCACAGATAATGTCCATTTTATAACTAAAGACTATAAAAAAATCAGATTGTCATTCCCCCGAACGCTTTCGGGAGAATCCAGTAAACTAAAATATTTCATTTTTTTAGGTCCCCCGATAGCTATCGGGGGTGCGCCATGACAATTTTTTTATAGTCTTTAGTTCATCAAAAAAAATTTTATCATTTGTTAGTGTATTATTTACACTGTTAAAGGATTTCTTTATTAGGAATCAATCGCCATATTGGCCTTAAAAAAGGAATCTTTTGAAAGATTTCTTGCCGTACAATTTTTGGAAATGTCAAACAACTACAAATTTTTGCGAAGTATTGACATTTTTAAAAAAATTGGTTACAGTAAGGCGTAGCTAAAATTCTTTTTTAGCTTCAAAAATACTATGTTCTTTGAAAATTTGATTCTAGAAAAACTTAAAAATAGTGGCTCATCTTAGAAAAAATACAGGAGGTACAATGCACGAAGTGTTTGAAGTTGCCAAGGGCTCTGTTATTGGAAATGACCACGCAAGAGATGGAAAAAATAATCAGGATTCATGCTTTGTTTTCCAAGATAAGGACGTAACTATCGCGCTTGTTGGAGATGGATGTTCAAGCAGTGAGTTTAGCCACGTCGGATCCTATATTGGGCTTAATATCATTGCAAAAACACTCCGCGATCATATAAACCGGGAAAGATTTTATGGTCCGGAATTGCAAAATATTGAAATTCCAAAAATTCTTGAAAGTGCAAGGCTTGATGCCTTGGTTTATATGAGGGATTTGATAATCAATATAATAGGTATAGGAGGAAACTTTAAAAAAGCAGTGCTTGATGCATTTCTTTTCACAGTTGTCGGGTGCGTCATCTCAAAGCTTTACTCTATTTTCTTCTCAATTGGTGATGGAATAATCATTATCAATGACGAAAAAATAGAACTTGGACCATTTGAGAATAACGCCCCTCCCTACCTCGGGTATGGCCTGCTTGATTCTGGAAAAATAGAAATAGATCCCGCAAGCTTTCGCTTTATCATCAATAGAATTATTGAAACTGAAAAGCTTGAGAGCGCAATCCTCGGATGCGACGGCGTAAAAGATTTTATCTCATCTGAAGAAAAAGAAATTCCCGGGATTTCAAGCCGAGTCGGACCAATATCTCAATTTGTGGAAAATGACAAATACTTCTCAAACGAATTTGCCCTGCGAAGAAGGCTTGCTATGCTCAACCGCAAAGTACACCATATTGACTGGGAAAAAAGAGAAGTTAATAAAGAAGGAGGCCTTCTCCCCGATGACACGACTATTGTTGCTTTGCGAAGAAGAAAAAATCTGCCTATTGAGGTGGAATAATGTATGCCTATATCAAAGGCAAGAGAATACGCGTAGATGATACCGATTCTATCGGCAAAGGAGGCGAGGCGGACGTATACCGTGTTGACGAAAATACGGTATTAAAAGTTTTCAAGCCGCCGACGCATCCCGACCTGCAAGGATTTCCTCACGAACAAAAGGCCGCGGAAGAAAGAATCCGCATCCATCAAAAAAAACTCTTATCTTTTCCCAAAGGGCTTCCGACAACCGTCATCGCGCCCATGGATATTGCGTTTGACCAGAACGGACAAAAAATCATCGGCTATACGATGCGTTTTTTAAAAGGCTCGGAAGTGCTTATGAGGTACTCGGACAAAAGATTCCGCGAAGCCGGAATTAGCAATGAAATGGTTTGTAAGGTTTTTATGCATATGCATAAAACCTATCGCGAAACGCATTTGTGCAAAGTGGTGTTCGGCGACAACAATGACCTCAATATACTCATCATAGGCGAAGAAGCCTACGTTATTGACGCGGACAGCTTCCAATTCGGAGGATTTTACTGCACGGTTTTTACGGAAAAATTCGTTGATCCCCTGCTGTGCGATCCCAACGAATCCAGCCCGATGCTGGCAAAGCCGCACACCCAAGAGTCCGACTGGTACGCATACGAAATTATGCTCATGCAGTCGCTTTTATATGTCGGCCCGTACGGCGGAGTATATATGCCGAAAAAAAATTCGGATAAAATCCCCCACAGCCAAAGGCCGCTCAAGAGAATCACGGTATTTCATCCGGAAGTGAAATATCCAAAGCCCGCTACTCACTACAAAGTTTTGCCAGATGATCTTCTTGATCGTTTCCACAAAACTTTTGTAAAGGACGCGAGAGGAGAATTTCCTTTTAGGATTATTGAATCCATGAGGTGGACATCGTGCACCGCCTGCGCAACTATCCACGCGCGAAACACATGCCCCAAATGCAAAGCTCTTGCTCCTGCCGCTATTAAGGCGACAACGCAAGTGAGAGGAAGGGTCATAGCAACCCGAGTATTCAAAACCTCGGGAAAAATACTTTTCGCCGCGCTGCAAAACAGCAAGCTTCTCTACATATACCATGAGAATGAAAAATATCTCCGCGAAGGCGCGGTGAGCGTCACTGCGGGAGAGCTTGATCCGCACATCCGTTTTAGGATCCAGGGAGAATCATCGCTTTTGGGAAAAAATGGACAAATAATAACTGTTACCCTCAAGGGAACGAAAGATAAAATTGCCACCGATAGCTTTGGTACGCTTCCGGTATTTGACGCCAATGAACACAGCCGTTTTTGGGTAAACAACGGACAGCTCTTACGGGATGGTTCCATCGGACAAGAATATATCGGGGATACGCTTTTAGGACAGACGCTTTTTTGGGTAGGGCCGACATTTGGGTTTGGATTCTACCGAGCAGGAAATCTTAGCGTATACTTTATGTTTGATATCCAAAAAAAAGGTATAAACGACACGCTCAAGCTTACCCCTCTTCGTGGACAACTCATTGATAGCACTTGTTTTTTCACAAAAGAGTATTGCTGGTTTTTCGCCTCCACGCACAACGCTGGAAAAATTATCAACTCCTGCACGATGATGCGATCCGACGGAAGCGTTATTGCAAGCATTTCCGGAAATCCGAATGACATACCATGGCTTTCTGACATACGAGGCAAATGCGCTGCCGGAAATTTTCTTTTATCTGCTACTGACGAAGGAATCGTCAGAGTCGAGCCTTCAAACGGCACGATTGTCGTAGTAAAAGAGTTTCCCGACACAGAACCTTTTGTGAATGTTGGCTCAAATCTTTTTGCTTCTTCTCAAGGACTCTACGTTGTTGACGGACAAGAAATTCAACTGCTCAAAATTACTTAACGAAAGGAGTAAACCATGAGCAAGCAACTACCCTCTCCCCCTCATTTCGCATCCAGCAAGGTAAGCGAGGTGTGGCGCGTTCCATATCAGGAAAGAGCCACCGAGGCTCTTGCATGGGCAAAACGCCACAAGCTCGAGCCCGCTGCCAATGACAAAACGCGCATCGCGCTTATGATCATTGACTGCCAAAACACCTTCTGCCTTCCGGACTTCGAACTTTTTGTCGGAGGAAGGAGCGGAAAGGGAGCTGTTCTTGACAACATTCGCTTGTGCGAGTTCATCTACCGAAATATCGGCGCTATCACGCAGGTATTTCCGACCATGGATACGCACACAGCCATGCAGGTATTCCATTCCATCTTCCTGGTCAACGACAAGGGAGAAAATCCTCCTCCATTCTCGCTTATCTCGCTTGATGATATTGAAAGCGGGAAATGGAAGGTCAACCCTGCTATTGCGCACAGCGTTGCGAACGGCAATTATGTTGGTTTGCAAAAGCATATCCTGCATTACGCAAAAAAGCTCTCTGAAAACGGCAAGTACATGCTTACCATCTGGCCCTACCACGCAGTGCTGGGAGGAATTGGCCACGCGCTGGTTTCTTCCGTGGAAGAGGCATGCTTTTTCCACAACATCGCGCGGTCTAGCCAGACAGGGTTTGAAATCAAGGGAGGCAATCCCTTGACGGAAAACTACTCCGTGCTTCGGCCGGAGGTGGTGGACGGGGCGGACGGACGCCCCATCGCGCAAAAGAACGCGCGCTTCATTGAAAAGTTGCTCAAGTTCGACGCAGTCGTTATTGCCGGGCAGGCAAAATCGCACTGCGTCGCGTGGACCATTGACGATCTCCTTAACGAGATCAATTCGCAAGATCCCGAACTCACTAAGAAGGTGTATCTCCTTGAAGACTGCACTTCTGCAGTTGTTGTTCCGGGAGTGATTGACTACACCGATCAGGCAGACGCCGCTTTTAAGCGTTTTGCCGACGCCGGTATGCATGTGGTGAAGTCAACTGATCCCATTGACTCGTGGCTTGGAGTCACGGTCTAGTTTTTGAAAATCGCAAAAAGCCGCCCCGAGCATTGCCGAGGGGCGGCTCTCACAACACAACCAAAAACTTTTGAAAGGAGTTTTTCATGGGAAGTAAAAGTACCACGGTTCAAGACCTTTTCAAGGACGCCCACGATCAGGGCAACCTTTCTATGGCATCCATGCAGGCGCTTCAGGTAATGGATATCGGAGCGCAAATTCAAGACGCGCTCGGCGTGCCTGCCGACGATGTCGCCGCAAGCGAAGTATTCATCCTCACCGTCAATGTTGACGACTCAGGATCTATTCGCTTCGTGCAAGGAAATACCGAAGCGGTGCGCGATGGGCACAATGGAGTGCTTGAAGCTTTGCAAAAGTCAAAGCAAAAAGACTCGATTCTCGCCCACACCCGCTATGTTAACGGGCTTCTTCTCTACCCCTACTGCCCTCTTGATCGCGCGATAAAATTGGACTCGCACAATTACAATCCCAACGGCGGAACACCACTGTATGACAGCATGGTGGAGACGCTTGGCACAGTCCTTGCCAAAACGCAAGAGTTCCAGATCAATGGCGTACCCGTGCGAACAGGCACACTCTTCATCACCGATGGAGCAGACCAAGGCTCTCGAAAGGCCACGCCGGCTTCGGTAAAGCCTATCGTCAAAGATATGCTCAATGCCAAATGCCACATTATCGCTGGCATGGGTATTGACGACGGTTCAACGGACTTCCGCGCGATCTTTGAAGAGTGCGGTTTTCCGGATGAGTGGGTACTCACTCCCAAAAACACGCCCTCGGAAATCCGAAAGGCGTTTATTGTATTTTCGCAATCGGCGGTGCGCGCAAGCCAAAACGCGGCGTCGTTTTCCAAAACAGCGCTCGGCGGATTCGGCTCACCGTAATTCAAATTTCTAGAATCAAATAATACTGGGAGGGAGATGGAACAATCCATTCTCCCTCCCCTCTTTTCTTTTAAAGAAGCAATGCTAAAATATTTTGGCACTGATTCTTTTGCCTTAATATATTTTGAGGCATATGTTCTTTACAAAAAAGGAGTTATTCATGAAAAAGAAAATTGCCTTATTTGGCGGAAGCTTTAATCCGCCCGGAATCCATCATCGAAAAATCGTCGAAGGCCTGATTGCGAATTTTGACGAAGTAATCATTGTCCCCTGCGGACCTCGGCCCGATAAGATGACAACCAATGATATCGAGCCGATACATCGCGCCGTTATGTGCGATATGACTTTTGTAAATCTTCCAAAAGTGAGAGTAGAACTTTTTGATTTGGAGAACGGAACGTTTACTCGCACGCATGAACTTGAAAAAAAATTCTCTTCTGAAGGAGAAATTCATCATGTTATTGGAACTGACCTCACATCAGGCGGAGCCGATAAGAAATCCCTTATACACCGCGTTTGGGAACACGGAGAAAATCTCTGGAATAATTCCAATTTTGTGATGGTATGGCGAGATGACGGCACGCCCATTGAAAATACAAGTTATCCCCCGCGCAGTACGCTTCTCAATCTTGGAATTTTCGGACAGAGCTCTGAAATTCGCGAAAAAATTTTTCGCCACGAACCTTTTGGGGATTATGTGGTTGAGGAAGTAAAACAATACATTGAACGATATAATCTGTATCGTGGGGTATATCCGACAAAAACCACTCTGTGGAAAATGGACACGCCACGCCCCCTCAAGGTTTGG
Organism: uncultured Gammaproteobacteria bacterium; assembly: GCA_964373925.1. GTDB lineage: Bacteria > Patescibacteriota > Patescibacteriia > Buchananbacterales > GWA2-38-13 > CAYJWS01. The sequence goes on from CAYJWS010000004.1 coordinate 38,272, forward strand.
GATGAAAACAATCCCCAAGCAGTAAAAATTGCCTCGGAAATTCCCATATACGACAAAGGTCCGACCAATTGCGTTGTAGTTATTGGCGGAGACGGCACCATGCTTCGCGCCATTCGAAAATATTGGCGGCTGCGCGTTCCATTTATCGGAATCAATACGGGACATCGTGGATTTCTTTTGAATGACCTGCCTATTTCTTTGGAAAAAACATTCAAGGTCCATCAGCTTCCGCTTCTCTTTGTAGAAACAAAAGGCAACGATTCTGAATGGAAAAATGCCCTTGCTTTCAATGACGCGTGGATAGAGCGCTCGACCGGACAATCCTCGTGGATTAAGGTCTCGGTGAATGGCGAGATTAAGATAAAAAAACTCGTTGGTGACGGAATTCTCGTATCAACTGCCGCTGGGTCAACCGCGTACGCGCGCGCCATGGGAGCAAGCCCCCTCTTGATTGATACGCCCGGGCTTAATCTGGTAGGATCAAACGTATCAGAACCCCCGCAATGGAAATCAGCACAGCTTTCAGTTGACTCGCAGATTGAATTTGAAATATTGGAATCTTTTTGGCGGCAAACTAAGGGCTTTGTTGACGGAGTAGATCAAGAAGACCTCTTGTCGCATATGCGAATACGCCTCAGCCGCATTGCCGCGGCGGAAATTGCGTTTCTGCCCGAACGCGATATGTCGGAAAAACTTTCAGAAATACAATTTCCAAAGATATAAAGGAGCACTATGCCAAAAGACACGCTTTCAAAATTCCAAGGATGCCTTATGGGTGTCGTTATCGGCGATGCCATGGGAATCCCTTGGGAATGTCTTACATATGACGAAATTCTTTCTTACACGCACAAACATGGCGTGAAAGGATTTCAAAGCTGTCCTCGCGAACACCATTTTCCTGAAATGCAAAGTCTCACCTTGGGCGAATCATCTGACGACTGGCAGCTCACTTCTGCAGTAGCCGCGTCTCTTATTGAACGCGGAGGATATTATCAGGAACACTGCGCTCAAGCATTTGTTTCTGAATACAAAAGGACCACCCGAGGATGGGGAAAAACAACAAGGCAATCCGTTCATGGTCTTTCTCGTTTTTTTGAAACTCATGGCAAAGAAGGGAGATCTCCTTCCGCTCTCCCCGAAAAAAATCCTCGAGAAGGGTGCGGAAATGGTGTTGCTATGAGAATCTCGCCCATTCCATTGTTCTATTACTCAAGAGAAAAAAAATTCGAAAGGGAATTTCTGAATCATATTATTGTTCGAAATGGCACCTTGACCCACCCCGATATTCGTGCGTCAATCGCTGCCTGCGCAATTTCACATATTATTGCAACTATACTTCTTGAAAATGATGAGATAGGGCCAAAAAAACCGAATTACAAAAAACTTATACAATCACTCCTGCTCAACATTAAAACGGAAGAACTTAAGCATCTAGAATTTGGACTCAATCCAGATATATTTTTTGGACGCGTAAAATGGCTTTTAACTGAACCAGATATTTTAAACTCTTCAGACACCGTTCGAACAAAAACGCAAACAGGATGTTTCGCGCTTGAGTCAGTCCCCTTCTCTATTGCGACCTTTTTGCGCCAACCAACGGACTTTCGGGCAGGCGTGCTTGAGGCAATAAACGCTGGCGGTGACACCGACACCAATGCTTCCATGGTTGGCGCGATGATTGGCGCAAATGTCGGTATCGAAGGTATCCCTAAGGAATGGAGAGAATTTCATCCGACATTTCAGCAAGCGCTTGATACCGCAAATGAGCTCTTTCAAATATCACAAAAGTAAAGTATGGCGGAAGAAAGTAAAAAAATAATTACTTTCTTCCGCCTCTTCTAAAGAATTGCAGCAAAATTTTTTGCTTCAGCTCTTTGCTTAAAAAACCGTTTTTAGGCTTACGTTCTTTACAAAAAGTTACTACACAATCCCCACCACCACAAGGAGGATTCATGTCCATAAAAATCGCCTATGAAGGTTTTTTTACTTTGGAAGTGCATGAAACAGCGCAATGAAGACGCGAGGTTATGCGCACGACAGATTCTATTTGCGTGCTTGTTTATGATAAGCCGCGCGATCGAATTATTTTGGTCCGCCAACCAAGGCAAAGTATGGTCTGGGATGACAATTCTCAAGGACTTATTACCGAAAGCATTGCGGGCCGATTTGACACAAAAATCAGCGTTGAAGAGCTCATAGTAAAAGAACTGCGCGAAGAAATAGGGGCTACTATAAGAGGAGATCAGATTCGCCTGCTCAATTCCGGACACCCAATGGCGGTTTCCGCGGGAGCTATAACGGAAAAAACATATCTCGCGCTGGTGGAGCTTGAAGCAGGACAGCTCGAAGAAACAGAACGGGAGTTTACGGCAGATAAAGAAGATGAGCGAATTAGCCGCGTCTATCTGCATATTTCGGAAATAGGAAAATATATTTGCGAAGACGTTAGAGTATTCGCCCTTCTTCAATATTTTCAGCTTCTCCATATCTCAATGCTCGTCTTGAGCGTTGCTTCAGGCAAATAAAAGAAGTAAAAAGGAGGATGTATGGCACATATTATTGAGTCTCTTCTAGATCTTGATTTCTACAAACTCACCATGGGACAGCTGGTGTATCTCCAATATTCCAAAGTGCCGGTTAAATACGCGTTCAAAAATCGCTCGGCCAAAGTCCTGCTTCCACGCCATATTAGCGAAAGCGCTTTGCGCGCCGAACTTAACCATGTTCGAACGCTTTCGTTCACGCCGGAAGAATTACTATATCTTGGAGAAAAACCAAAAACAGAAAACGGAGAGCTTATTTTTGGTAAAAGTTTTCTGCAATTTCTCGCGAAGCTCAAGCTTCCGCCGTATGAGCTGACTAATAACGGAAAAGAATTTATTCTTGAATTTTTTGGGCCATGGCGCGAGGCAATCTACTGGGAGACTATCGCGCTCTCCATTATAAATGAGTTGTACTACCGGTCCCTGGCCCGATCGCTTGGAGCATTTCAAGAGAGTGTTGGAAAAGTTACCGGAGTAGCCCGCCTCCACATGAAGATATCCCAGCTCAAAGATGTGCCGGATATCCGATTTTCCGACTTTGGAACGCGCCGGCGCTTCAGCCGACAATGGCAAGAAGAAGTTGTTGAAACCTGTTCAACAAAACTCAAGAACCAATTTATTGGCACCTCCAATGTTGCCTTGGCGATGAAATTTAACCTAAAGCCCATTGGCACGTTCGCGCACGAAATGTTTATGGTACTGTCCGGAATTTTCCACGAAAATGACGATACTATCCGAGGATCGCACAATCAAGTATTGTGCGATTGGTGGGATTTGTATGGAGAGCCTCTTTCCATCGCCCTCACCGATACGTATGGCACTGACTTCTTTTTTAAAGATATGTCCGCGGATCAGGCAAGGGCATGGAAGGGACTACGCCAAGATTCCGGATGCCCTTTTGAATTCGGAGAAAAAGCAATTGCTTTTTACAAACGGCTTGGCATAGATCCATTGCACAAGACGCTTGTGTTCAGCGATGGCCTCAATGTCGAGACCATAATCAAGATCTATAACGAATTTTCCCCAAGGATACGTGTGGCATTTGGCTGGGGCACCAACCTCACAAATGATTTGGGGTTTGAGCCGCTTTCGCTCGTAGTCAAAGCAGTGGAGGCAAACGGCTATGGCACTGTGAAATTGAGCGACAATCTCGCCAAGGCTACTGGAAAACCCGAAGACATTGAAAAATTCAAACGAATATTCGGACACACTGTAACACAAAACGAAACATGCACCTATTAAGGACACCAGAGATGGAAATGAGCACTCTAACATTTCGAAGAATTGTCGGCGCCATTAAACAGTTTGAAAAAGAAGGCATTGCCGCCTACGAACCAGTCCGATCTAGGCTAGGCGACGGCGTTGCAGGCGTTTTGGCAATAATCACTGCTCGGCGACTGCCCCGGCCCGACAAGCCAGGCGAATTTTTCCCAGGAGAAGACGGGGATGTATATGATTATCTCCGCGGAATGGAGATAATTTCGGATTGATCTTATCAAAATGGTATGAACCCTAAAGCTTGCTCTGTACTCTTTTTTCAAATCCGCCAGCTGGCGGAGGGAAATCAAACCAATGTCTCGTCCGCCATAGTTTTAACGAAGGCGGATTGAAAACTCTGGGCAGGAAAAAAACTCCTCCTGCCCTCTTTTATCCAGCAATCTTCATGAAAGATTATTGAATGAAGGAAAAAA
>CAYJWS010000005.1:0-33380 GCA_964373925.1 uncultured Gammaproteobacteria bacterium
ATCTTGCTGTATGTTAACTTAAGCTTAGCTCTTTTCATAATTTTTTTAAATGAATGCTTGTACTATAAGGAGGTCTTCATGCAGTTTCGAGATGATGAACAGCTTGCGTCAGTCTGTCAGGCACTATGTGATCTGGTAGGGATTTCATCTTCACCCCTGTGGTTACCACAAGGCCCGACTTCATGGGCAAGGGGTATTCTTATGAGTTATAGATATGGGGGTAGTAAATTGACTTTATCTTGGAGTGATCAAATAGTTTTTCTTATAGCCTGCGCGTTTTGGTACATGTTTTGTTCAAATGAAAAAAACCGACTTTTTTTGCAGGAACCTTCCCTTTCAATGAACAGTCGCTTGAGAAGTGGCGCGGTGGAGTTTGATACAGTCATTAAAATGCTCAATAGCAAAAGCTTGTCTGCCTTAGGAGAACTTCTCGTCACCTATACAGAGGGGCTGGATGCAATTGATCGTTGGATTCAAAAATTTGATACAAAAAAGCAACCGTGGACATGTCCAAAGTGTGGGAAGAAGATATTATGCCAATACGAACTTAAATCTGAAAGTCCGGTCTCGTCAATACTTGAAACGGTTGAATATTTTACTCACAAATGTGGAAATTGCGGTTTTAGCGAAACGTATAATCATTGTCTTGCTTCCCAGTCAGAGAATGAGTTAGATACATTCGATCCCGTACATATTGAACCTTCAAAATCGTGTCCTTTGTGTGAACCAACTATATAATAAAAAGTAAGAGACTCTTATGAGTCTCTTTTTTTATATGGTTGATTAAGAGAAATTGTATCTCTTTTTTATGATACCAATTTTGTATCTGAATTCATCAATCCTCAAAGAAAGATTTGTAAACAATTTGAAGACTTCTGAAAAATATCCTAAAATATCATTTTCATCTTTCTTGGAAAAATCCCATGGAAAGACTTCGCAGATTTCTCCAAAAAATAAAAAATGCATTCCATGGGATAGGGATGATTTTAGAAGTCTTGGGACGAGATTCTTTAATATATCCAATCTCAGATTTGACGGAACTTTTAGTACTTTTGCAAGAAAACGAGAACCAATATCCATCACCATATCAACTCTATCAGCTGGCCAACGGCAATTTTTAGAACACTTTTGTGCGATTTCACCAAAGTAATTGACTCCCTCAATGCCACTGCTTTTATATAATTCAAATAAGTCTCGAATAACATTAAGCATCTTATCCCAAGTTGCGGCTTTATTTTCTGATGCCCATGCATAATGCGCATGTAAAAATAGTTCTCGATCTTCTGGTAAAACCCTTTCTAATATTAATTGTGCTTCCTCTATGAATATCTTCTTGCGTGTTTCGGTTTGACTATGGAGCCAATCAATTCTTCCACCTGAAAGATCGGGGTCAGTAAGACTTGGATCATCATCGCTGACTGCCTGCCAGTCACCATACTTTCTTTCAATGAGTTTTAATGTGTCCGACATTTATCCTCCTTTGTTTCGTCTGAAGATACAATATATTGTTGTAAAGAACACCACTCATAATTTCTCACATTTCTTCTTAAAAGTCAAACAATGGAAAAACACGCGCACCTTACTCCACGGACTCGGTGGGGGTAAAGCGCGACAAAAACTTTTTTTGCAAAGAAGAAACAAAAAGAATAGCTTCGGCAGATTGAAGCGCGAAACAAACTATGAAATATATTAAGACCCCAGTAATGGAAGCAACTCCTCCTTGAATGGCGATACCGACAAATGTTTGCGTGCCAAAAAACGGCTCAATGGCGTATTTTACCCCCTGAACCGAAAGCGCCATACAAAACGAAGCAATGGCAATTTTAACAGTAGAGGCAAAAATTCGCGCTTCATCTATATCGCCGATCCTTATTTTCAATACAATCCACAAAAGCAAAAGATTTATTATGCTTGAAATAGAAAAAGCCAGCGCAAGGCCCTCAACCTGTGATTTAAAAAATATTTTTATAAATAGAATACTTAGTATAATATTCAATGCGCTTGATATCACTCCAACAATAAAAGGGGTCATGCTGTCTTTCTTGGCGAAAAATGCTCTTGAAAAAAGATGGATCAAGCATTGCGCGAAAAGGCTTGTGGAGAATATCGCGAGCGTATTCATGGTAAGGACCGTGTCATTCCAGTCAAATCTCCCGCTTCCAAGAAGCGCCCTTACAATCTGCGCGCGCAAAATAATAAGGAGCGCCGAAGCAGGTATGACGAAAAAAAGTATTTGCCTCAATGTTAAAGAAAAATTTTCTATAAATTTTTCTTTATGGTTTGAGTATTCGGAAAGCGTCGGAAACACGGCAATGGCATACGACACCCCAAAAATTACAAGGGGCACGCTCTGTATATTATTCGCGAAATTAAAAATAGTTATGCTCCCCTCCTGAAGCGTAGATCCGATAATGGTCACAACCACAAGATTAATTTGATTGATTATCAAACTCAATGTCCTTGGCACCATCATTATTAAAATTTTTCTTACGCCCTCGCGAATAAAAGTAAAATCAATTCTCGGGCGGTACCCGAGCCAAAGCACGCTTGGAATCTGCACAAGCATATGAAAAAATGCCCCCAAAACCACTCCCCATCCAAGCCCGTATATTCCCATAGAAGGCGTAAAAAAAATAGCGCCGATAATTATTCCGATATTATACATGATAGGGGCAAGCGAAAAAACAAGAAATTGCCTAAAGGACTGAAGCATGCTTCCAAAAATCCCGGCGATTCCCAAAAGTATCGGGCTCAAAAACATAATTCTCGCGAGATTTGACGTAGTCTCCAACTCTTGCTGCGAAAATCCGGGCGCGAGAAATTTTACAATAAAAGGAGTAAAAAAAATAAGAATGCCGCAAACCGCTATCAAGCCAAACAGCATAAGCGTCAGAAGATTATTAACAATCTTCCACGCCTCCTTGCTATCTTTTTTTATGTATTCCGTAAAAATCGGAATAAACCCCGCCGAGAGCGTCCCTAAAACAAGCAAATTAAACACAAGATCCGGTATGCGAAAAGATGTATAGTATATATCAAGCGTCCTCTCTGCCCCAAAAAGCCCAGCAAGCACGCGATCACGAAATACTCCCAAAAGTTTTGATGCTAAAGAAGCCGCTCCAATAATAACGGCGGCTGATGTAATAGTTTTGGCCTGTCCATTGAGTTGTGTAAATAATCGCCTCAACATCAAAATAGTATCCTAAAATCTACAATTGTAGCGCCTTCCTGCGCTTTTCCAACCATGACGGGATTAAAATCTATTTCTAATATCTCTGGAAAATCAATCATAAGCTGTGATAATTTATTAATAATATCAACCAATGATTCTATGTCGTAAGAAGGTTTTCCCCTTATTCCCTTAAGTATAGGATATGAATGCAACTCTCGTATGAGCTCGCGAGCGTCAGATCTACTCACCGGAGCTAAACGCAGTGAAACATCTTTAAAAACCTCCGCGTAGATTCCCCCGATTCCTGCAAGAATTACTGGGCCAAATTGCGCATCGCGCCTCGCCCCGCAAATAATTTCAAATCCTGGCGCCATGGGCTGAAAAACTACTCCACCAATTTTTGCGTTTGGCATATGGGAAGAAACATTTTTTTGTATATTCGCAAAAGCTTCACGCGCCTCTACTGCGTTTTTTATATCAACAATCACGGCATTGATATCGCTTTTATGCACAACATCTTGCGAATCAATCTTTGCAGCAAGAGGGAACGGATAGCGGATTTTTTCAATATCTTCCGCATTCTCCGCGAGAAACGATTCAACGCATGGCAACTCATATGCTTTAAGAACTTCAAGGGCATTTTTAAAATTTAGCTGAAATTTTCCTCGCTCTTTTTCGGCTTTAAAAATATTCTTGAAATCATTATATGTATTTATGTTTACGACAATTTTTTTATACTGATCATTATTTTTTCCTTCGTGTTTATTTTTCCCTAAGATATGCCCATACATTGCCTCAAGAACGTCTACTGCCTGATGCGGAAATTCATACGCGGGGATATTTTTTTTCGCAAGAAGCGATATGCCATCAGACACTTTTTTTCCTCCAATAAACACTGCTACAATGGGCTTTTTAAATTTTTTTGAGGCAAAAATTATAATTTTGGCTGTTTTTTCTATTTCCGTGACCGTCTGCGGGGTAAGAACAACAATGCAGGCGTCAACTCCCGTGTCTGTAAGCGCCGCCGCAAGAGCCGTCTCGTAACGAAGCGCGTTTGCGTCACCAACAATATCTATTGGATTTTTAATACTTGCTGTTTTTGGAAGATTTTGTAAAAGTTTTTTTTGGGTTTCCTTGTTGAATACGGCAAGCTGCAGAGAACTCTGCGATACCAAATCGGTCGTAAGTACCGCAGGACCGCCGGCGTTTGAAATAATAGCAACCTTGTTGCCTTGTAACTTATTCGAATGGGCCGCAAAAAGAGCGAGATCAAAAAAATTCTCAAGAGTACGCGCGCGAATGATATTTGCTTTTCGAAAAACTGCTTCTATAACCTTATCGTCTCCCGCGAGAGATCCCGTATGGGAGGACGCTGCATTTTTTCCCTGCTCCGTAACCCCTGCTTTTAAAACAATCACGGGCTTTTTCACTGAAAGCGCCTGTGCTGCTTGTAAAAACTCTTTTCCTGAGCGAATCTCTTCCAGATAACACAATACCACAGATGTTTTTTGATCGTTTTCAAAATATTCCATGAAATCCACTTCATCAAGCACGGTTTTATTGCCAAGACTTATGAATTTTGAAAATCCTAAACTATTTTTATGCGACCAGTCAAGGATCGCTGAACAAATCGCTCCGGATTGAGAAATAAATCCTATTCCACCCGGACGTATCATGCCTTTCGCGAAGGAAGCATTGAGCCTGTTTTCTGAATTTAAAATTCCAAGGCAATTTGGGCCTAAAACATTTATGGAGTATTTTTTTGAGATTTTTGAAATTTCATCCTCAAGCCGCCTCCCTTCTTCTCCAGTTTCGGAAAATCCCGCACTAATTATTATCGCATTGGGAATTTTCTTTTTTCCACACTCTTCAAGTACCGCGAGAGAAAAAACTGCGGGGATACAAACGACGGCAAGATCAATTTTTACGGGAATATCAGAAACGCTTGTAAAAACTTTTTTACCTAAAATCTTCTTACTGGAAGGATTAACTAAATACACCTTACCCGAAAATTTATGGGAAAGTATGTTTTTTGCGATAGTATGCCCTATTTTTTTTGAATTTGAAGAAACACCTATGACAGCTACTGATTTTGGATATAAAAAAGTTTTAAGCATACTATAATAGATACAATATTTGAGTATATTATACTCTCCTCTCCGATATCGGCTTCTCGTCCCGCCATCGGCCCTGAAGGGCTCAGGCCCTGAACGGGAGCTCGAAGTCGAGAGAAGAGGAGGTGGTGGTGAGGTTACAGGCAAAGCTTGCGGATGAATTCATTTTTTTCGTTAAACATTCTTCGTTACCTCACCCTCAATCCCCCGAAAGCTTTCGGGGGAAGGCATAGCGGTTTACTTTTTAATCTTTTCGGAAAGTTCTTTTTTTGAAAGCGCCCCTTCCTGCGCGCCGATCCTTGTTACAACGCTTGCCGAATTTATAGCAGACATGCGAAGCGCTCTCAAAACATCCTTTGAATTTTCCAGCAGTGTTGCCACAAAGGTCGCGCCAAAAGCGTCTCCGACGCCCGTTGTATTAATTGCCTTTCTCTTTATGGATTTTGTATTATAAAACTTGCCAAAATGAAGCACGCTCGCACCCTTAATGCCCTCGGTTATGACAACCGTTTTCGGTCCCCAATCGCTTAGCATATTTAAAAGATATAATGTCTTATTTAAAAATCTTGGATTTCTTTTGCCTATCCTGATTCCGGTCAAAACAAATTCTATGGCCTCGTCTTTATTGAGAATAAGTATATCAATTTTTTTCAGCTCATTCTCAAGCATTTTTTTTCCCGCCTGAATTTGCGCACTCCCGGGGTTCCAAGCGAGTTTTGAATGGTTCTTTTTAGCGTGCGAAACAAGCGCTTTAAATCCCCTCATCCAGTTGTCGCCGGAAAGCGAGCTCACGTAATAATAATGAGTGTCAATCCTCTGTAAAATATTTTCTGTAATTTCAAGAGTTTCGTTTGCTCCGCGATACGTAAAGGCAATATGTTCATGCTCTTTTTTTCCGGAACAAATGATAAAAGAAACACCTGACCTCAAGCTTGCGTCTTTTTGCATAAAATCAAGATGAATATTTTTGTCTTTCAGGGTATCACGGATATTTTCTCCTTCTTTGTCATCTCCAACTCTGCACAGTATCGCGGTCTTTAATTCAAGCAAAGAAAATATATTCGCCGCGTTCGCCGCTCCTCCTCCCAGCGTAAAATACGCCTCGTGGATTGGAATTTTTGCGCCATATTCAAACCCAAGCATTCTTTGCTCCGTAAGATTTTCCGGCGTCTTAAAAACCCTTCCTTTGTTCGTATAAAAAGTGACGTCCCCCACAACGCCCCCAACCGCGACAACATCAAATTGATGTGACATATATAAAAATTACTATTTCTTATCAATAGTATAACATATAAACGATGACAAAATAAAGCCCTCTTTCAGGGTTTAAAGTATGAGAATTTTCCCGGAAAAAATTTCTGCAAAATGCAATTTGGTAATAAAAAGCGCGGAAATAATGGCAATAACCACAAGGGTCTGCATAATCAGCGAGCCATGCTGAATTTTAAATCGAACGACTATATTAATAAGCAGCGCCAGTGTGATAAATATCAAAAACGCGATGATTGCGACATTCATCCAAAAAATAGAAAAATTAACGACCTTTGAACCGCCCCTCGCTTCAGTATTATTCACGACGATTATTTCTTCCGAAGATTCGCCTCCTAAAACGTTTTGTCGGTCTTGTATTTTTTCATTCTGCGCATCCATACCCGATGCAATACGGGAAGGAATTTCTATTTTTTGAGGCACGGGTTTTTGCAAAACGAGCGCCTCGCTTCTTTTCGTTCCAAAAAATTGAACAAGGATATCGCTTTCACGCCCAAGCATCTCTCCGCTCACGACCGCTACTCCGATATCAAGGTATTTGTCATTTAAAATGTTTTTTCTGTGGTTTGGACTTTTCATAAATGCTTGATGTATGAGTTCGGCAGAGCTAAAGTCCATGGCAAGATTTTCTCCCGCGTACACATAATCGTATTCTTCTTTGCTAATCCACTCCCATGGCCTTCTTCCTTCGGGAGTATCATGCGCAAAATAACCGCGCCGCAACATATCTTCACCTTTTAATAATGCGATTCTCGACAAAATCGGATCTACGCGAAGATTGCGTATGCCATTGTCTTTCCTCTCTTTATTTACAAGCGTAATCAATTCATCCGCTACAATTCTTGACATCTCCGCCTTATTCGGATACACAAAAAATAAAAATCCAGTTCCCAAAAGCTTGATGGCAATAGCTACCATAAGATACGCGGCAAGCGACTTTGGGCGCAATGAATGCGGTTTATGGTCATTGCCTTCGTGCGGAATAAAAAAATCTTTTAAATTTTTTTTTGTATCCCTCCAAAAATCTTTTGACGTTTCTTTTCCACGGATGAACTCTTTAATCTCACTCTTTTCCGCTTTTTCAAAAATAATAATCCGCTTTTTATTTCTCGCGTACAAGTACCCAGCCAAGGCCGTCAACGTCTGAAAAAATATAAAAATAAGAGCTCGTTTTTTGGCGTTCTTGATTTTTTTCTTATTTTTTTTAATATTTATATCTTTCATACCGAGTAAAAATTGCTGAATAATTAAAAAAATCAACTAAAAAAATTATACCATATTTACCTACAAAATGCAAAAATAATTGACTTTTCTTAAAATTAAAAGTATAATAACAAATCGGAATTCATTTCCCGAAAAAATGTTCTTTTACAACACAGGGAGGTAAATATGCCTTGGCTTAAAATCCACCTAAAAGGTTCATTTGAGCACTTTCGCACCTACAGAAGATTAAGAATGTATTCCCGAAGATCAAATGATTTTGACTTTAGGAAAATGACGATACTTCAATTTCTTGGAGTAGCGCTTCATACCTCCGCCCCTTTTTTTTGGGGGCTTGCCATAAGCTCCATAAACGCTCTCAATTTTGATGCGGCAAAAATCTGGCTTCTCGTATCAGGCGGCTTGAAATGCGTTGTGGAGATCCTTAATTACAACAGAAGGGTCGTGCGCGACAGATGCCTAAGTAAGCTTCGCCTGTATTTAGGCGAATCGTTTTATGAAAAATTTTTCGCGAAATCTGTGGGAGAGCATCTGCGCGAAGGCACTCATCTCTCGGCCGAATACATACGAAAGGGCGAACAAAACGGCCTTTCCATGGAAGATACTATCCTTGTTGAAGGGTATGCCATCTTAGGCGAATTTATTTGCGTGATTAGCTTTCTTTGCATTCTTGTTCCGTTTGCAGGGCTTTCTATGCTTGGAATTGTTCTGATAAACCTCATATGGAATTTGTACATAAATCATAAGGTTTTTATGATTTTCTCGCCTATTGAAAAAATGTGGCGCGAGCTCGGAAGATTTATTGAAGAGCGCATAGACAAGGTTTTTTATATCAAAAACCACGCCCAAGAAGAAAATACCATTCGGCTCTATAAGGAAAGATTTAATGAAACATTCCACAAAGACCATTCATTTTGGAAGTGGCATTTTAAATCCATTGCCGGAAGGGATATGCTTAATTTGTGCCTTTGGATAGTCGTGCTTTTGTATGGCCTAAATAAGACGCAAAAAGGAGAGCTCTCGGTGGGACTTTTCTTAACAATGCTTTTGTGGAGCCAATCGGTTATGGATAAAGTCTGGCGGCTTACCGAGATGGAAGCGCGGCTCTCCAAGCTTATGGCTTCCGTAAAAATTGCCTTAGACGAGCTTGAAAAGCCAGCCACCATGGATGAAGATGGAAGCACGCATGCGATTATTGCAATTTCAAAGATTGAATTTAAAGACGTTTCATTCCATTATCAAAGCGGGCTTCATACGATAAGGGATTTCAATCTTCAGGTCTTAAGAGGCGATCGAGTTGCCATTGTCGGTCCTTCGGGCTCAGGCAAGACAACTCTCATGCATCTTTTGATGAGGCACTACGATCCCATTGACGGTGGAATTCTCATTGACGGACGCTCCCTCAAGCATATTTCACTAAAAAGGTGGAGAAGGATTGTGGGATTTATTCCCCAACATATTGATCTTTTAGACGGCACGATCCTCCAAAATATCGCGTTTGGGCTCACGGAAGGAGTGTCGGATAGAAACAAGCTTCTTGAAGTTGCCGACCATTGCCAAATTTTGGAATTCGGAGACAGGCTCATCCACGGCCTTGATACGAATATCGGAGAAGACGGCGTCCAGCTCTCCGGCGGACAGCGGCAGAGAGTCGCCTGGGCAACCGCGGTTGCTAAAAATCCCGAAGTGCTTATCATTGACGAGGGAACATCCAATCTTGACGCCCTTACAGAAGATCAACTTGTCAAAAATCTTGACGCTTTCTGCTCTGGAAAAATAAGTTTTATTATAGCACACAGGCTCGCAACGCTCAAAAGTTGCAACAAATTTGTCGTGCTTAAGCCTGTAAAAGATTGTAAAAGCGACGAGAAGCAAATTGAAGCAATAACTCATAGTTTTGAAGAATGTGAAAAGCAAAGCCCGATATTTCGAGCTATGCTTAAACAACAAGGCCTCTATAGCCATGAGTAAGGAGGAGTATGAAGCTCGCGCTCTTTGATATAGACGGAACATTGACACGGCGCCGTGTTGGCACCGATACGAAGAAATTTGAAGATGCCATATTTGCCGTGCATGGCATACGCGTCTGTGTGAGTCTCGAGGAAACCGACGGCCTCACCGACAGGCTCATTTTGAAAAAATACCTTGATTGGCATGGAATTAAAAATTATAGATTTGAAGAGTGCTTTGAGGCGTTGCGTCGGTCATTTATGGAATTATTCCGTGAGTGCGGATACGAACCCCTGGAAGGCGTTCAAGAATTTTTAGATGAGCTTTATTGCAAGGATGTTATTATCGGGCATGTCACTGGAAATATTCGCACAGTAGCAAAAGTCAAAATGGAAAGCGCGGGTATAGCCGATTATTTCACGGTCGGAGGCTACGGGTGCTGTGCACATACTTCGCGCCATGAGCTCGTTCGCACAGCCATTGAAGAGGCGAAAAGCAAGCTTGAATTTATTCCAAGAAAAAATAATGTTTTTCTTTTTGGAGATACGCCCAGAGACATAGTTGCCGGAAAAAAAGCAGGTGTTGTAACTATTGCTTGTTGCACGGGTTCTCATCTACGAGAACAGCTCGATCGTGAAAGCCCGGTCTTGACAATAAAAAATATGAGGGAAGGAAAAAACAACATCCTTCGCCTCATGAATGTTCTTTAGAATTATTTCTACAAACAAAGGCAGATCTTAGCGATCTGCCTTTTATTTTTTTAAATAATTTTTTCTTCTATTTCTTGTATTCTTTTTCCGTAATTTATTTGTCTTTATTTTTTATTAATGTGCTGTGCGATTTTTATAAGAATCTCTTTTCCTAGAGAAAACTCTTCTTTATTCGGAATGGTTTCCATAATTTTCACCATTTCCAGATTTGCATCACTTTTTGTCTCATATTGATCGGTAACAATACCAATACCACCCTCACGAAATGCCGTAAAACTCACAGAACGTATTACATTATGCAGTACGCAATGCTCTCTAATCTTTTCTGTCTGCCAATGTCCTGGCTCTGCGACGCATCCATTAGGTGTTCGGCATGCAATATTATCATTAATTGTAATTCCGCCAGGCCGTGAAAAAGTAAAATCAGCAACAATATAAAACATCTGAAATTTATCGAGAAGACCATCGGTTGCCAATTTTACAGAATCAGATTCGGCAACAAGCGCTTCAACATCTTTAAATTCTTTCCATCCCCATTCTTTTACAACAGAGGGATCAGACTTTTTCGGATCAAAAAGATTTTGGACTGCTGACTTTGTAAAAATAAAAAGCGTATCTTTTACTCTCTTACCCCAAGAATACAAGCACTGTGCAAGCATCCGACACAGTGTTCTATCCCACGTAGGCGTACCTCCGCCTTGAATAAAAATAATCATTGCTTTATTGAGCTTTGATATATCTTTAAACCAATACATGGCTAGCTTTTCTCTCGCCTCTTTTTTTACCAAATTTTTTTCATCGCCGTCTTTCCAACCGCCTAAAACTCCGTTCATTCTCTTAACTTTTCCCGGAGCAAGCGAGCACCACTTACAATAAAATTCCCCGGGAGCAATAGGCTCTGGAAAAATAAAAACAAAATCAACATCTCTATCATCATTTTCTATCTGCGGAATAATGCTCTTATCAAAAATATCATATACAAGTTTATCGCGCCATTCCTCTGGCCACTTTTTGTCACGAAACCTCTCGTCGGCTCCAATAACATCCTTCACTTTTTTTGTCCTCCAGTCATCTGGATGGCGCTCTCGATCATCATTAATAATGCGATAAAGAGAAAGAGGCCAACTATGATCAAAAATTTCTATGACAAACACACCTTCTTTATGAGCCGTTGGATGCGCTTCAGGCGTTCCCATGCAAAGATATGCATGATATTTTGCACTGCTAATATCGTGTTTTTCGGATTTACTGTATTTTTGCGATTTCCAATGATAATCAAGAAGTTTTTCAGCGGTTGTGAGAGGAATTACTCTCTCACCTTCTTTCTCAAGCTCTATAATGCTGTCTTCTACATAGACTCGAACACTCTGTATACAAGGATACATGCCTTTGAGTTTGTTATAAGCTCGCTCATTGAAATCAGCTTTTTTCTCATCTACCATTACAGTGATTTCAAGCGCAATATTATGGTTCTGGGCAATATGCGCAACTCCCTCAATACTATATATAAGCGCCGTGCTCGGCCCAAGACCATCACGATTTGGAACAACTTTTATCTTTACTGGCCCACCGGTTTGCAAGATTTTTACAGTCTCCTCCGGAAGCAATAATTTCGTATTATCCATACTTCTCCCTCCTTGTATTATAAAATTTTCAAAGACCGAATTATATCTCAACCCCCAAGGTCTAGATATATGTAAAATTACAATTTTTACAATCTAACACTACTATATATGAAATATAAAAATTGTCAACTATAATGTCAACTATAAAAAAATACTATAAAAAGACAACCCCGAAATATCAGGGTTGTTTTTTAGTGCATTCGTTTATTCAATCTTATCTAAAATATTTCTTGGATCAATATCAATGGCACCTTTTGCCCCACTTCCACTTTTCAAATTATTATCATCATCGTCGTCTTCTTTTTTATTATACCACAAGAAGAATAGCCAGGCTAAAATAATAAGAATCAATATCCAAAAAAGAAACTTATATGATTGGTTCTGTTCTTCTCCTGCAGTTTTGGTCTCGGGATTTTCGTTGTTTGTGTTAGCATTTATGCCGGCATTTTCACCTTGATCTTTGTTTGCATTGGCATTAGTATCTTCCTCGAATTCCGTTCCCAAAATTTTTGGCGCGTTTGGATTTTCTCCGCCTATTCCAAAAGGCTCTCCGCTCCCCTGCCCTGGCCCCTCGCTCGTAGGAGTTTGTGAACCATCTCCCGACTGTCCACCACCACCCGCCTCTCCCGAAGGGTTAGACTCGCCCCCACCTCCTAAAGATGAAATACCAACGCTTACCGCAAGCTCTTTGCCCCACCTCTCAGGCGACGCGGCGGAGATCGGCCTGAAATAATATATCGTATTAGCCGAAAGGCCTTCTATGAGAATACTATGATAGAGAGCTTTTGGAATTTGATCATAGACAGGAGTTGAAAAAGCATATCCGTAGTTCGGAGCGTTTCCAAGCTGTGGATGCGATATTGTGTCATACACAACACGCGACGTGGCGCTATGATTTGTAAACCATATCACGCGCGCGGAATATGTGCCGCCTAAACTTGTATCAAAAGCATTTTCCGTGTGTATTATCAGCCCGAGAATCCCCCCGCCGCCGCCGCCCGTACCGCCGGTTGGGCCTCCTTGCGGAGGAGTTGGATTTGTCTCACCGTCACCGTTGTCGTCATTATCTCCTCCATTGCTAGAACCGCGAGTATTGCGATTAAAAAAATCCACTGTTGAAGTCGCCGTTGTCGTACTTGTTATCTCAAGATTTACGAAAACATCAAAAAAGCTATCTTTTTGAAACTGGGATTTTTCTTGATTTACATACGCATCTGTAAGCACCCAATCTGTCTTAGATATCTCTGAAATTTTATATAAACCATCTTCAAGCGTGAATGTTAGGCATCCATCCTGTGTGCTTCCTACAACAATGGGCTCGCCCGTATCATCAAACACTTTTATCCCCCACCCTCCTTCCGCCATGTAAAGCATATCTTCGGTTGTTGACGCGATTGTTTTTCCATCACCAGTCTCATCAATATATTTACAAACCGTAATTGGATGTAGTATTGGCTCTCCGCCAATTTCTTTTTTACGGTTTAAAAAATTATTATTCTCATACACTCCCCCCGAGCTTACGGTTATATCATACTGTCCATTTTCCGGAGAGGTTGTTATCCATTCGCTTGAGGTTGCCTCAGTCACAATATATCTTCCCGGCCCAAGATTATCAAATCTATACATGCCTACTCTATCCGTGGTTGTCGCAGTAGAGGTGGAGTCGCCAAATTGTGTCATAAATATTTTCCAATCTGGAATTTTCTGCTCCTCGGAATCTATCGCGCCATTTCCATCAAGATCATCAAATTTGAATCCAGAAATCTTTGCAAACTTGAAATTGCCGAAATTATTATTAATAGAACCCTCAAATTGGCTTATGCTCACATTAATAGTTTCGAGAGTTGTAATAATCCATCCTTCTTGTTGAACTTCAGAGATTGCCCATGTTCCTCCAACAAGGCCGACAAAGCAATACTCGCCCAAGTTTTCTTCATCATTACTTGTTTGTGTCTCATAAATTCTCTCACCATTTTTTGCCTGAATTGACCACCCGCCTAATCCGCTCTCACCTTCGTTTGACTGCCACTTGCCGTCGCCATTCACGTCTTCAAATTTAAATCCGCAGATAACCCCTTCTTGTATCTCCTCAATTTGCTTGTTTCCAAAATCAACAATCTCTTTTGGATTTTCTTGGGAAAGCGAAACCTGTTTTCCAACAGGAGTCGTATTTTCCCATCCGCCCTGCAACACTTCTTCAACATGATAAGCTGCAAATCCTAAATTTTCAAAACAATAACCATTTTCATCCGTAGTTTTTATAATACTTTCACCAAATTTTTGGCAATGAATAGCTGAAACGCCGTCTACATCAAATCCATCCGCGTCATTTGAATGGATGCTCTTGTCTGTTGTGTCAACTATCTTAATGTACTGCGCCCAAGGCAACGATCCGAGATCTACGGTTGTGTTATTTATACTGTCTACGCCGCCGAGTAACGTCCAGTGCGTGCCGTCTTGGCTCGCAAATACATTAGCTTTTTCAAGCGGGTAGATCGATCTGTTAAATGTTGATTCAAATACTTGTATATCGTCGCCGGAACCATTTTCTATTAAATTATTAAAACGAATGGTAATATTTCCGCCAAATCCAAGGCTGAAGAAATGCGAATCAACTGTGTCGTTTTCCGCAACACCAAGAGCCGACGTTGGATTTGAACGATCGTCCAAAACGATAGTATTGTCTTTTCGCTTTCCTTGCGAAGAAGAAATAACTGAATCCGCCCATTCGTCGCCTTGCTCGCACGAAAACTTTGGAGAAATTCGAATCTCCCAGCTAGAGAGATTTTCATCGTTCGCATCTTTTTCTCCGTTCCCATCATGGTCGAAAAATTTTACTCCACATACTGATCCGCTTGTTGGTTTCAATACGCAGTCTTGGGTGCAATTCTCTCCCCCGTCGCACTGTTCATCGCCATTGACAATACCATCGCCGCAGAAAGGAGGATTGATAAACCTGCAGTCTTGAGTACAATTTGAACCTCCATCGCACTGCTCATTTCCGTTTTTTATTCCATCTCCACAAAAAGGAAGGTTTACGAGTTTGCAGTCTTGAGAACATTCCTTATCAGCCCCAACCCCGTCTTGTCCATCGCACTCTTCCTCTCCATTCTTTATTGCGTCGCCGCAGAATGGACCCTTCTTTTCTTTAAGAGCGCATTCGCTTGAACAAAACTGGCACGTTTCACCATACGCGGGATTACACTCAACTCCATTCTGCGCGGCAAGATCGCATTCTTCGCCCCCTTCTTTCAGTCCATCTCCGCATATAATAACAGGACACAAAACAATATTATCTATTGCGTACGAATCACTGGCTTTCAATTTTAGATTTTGAATCTGTGTTGTGGCATCGCCGATAACTGTTTGAACAGAGTTTCCATTCTTCTGCGGCACGACTACCGAAAACACTTGCGCGGTTCCCGAGGCATCCGAAAATCCTCGCACTTCTCCCGTACTGTGGTCAAGATCTATATATTGAGCGGAATCAAATGTAAACAGCCGAGAAAATGTAAAAGTAAATTCTCCTCCGGCTGGCTCGTCATTGGGGTCGTCCACATATCCGTCCGAGGGATTTGTATCTACATCATTATCGGGAAGTATCAAAAAATTATTTAAAGGCTTAAAGTTGCTTGGCTCAAACCCATTGCCCGTCTCGCTGTCTCCTGGGCCTCCAAACATCTTATTAGGAGTTCCAAGGTCAATATCTTTAATGCCGTCGCCATTAATATTTCCCGACGGATTATTTGAGTCAAAAATTATTGCTTTCTGTGGATGGCTTGGGTTGAAATTTTTCGCGCTTATTTCCACGCCCTGCGATGAATATTCAGAATCAATAACCTGTCCTTGAAGAATTGAATTTTTTGACGAATCGTTTTCAAAATTCAATATAAGGGGATTTTCGCAGGTAATTGTATGTTCTGTCTGCTTATTGCCAAAATCAAGATGGTTTCTGTCATCGTTAAAACCGCAAGAGATCTGATATGATCCGTTTTCTGGAAATGTCTGTCTATAACCTTCAACTTGAGCTTCCGAAATAGTATATGTTCCAGGCATTACACCTTCAAAAGAATAACAGCCATCAAGACCCGTTATTTCAGACATCACTATCTCGTCATTTTTTTTGAGATCAATCTTCCAGCCGGGTATGGTTGGCTCGCCGCTATCCCATGCTCCATTTCCATTTTTGTCTAAAAACTTACATCCAGAAAACGTGGAGGGCTTGCGATCTTGAGTATCCGGGCATTTGCCGAGCCTGTCTCCATGAGACAAATGCGCCGGCCACGCAAAAGGAGAAATTTCCAAAGTTTCGGGATTCTCTTCATTGCCCTGCGGATAATGGCAAATTTGTATCTTCGCGTCTTGAGACGCAATGGCCGGAGTGGAATAAAAAAGTTGCGCCGGAAAAATTATAGTTATAAGTACCGCCGCATCTATTGTCCTCCAAATTTTTTTTGTGTATTTTTTCTTCAGCATAATGTAAAAATTATTTATTCATGTGTGATGTATAACTGTCATTCTCGCCTTTCGGCCACGAGCTCAAGGCCGAGTGGCGAAAGCGGGAATCCACTTTCACTAGGATAAACTGACTTTTTGGAACCCCGATCCCAGCCTTCGCCAAGGCTTCGGCGGGCAGGCAGGGTCGGGGATGACAAAATAGAGGAAAATAGTATTTTGGAGATAGGTTCTAAAATATATTTTCACCGCGCTCCAAAATATAAAAAACAGTCCTAATATTTGAGACTGTATTTGTTTATGTTTTTATTATTTATTTTTGTGTTTATATTATAGCATTCGCAAATAAATTTGCAAATTTATTATTGTATTAAAAGTTATCCACAGTAATATAATTTTAAAATCAAAAAAATAAAGTTTAATTTCCATTGCTTTATTCAAAATAATATGTCATAAAATAGAAATTTGTCTACACTGGTGTAGACAAAAAAATCTTCGCACAGCTTGCTTCGCGATATCAGAGATAACCCTTCGGCGCGGCTCAGGGCATTTTTCGCTCTTTTTCTATTCGGTATTGTAGCGAAAAATAAAAAAGGGTCGTGATGTAAACGACCCTTGTGAAAACTCCTATTTAAGATTTTTTATTATCTTTTCCAGAATATCTCCAAATTCTTCAAGGCAGTCCTCAATAGAGTCATAAATAAGCTCTATGGGATATATATTTGGCGTTCCATGCACTTCTACTAATATATGAATGACTATAATCCCGCGAGACATGAGCTGACGTGAAAGCCTTCCAGCCTGCTCAATGCTATCAGGCCCGTCATCACCTATGACAATTAAGACTTTTCTTCTCTTTTGAGACTTGGCAAGATGGGTGCCGACAACCTTAAGCATATGAGTGTCAGAATTGCCCATCTCTCCTTGCATAGTGACAAAACCTGATTGTGCATTCGGTTCGCCAAAATCATATATGGCAACAGAGCTAAACGCCCACACTCTTCCCACGCAAAACTGATGGAGCGACTCTATAGCCGATGAAAACACGGAAACGATCTTTTTCGCGTTTTCAATCTTTGAATCAACCATAGAGCCACTTGCGTCAATGGCAAGGTGGATTTCCGCGTCAATATCGCGCTCAACCACGATTTCCTGGTATACTCCCGGCAGTCCAACAGCAATTCTTGCGGTTTGAGTAAGATCAAGCTCGCCCTCTTCCCTTCCATGAAGTATAAATTGAGAAGGCGTGTCTACCCGCCGAAGTCGCCTAACAAGCGGTTCAACAAGATGCTCTACGGAAGTTAATATGCTTTTATTTTCTTCGGCATAACGCGAATTCGGCGCAACTTTTTTGACCGGAACGCTCGATTCTACTCCAACAGAAATAGGTCCAGGATAGACAATGCCCTGACTTTGCAAAATCTTCAAGCACTGGCTGATTGAAGACTTCCTGATTCTTGCCGTATAGTTCTTAAAAATCCTTGAAAGCTTTTTAAAGAAAGAACTCTCTTTTTTTCCCAGTTGCAACCCCTGCTCAATACCGTAAACGAGCGCGTATAAAACTTGAAAGTTCTTTTCACTCTGCACTTTTTGCTCTTCGGGCATTTCGCCTATTATTTTATGTACACGCTCTGCGATCCAAAGTAATTCAAGGTATGAAGCATTCACAAGTCTTTTTCTTGTTAAATACTTCATTGCCTTAAATGTCTTAGGTAAACGAGGACGCTTATGCCACTTGCACGCGTAGAAAAAATCTTCATACGCGTCTTTTGGCTTAATACTCTTAAGAATGGATACTAAGACTTTTTCCTTTTCAATAGTATTCTCTTTGTTTTTTTTCTCAAGCCTTTTCTTCATTTTCTCAAGAAGCGCTGGATGAGATTTTTTAACAAATAAAAGCGTTCTTTTATCATCCCCGCTTTCTTTCTTGTATTTTTCTTCAACCCAAGCTTTCATCTTCTCCCTATAAGTAAGAGTGGAGATGTATATGAGCCGCTTCCAAAGGGTTTCGGCAAATCCGGGAGCATGCTTGGCAAGCCGCTTGTCGTCTTTCCTATCAAGCATTAAATTCATAATACATTTTCGCGTTTCACCGCCCTGGCGAAACGCGTCTTCCAAAATATCGCATCCGTATCCGGAATACAAGATATGGCCGCATTCATGGTACGCGCTTCCAAACCCTATTTCTTCTCCGCCTTTCAAGAAAAGATACGGCGACATATAAATTTCAGATTTGCAGTCAGTGCCTGCGCTCCGATGAAGCGGATCCCAATGAAAACGAAATGGACGCGCTATAAGAACCGATATATCGTTACAAATATAAGGAAGAAGCTTTTCTAAAACATCCAGATCCTTATCTTCCTGTGATTTATCTTCTATCGCGTTATCTGGCTCATCGTCTTTCAAAAGACAAAAAGGAATAACATTCATATTTTTAGAACCTCTGCGACCATTTCTTTTGTCTTGGCAACACCCTTCATACGAAGCGCGCTGTATGCCTTAGCTATTTCTGAATTTGGATTTGCCATTTCCCCCTTATGATCAAGAGAAAATTCGCCATCATACCACTGAAGAAATCCTTTTATTGAAGCAGTTTTGAGATCCATTCCATTCTTCACAAGCCGTGAAACATTTCGGCACACGCGGTAGCTTGGCGAATACGTAAGCTGGCCAGAATTGGCCGCGTCTCGCAGAGCGCGTGCGGTACGGACAATGGCGAGCGATTGGCTCTCCATAATGCCGACTTCTAAAACAAGCTTCTTCACTTCAAAATCTTCGGGCATTTCCTTGATGCGAATCGGAGCAAATCTGTCTTTGAGAGCCTCATCAAGCCCATGGGTTCCAAGATACTCGGCGCCCATATTCATAGTCCCAATAAAGTGTATGTTGGGAGGAAGCTTTACGGTTTTTGAGCCTTCTGTGGTATTAATGGTCACCTGGCGCGTATCGTCAAAAAGCCCATGCATGCTTTCATTTATTTTTGCGTGCACTCGATTGAGTTCGTCCAATATAACAAGAAACTGCGTATCAATCTCGTTTTCCAAGGCAATTTTTGCCCGCTCGATATAATCAAAGAGTCCAGATTTTACAAAAAATGTTGAACCTTTGCTTGCGGCTTCGGTTCCAAATAAGTCAGTTGTCTGGCGTACTGTATAAATATCAAACTTATACGGATCCTGCCAGCCAAGCGCCTTTGTGATTTCAAATCCAAGAGAAGTTTTACCCGACCCCTTTGGTCCTATGAGAATAATATCCGTGCCTTCGTGGAGCAGGATGAGGATAGTCTTTAGGTCATCAGGATCAATCCAAAAACCAGGAAGTTCATGTATCTTATTCCATGCTTTCATTTCCTGCACTTTTGCCACAAGGCGCACTGTTGCGATTTTTGATCTTACCTTTTTTGATGTCCCAACTAATTCTACCTGCCAAACGTCTCCATCATTTACAGTAACAATGGGCGGTTTGTCCAAAACAATATTGTACCCAACCATAGTTTCATCAACAAACCCCCACACAATGCCATTGCCGTTTTTTGCCCGAATCAAAAGCAAATCAGCCATAAAAATACTCCTTAAAGAATTCAATTGTTAATGAACATCCTCTTTTCCGCCCTCAAATAATTTTTAGGCCGGAAAAGAGGCGGGAAGCATACTGCTTCCCGCGATGTATTCTTGAAAACAAGAATATTGTAAGGAACACAAATTTTAGTTTGGATTGCGGCCGTGGCTCAAGCCGTACCAAGCCTTCCGGGCTTGGTGCGGCTTGAGCTTGCTTGGAGACGCTTGGGTCTCCCAAGCGGCTCCAAGCAACAGGCGGAAAGCACAGCCGTAGTTTAAGGCCAAGCTTATTTTGATACAAAATAAGCGTATAACTTGGCTTAGAGCAAGCTATGAGGCATTCCTAAAAACAGGACTTAATCAAGCAAACTAAAAAAACTGCGAACTAAGAGATGAAACACCTCCAAAAAATTCTCGTTTTAATAGAAGCCGAAGCTTGTAGCGTCGACGCTACAAGCGAGCGAATGGAAGGCAAAACATGGTTTTGTCGTCCATTCGCGAAGGCGCAAGCCCGAAGGCTTGGCTCGGTCTTAGAAAATGATCTTTCTTCTTCTGATACAAAAGAAGAATTTTTCATTTCTAAAAAACGATCATATATATTGCATATACAGCCATCTCTTGCATTTCTTCATTAATTTTTCTTTATGCCATGCAAAGCCATAAGGCTAAACATTGGCTACCGAAGCAGCATAAACATAAAGAAAAGAGTTAACTCGGAAATAAAAAAATGAAGCATGCGCAATATCAAGAAAACGAGAATATTTTTCGCCCTTGGATATTGTTTTCGTTTCGATAGAGTGCGAAAGTGCTGTCAGCGAAGCGCGTCTCCGCGTTTTGCTGACAGCAACTGACTGAGCTCTGCTCTGTCAGTGGCCAAAGGCCCGAAGCAGCAAACAAAAGTTTAGGACCGCTGGCATCATTTCGCTTGAAGCAAGCGAAACTTCATATTGCCATAAGCGCGGAAATGATACGCAATTTTTTGTCATGCCTTTTTGTGAACTTTTGGCGAGTTTTTTAGCCACAGGCTAAAAAATACTCATTATGGTTCAAGGGTCATAACATCGCAAGCGGTCAAGGAAACGAAAATTATCCGGAATTAGTGATACGCTATTTGGATAGCGCGCTTGGTTTTTTGCGGAAATTTTGCTTCAAAATTTTCGGAAAAAACAGAGTTCCCACTGCCTTCTCTAGGCAGTGGGGACGATCGTGCAAGCAAACGCTTAGGACCGAAGGTCTCACGCGCACTGGTGCAGTATGCGTTCAAACGACCCGCCGAAGCTTTACATCGGATAATGCTTGTAAGGCATAAATATCGATCAAGCAAATAGCGCGAAGCTGTCTAGAGTGTCAAATCAACTACAGGAATTTCTTCCTTGACTTTCTTATCGTCATTAGAAATTTTTTCCACTTTTGGTTTAGCCGCTTTCTTCTTATTTTTTTTCTTTCCCAATGCATGTGGCTTAAGAATTTCCATTTCATGCTCCAATTGTTCAATCTTTTTTAAAATTACCATTGCTTTGGTTTCCGCGAACTTTTTTTCTATCCTCTCTACGTAATCTCGAATCTTGCTTGGAAGATTTTTGGGATACACCTGCCGAATAAATCCGAGTGTCCCGTTGATCTGCCCTAAAGTAGTATTATCCCAGCTTTGGAGCTTTAAGAATTTATGTAGCCGCGCGCGCAGCTGGTTCACCTTATTGGGCGCGACCGTAAGCCTCTCGGGATTAAGCACAAGGCCGGTAACAATAGGCACCTCTCCTGTCTCGGGGCTATAGTATTTCGTCTTATCTTTTCGCACATGGGGAATAAAGCCGTTCTTTCTTACAACCTCAAGAATTTCTTTTCTTAATTCTTCCGGAATTTCTCCGTTTGAGGAAATAGTAAGGTCATCCGACCACGCCGTAAAACGATACGACTGGAATGGAGTGGAATTTTTCTGCAAAAGGTTGTAAATCTCCTGATCCATTTTCATGCAGACAAGATCCAAAATGCGCGGAGAAGTCGGCGGACCTTGCGGAAGCCTATCGTGGAGGCACATCAAGTCGCAGAGCACCTCAAGCATCATATCCTTATCCGCGTCGCTCAACTCAACTCCGGAAAATTGCCGGAGGCCGAACTCAAACGGCTTTCGCAGGTTCGCTTTCACGCGAGAACGAAATACCGTCGGGAAAGCGTTGATGATATCAACAGAATACACTGCTTTGGCGAACCCGCGATGGTGCTCAGCATTAGAAATAATACTCGAGCCCACTTGATTCCCATGCCTTGCGAAATGCACGGGTATTTGAGAAAGTATACGATTGAGAATCGCTCTTTGCACGAGCTTGAGCTCCTCGCACGGAGCCGCGAAGTAACGAAATCCCCTTCCTCTGCCTTTTGACTTGCGCCATTCCTTATATGGCTCTCCCTGCCGGATTTTATCTATGCAAAAATCCCAATCTGGTTTTGTGAGATGGAGCCATTCTCGAAGATACTGTGAAAGCCTCTCTGGAAAATCAAAGATAACTCTAAAATCCTTATAGGTGAATTCTCCTCTTTTTCTTTTCTTTTTCTTCTTTCCTTCACTCATTCAGAACTCCTATAAAAGGTTTTAAACAAATATCCAAAGACAAATTGTAAAGAACATCGCTGCTATGTTACCAAGAAAAACCTATTTTGTCAATTAAATAATTATCACAAAATTCATCTTATTTGATAAATTTATAATCACTATCTTCCATTATTGGAAGAACCCAGAAGGAAAAAAAATGACGCATTTAAGAAGAGTTGACATTCCCCAGACGCGTTTACGCAGGTTTTGAAAAGGTAAGATCTTGCATAATTTCATCTTGTCAAATTGGTCGATCGTCTAATATGACAAATCGCGGATATGATAGGCAAATAGACCGCAGCAAAGATTTGAAGAATCCTTTGATTAAAAAACACCCTAAACGCAGTAGAAGGGTGTTTTTCCGTTTACACGGGAGTGACAAGCAAAAAAATTTTCATCCTCGCCTTTTTTGCCCTCGCGGGAGCCCGCCAGCTGGCGGATCGCAATGACAAAATAACTAAGTAAAAAATATTCAGTCACAAATTTTTAAAGAAAACTCAAATCAGCAAGAATGCATAATTCCGCTTAAAAAAATATCGCGTTTCTTTCCTCCCTTCTTGATGTTTATCATGAAAATTTTTAATCAAGCGAATATAAGCTTCAAAGCTTATACTATACTTGTCCTCCGTCTTGTCCACCATGGTTTCAACGACGGTGGAAGTCCTCCGAAAATTTTCGGGGGACGAAGGAGGATGAAAGAAACTTTCGGGTGCAAGCGAGTATAAAACCAACTCGCACCCGAGAATTTCTTTCGAACATCATGTCATCCTGCCCTCGGCCATGAGCTCGGGCCGAATGGAACCCTGCCTGCCCCGCCATGGCGGTGGATTCACGATCTAGATTCCCCGAAAGCTTTCGGGGGCCGGAATGACAGAATAAATGATCTGCCATATCAATGTGTTACAATCGCAAGGACTTTAAAATTTTAAATAACAAAAAACCCAAAAGAATCCTTTTAGGTTTTTATAACTCCTGCGCAACTCCTTTCACATTGGCACATAGTCTTTAAAAAAATTTTTTAAAACTTTTTAGGTTCCTTTATAGTAGCACAAACTTTTTAGAATAAAAATATAGGCACCATGCCGCTTTATCCACTCTTTATCCACAATTTCCTTACTACACAATAAAAATATTTTTTTGGCAATTTTTTTCTTGCGTTTTTTTTAGAATAGTGTTGAAGTATTTTTTTTTGATTGACTATTGGTTTCTTTTACGTTGTAATATTTTTTTAGTAAAAATTTTTTCATAACTTTCTTAGTTATTTCCTATTTTAGATAAAATAATTTTAAAATTAATTACAAATAAAATTTTATTCTATGTCATCCTGGGCCCTACGAAGGGTCTTATAGATTGCTTCGCTCGGGCTCGCAATGACCTTAATATGTATGGTCATCGCGAGGAGTTCCCGAAAGCTTTCGGGACGACGTGGCGATCTCTAGATTCCGGATCTCCCTTCGCTTCGCTTATCGAAGCAGACAGGGTCTGGAATGACAGATAAAAAACCTACTTAAACAAAATAATTTTAATCACTATTATAAACTTAAAAAACATCTTCAAAATATTAGACGCTGATTTTTGGAATTTCTTAAATACTATTAAAAACTTTTTAAGGGATGCCGTTCGCGCTTGCTTTTCCAGCATTAAATCCTCTTCATCGTCCCTCTTCTTCTTGAATATAAAGAAAAGGAGAATAAGCGGTCCAAAAATGCCTGTAGCGGCAAACATAAAATTTTGGGCAAAAGAATAGTCATACGCAAGCTCTCCGATATGCGACGCGCCCAAAACAACTCCCATTGGTAGCGTGCTTGTGGCAGTATCGCTTTCAAGCGAATTTGTAATAATTTCACGCGCGATTTTCGCCTTCTTTATCTTGACTGGAAGCTTTGGATTTGATATTGGCAGAGAAACTATAGGAGCCTGTTCTTCTTGGACCTTTATTTCTTCTTTTACTTCAACTGTAATGCTTGACTTCGCTTCTCCATACGCCCAATCATTTTTCCCCTTGTCCCATCCGCGCACATACGCAGTATTCGTGTATACGCCCGCTTTCACGTCTTTGAAAAGCACTACGTCATAGTCAATGGTCACTTCTTCGCGATCAAGCACCTCGCCTAATTCCCAATTATTAGTCGCGACAATATTTCCGCTCGCGTCTTTGAGCTCGTCTTTCACCTGCACAGACGAGGCGGAAACATTTGCCTCGTTAAATACTACAATTTTGTATGAAATTTTGTCGCCGGGCATCACAGCTCCCTTGGCGTTATTTGTTTTCACTACCTCAAAAGACACTTGGGTTATGCTATTGGGCTGTGTTGTTTGGCCGGGTCCCTGATTGGCGGAAGCAATAGAAACCCCGCCGCTGCCTCTTGGAGGCTCAGGATGAGAAATAATAAACGAAGCGTTTGAGCTATTATCCGCAAGATTTCTGTCATTCTCCCTGGCTGTAATATTAACCGGATTTTTTGCCGTAAATTCTCCCCATGCAATATTTGGATTCACAACCGCAGTAAAGGTAAAACTCTTTGTTTCACCTACCCCAAGCGAACCAACATTGAAACGAAGCGCATCGCCAAGATTTTCTCCTAATCCAATATCTTGCGTTATGAGAAAATCTTCGGGATAATCATGAAGAATAGAAATATTTGTTGCTGTGCCATCGCCGGAATTTCCGAATTCAATAGTGTAGGTTATGGTTGTATTGACGGGCACTGTTTCATTTTCATGCGAGATACTTTCCTTAACCCAGAGATTCGGCCGTCCAAACTCAAGGCTGCCGTTCCAGCTGCCAAACACGTTAATGACGGCGTAATTCCAATGGTTGCCGACGATATTGGTGTTGAGGATATTCGCGATATTCACGCCGGCCCTGACATTTCCAGTTTTAATTTTTACATTGCCGGAGTTTCCTTCCGCGATATTTGATCCGGAATTTGCCGTAAGCTCAACATTATTTGCGACAGATACAGAATTATTATTTTCTATGGAAAGGCCATTACCGCTAGATATTTCTCCGGAGCCATCTATGCGCAACGGATTTTCACTACCCGCTCCCGAACGATCAAAATAAACTATAATGCCATCAGAAGTAGTCATATAGCTCGCGTTTTCGGGAAGTCCGAATACCGAGCCGCTCCATAATCCAAAAATATTTATTTTTATAAGATCCCAAAAATTATTAAAAATATTTGTGTTAAGCTCATTGACGATCTTCACCAAACTCGCGACATTTCCTGTTTCAATCTGCGTTGCTCCCCCGTTCGCAAGCGATTGATTCTCTCCGGATGACGCGCTGAGATTGACATTGTTCTCAAGCTCCGCGGTATTTTCGTTTGAAACATTGACACTTGAAAATTGATTTTCAACACCCTGCGCTCCTTGAGCTTCCCGCATCAACTGCTCGGCATTCGGCAAAATAATGCTTCCGGCCCAGTTTCCAAATATATTCAAAAGAATGTAATACCATTGGTTGCCGTAAATATTCGTATTTACAATATTCGCGATATTTACGAGCGAGAGTATGTCGCCTGTTTCTATATTGACATTTCCGCCATTTTCAGTCGCCGTATTGGACCCCGAAAACGAATTGGAAGAAATTGTATTGTCAACAGATGAAATATTATTATTGTTGATGGACATTGAATTATTGACGACTGACTCGCTTGAAAAAAGGCCTCCTCCGCCATACTGGCCTGATATATCTAAATCTCCGGAAACATTGCCATACACGTCCGCGGCGATAATCTCGCCGTCTCCCGTTACATTGGTATTTACAAAGTTGGAAACATTGGCAAAAGACATTATATCTCCGGTATTGATGTCGGTATTCCCCGTATTATTTTGTGAAGAATTTTTTCCCGTAACAGTGTCGGTTTCTATTGCATTGGTGGTTGAGGCGGCATTATTGTTTAAAATAAGCGTTTGCGTTGATGTTGCCGTAGAAGTGGAACTGCAATCCATGCCACCAGAACAATTGTCATGAATACGAGTCTCATTAAGGTTTTGCGTAGTATCCACATCCACTTCGGTTAAGGCATTCCCCGTGTCAATATCAATATTGGCGTTATTGTTATCCGCGCCGTTTGCTCCTGTAGAATTTTTTCCATTGATTGTGCTGCAAACAGCGGACTCGTTATTGTTTGTTACGGCAACAGTGGTAGTGGCAGTGCCGGAATCGGTTGAATCGGCACTAGATTCGTTCGCGCTTGCGTCAGCAGGCGAATTTTCTTGAGAAGTTGACGCTACGCACATAGGAGGCAGTGAAAGCGAATCATTTTGAGTATCCGTATTTTCTGTTACTGGAGGAGTAGAAGTCGCGTTATCTTGATCGCTTATTGGAGATGTTGAAGTAGCGTTCTGGTCGCTATCGGCAATAACAGGCTCCGTACTGGTTGGTGTTGTCGTTGTAGACTCCGGACTATCGATTATCGGATCGGTTGAAGTTGCGGGAGGCGGGTTAATAGTTACATCAGCCTGATTTTCATTAACGTCATTATCAACAACGACTATCGCGGCAGAATCGCCGGTATCAATAACAACCGTTTCCGTTGGAGGTTCTTGCGTTTCAGCTGAATTTGAGCCGATCGAAGAATCGGACGCGCTCTGGCTTGAATCTGCCGAAGCCTCTTGCGCGTATGTTCCATGAAGCGGAAATACTGGCTTAAAAATCATAAACATAACTAAAAAACCCACAAAAACCTGGTACATATTCTTATTCGCGTCTTTCAAAATTTTTCGCCTATTCGCTTTTTTCCTTTTCATATTTTTTCCAAAAAAATTTCTTACCTCCAAGAAAATAATTTAAAAAATTTCTTAAAAACATTCTTTATTGATACAAATATGTTTGCCCTTGTTTCTTGATTATTTGCTTTCTTGATTCGTTGATTTCTTGATTTATTGATTTCTTGATTTATTGTCTGCTTGCTTTCTTGATTTAATGATTCATTAATATTCACTCTTACTTCTGTCTTTGATTTCTTGGTTTCTTTTTTTATTTCATAGCTTTTTGGACTATCTTTTGAATCTATTTTTACTTCAACTGGTTCTTGCTTTTCGCCGTCAATGGTATTTTCTACTTTCACGTCAACAGAATAATCCCCTGTTTGTATTGTCTCTGAATTATTTTCCTCATTTTTTCCCGAAATAACATTTCCGCCGGTATTCACGGACGCGTTGATATTTGTTTCCACGCGCGTCCCTGAATTGTTATTGGATACCATCACATCATCATAAGTATTAATTTCCGTGATATTTGCTTGCGCAAATACTATAATCGGAACACTCATAGCGATAAAAATTGTAAAGATAATTTTTTTCATAATGACAATTTCAGACAAGCCTTTTATAGTACTTTTATCGTTTCATGGTATATGTAAGACTTTTTATTCTATCTCGTCACATATACTACGGTGGGTCTCCTCCTCCTTGTATACAAGGCTTGTCTGAAAGGAGAAAGAAAGACTTTCCCCTTCCATTGATAATATCCACGTGAGTATTATCTCTTGATTCTTGTAATGTTGGTATTAACAACATTAGCTATTTCGGATATGGATGTTGCGTTTCCGGTTTCGATCCAACCCCAGTTGGTTGAAGATCCGCCGTTTCCGCCGCTTCCAGACTTTGCCACGCTGTCGTCGCCGACTGCCTTGGCTTTGCCTGTTGAACCGCCTAATCCTCCGTTGCCGCCGGATACGCCATTGTATCCAGTATCAGATGCTGCCCAAACGCCGTTGCCAACCCATGTTTCAATATTTTCATTTTTCACCTTTATCTTTCCTGCTGGACCCTGTTCTTCATCGCATCCGCATGAATCCTTGATATCGGTGTCATTAGAGTTGACTACGTTTGTGATTACGGATCCTGACACAGCATTGCCCGTGAAAATAGTGCCCCAGTTGTCGCTGGAACCGCCATCTCCCGCGCTGCCAGAGGTGGCTGATCCGCCCCATTTGGCTGTAGCTTTGCCGGTGTCTCCGCCGTCGCCTCCGTTTCCGCCGCTTACCCAGTTGTAACCGGTGTTTGAACCAACAGAGACCTCGTTGGTCACTAGCGTGCCAATATTGTTGTTGGTGACCTTAATGCCATTAGAGTTAGCAAAAGCTGGAGCCGCTGCGAGCAACATAGCCGCAATTGAACTTCCTGCAATTATTTTTTTCATATTTTTCACCTCCTTTTTTATTAATGTAAATTACCAACCAGATCAGCATTGATCTGATTTTTTATCTCTTGATTCTTGTTACGCTCGAGTTCACAATATTTGTGATAAGTGAACCCGCTACTGCGTTGCCCGTGCCGATTCCGCCCCAGTTAGTGGAAGATCCGCCGTTGCCGCCGCTTCCAGACTTGGCAATGCTTGGCGACTCTTCTTCAGAAGATCCTGCGTACGCGCTTCCTGTTGAACCGCCCGATCCGCCGTTGCCGCCGGAAACTCCATTATATCCGGAGTTTGCCCATGCTGACACGCCGTTCCAAACCACAGTGCCAAGATTCAAGTTTTCTACCTTGATTTTAGATGAATTTTCGCATCCGCATGAATCCTTGATATCGGTGTCATTAGAGTTCACGATATTTGTGATCTCTGAACCGGCCAAAGCATTACCAGTGAGGATAGTGCCCTCATTCCAGCTTTCGCCGCCGTCTCCTCCGTTGCCAGAGGTGGCTGATCCGCCCCATGATGCTTCTGCTGAGCCTGTATCGCCGCCGCTGCCGCCATTACCGCCGGAAACCCAGTTATAGCCTGTGTTTGATCCGACAGAGACCTCATTGGTCACTACCGTGCCAATATTGGAATTATAAACTTTGATTCCATTGGAAGAAGCAAGTGCCGGAACAGCTGCGAGCAACATAGCCGCGATTGAACTTCCCGCAATTATTTTTTTCATTGTTTTCACCTCCTTTCTTATTTTATTTTTTAGGATATGAGTTGAGTGCGCTCGATATCCAATATGAAGAAACAATCCACTTATCTCCTTATATTGAATGCCGAATCAATACTCACTTATTATTTAAAAAATAAAAAAGCCTTTCCTAAAAAAGAAAAGACTCAACTCTTCTCAAGCTACGCCAGTATTCGGTCAGATATATTAAATATATAACTTTTTTATTTTTCATTGATACAGCCTCCTTTTTTTACACAAATAAAAAACCAATCACCCTCCGTTGTGCTTGTAAGATTGAATTTCAAATTGCTTCTATAACTCAAACTTTGGTTTATTGGTTTTATTTTTTATGTCTTTCTCCAACATCTTCGAAGAAAGTAAATTTTATTTTATATTTTTAATAATTATAGCACTGCTGGATTCTATTACAATAATTATTATCAACAAGTGTAACACTATGCTCAAATCATTGTCAAATAAAAAAAGTCAAGAGATTA
The DNA here is from genome assembly GCA_964373925.1 of uncultured Gammaproteobacteria bacterium. Taxonomy (GTDB): domain Bacteria; phylum Patescibacteriota; class Patescibacteriia; order Buchananbacterales; family GWA2-38-13; genus CAYJWS01. The sequence goes on from CAYJWS010000005.1 coordinate 30,036, forward strand.
TGGGTCATCCCTAAATTCATTATCGCCTGAGCTTGTCGAAGGCTATCCATCTCGTTGAGCCAAAATTTACCCTTCGACTCGGCTCAGGGAATAAGTTTTGAATTTTGAAGATGACCCCTAAGATGACTATTGGGCATTAACAGCTATATTGTCAACATTTGCAATTTCATTATTAAACGACATAAGCCCTCGGAATCGAATCTGGAGATTTGAAATATCAGAAAGGCTTATGGAAGCATTTCTCCATGAATTTTCAGGATCTTGATCTCCCCTTAATTTCGCCTTTTCAGTCCACGTAACTCCGTTATCCGATGAAACATCAAAAGCAACATATTCTCCAAAATCAAGCGTTGATGATATATACCAGGAAAACGTTATGGTTGCGTTTGTTTTTCCTTGCAGGCCTATTGGAATAGAACGAAGCACCGCGTCAGTAGCCCTACCATTTACTTCCGCGGAAAATAATCCGTCGGACGCCCTGCGGCTTGAGCGTTTCCATCTGCTGTCGCTGGTCCATAGGCCGTTCCATTGGCTTATTTCAAAACTGTCGGAAAATACTTTAATGATTTGCGGCTTATCGGTAACTGTAATAATAGCGGTGTCAGATGATATTGCGCCGCGGTCATCCGTAACCGTCAAGGTCGCTGTATATATTCCGGCTAACGAGTATGCATGGGATATAATTGCGCCAGCGCCTTGCGTTAAGTCGCCAAAATCCCACGCGTAGCTTACAATAGTTCCGTCAGGATCGAATGATCCTGATCCATTAAATGTAAGGGAATCACCCGTGTATGCTGAAATGTCCGGGCCTGCGGATGCAGAGGGCAAGTCGTTAACATTATCCACTAAAACAGAAATAACTGCACTTGAAGATTGATTAATAGAATCAACGGCTTTCGCGGTTATAGTGTGGTTTCCTTCGCTCGTTAACGTGGAGTCCCAAAGGGCTTCATAGGGCGCTACAGTGTCAGTGCCAATCAACGTTTGGTCAAGATAAAATTCAACAAATGGCGTAGAATTATCATCTGAAGCTTGAGCTGTAATTACGACACTTCCTAAGACTCGTGCGTTATTAAGAGGATTTGTTATTGAAATGCTTGGAGCAAGATCAGGCGGTACGGGTGAATATTGCAATGCCGCTTTAGCATCAACTAATCCCCAGCCATACGTAGAATCCCAACCTTGCACGCCAAGGTCGCGCGCAGTGGTCTCTATTGCCTTTCGGACATCCACGGGCGTTACCGCGCTTCCTTTGGAAATAACAAGCGCTGCCACTCCCGCCACATGGGGAGTTGCCATAGATGTGCCCTGAAAAAACCAATATCCAAAATCTTTTCTGTTTTTCGTATTTGGATTAAAAGTATTTTGAAGCACTCCGTCAACATAGCCGTCGCCATTCTGATCAACACTCGTGTCCCCTCCCGGAGCCATCACGTCAAGTCCAGCTCCATAATTTGAATATGGGGCTTTTTGCGTATCATAGCGCGTCGCGCCAACGGCAATGACATAATCGTTATACGCCGCCGGGTATGAAATAGTAGAAGTGCCGTCATTTCCTGCAGCGGCAACAATAGTAACCCCTTTTGAATACGCATACTGGATTGCGTCAAGAAGCGTTTGGGAAGAAGCAGAACCGCCCAAACTTAAGTTGATTACCTTCGCGCCATTATCAGCGGCAAACCGTATGCCTGAAGCAACTGCCGAGTACGCTCCGCTTCCATTGGAATCAAGCACTTTCACCGGCATAAGGCAAGCGCCATGTGCTACTCCCGCGACGCCAATGCCGTTATTTGTGCTTTGGGCAATAGTTCCTGAAACATGCGTACCGTGACTATTGTCGTCATTGGGATGCGAATCATTGTTGATAAAATCATAACCAGCTACAAAACATGTTGAGGCGAGATCAGGCGCTTTATAATAACTTTTTAATCCGTCAAAATAATCTTCATAGGCAACCCCTGTGTCAACTACAGCGACAACAACATTTGTACCAGTAGAAATATCCCATGCTAATTTCGCGTTAATGCCGCTTCCCGTGTAATTATCGAGATGCCACTGAAAATTCAGATATGGATCATTGGGAACAAAAAAAGCCGAAGCAATATAATCCGGCTCGGCATATTCCACATCTAATCTTTGAAGATATGCTTGAAGAGCTTCTCGTACCTCAATATTTTGAGGAAGCTTGATGGTTCGAAAAGGCTTTACGTCATTTTTAAACTTTACTATTATCTCGCCCTCTCTGTATTTAATACCGTCTAATTGAAATGCAGGCGGTCTTCGAAGCTCCTTATTTTCATGGATTTCAGAAGCTGTAAATCCAGAATTTACAAAACTTAAAAATATAATTATTGAAAAAACAAATAATTTTTTAATATTTTTCATACATTAAATATTTATGAGTAAGACGGACAAATCTATTATATACAATATTTTAAAAATTGTACACATCCATTATCTTTAACTTATGCACTTATCTTTTTTTATGGTATACTTATTTTACGGAGGTTTAATCTCCTTAATAGAGAATTGTAACTAAAATGAATAGATTACCACTCCTTAATAATGAATATTACCACATTTGCAATCGTGGAGTTATCGGCGTTGAGGTATTTAAAGATGTAAAAGATCATCTGCACTTTTTATCATGTTTAAAGGAATTTAACACAGACAAAAACGTAGAATTTAGAATATTAAAAACTTCGGAGCCAATGAGTAGGCGTGATGTCGAGGAGCATGAGTTGGTTGAAATGATTTCATATTGTCTTCTTGCCAATCATTATCATTTGATCTTAAAACAAAAACGAAAAAATGGAATTGCTTTATTTATGCAAAAAATCGGAACTGGATATACTATGTACTATAATTCTCGATATTCGTCAAGCGGACATATTTTTCAAGGGAAATTCTTATCCCAACACATACCAAATAGCGATTTTCTCTTATTTATGAGCTCATTTATTCACCTACATCCTCTAAAACGCAAGGAGGAACAGCTTTTTAATCTAAAATTAAACAAAATATTAATCAATAAGCTTTCTACACATGTATGGAGCAGTATGCCAGATTACATGAATAATACGGCTATTTATGTTGATTTGCCTGAACTTAAATATGTAAGACCACATATAAATATTGAGAGAATACAATCAATTTTACAAGATGAGGCTTATGATTCGTATATATTGAATAATTGGGGTAAAAAATATCTAAAAATTCATAAAAAATATTTATAGTTATTTAAAATTAGCAAAATAAATAAAATAACTTTACAACAATTTGACACAAAGTTTTAAAAAATATTGACAAAATATAATAAACATGATACAATAATATATTGAACCT
>CAYJWS010000006.1:0-15959 GCA_964373925.1 uncultured Gammaproteobacteria bacterium
TCAAAAATAATAACTAATTAGCAACAAGTTACCTACCTTTATACCCGCAATGACATAAATCAGAAGGCATTAAAAATATCTTTTAACTGTCATTCCGGCCCCGGAGCCGGAATCCATGCAAATTAATGAGTAGGTTTTTGGATCCTGTATCCGGGTGCGGGATGACAGTTCTCTAGAGTCATACATTTAAAATAGAAAATCCTAAGTAGAAATTTTTCATTAGCTTGTCATGAAAAATAAAAAAAATCCTTTGGGCGAAAACGAGCCCAAGGCCGAAAAGAAAAATTCGCAAATTTTTAATCCGCTCTCGCTCAAGCTACGGCGGACAAGTGGTTGGTTGAATTTCTTAAAAATTACTCGAAAAAAAGAGCCTAAGATTTATTCCGAGGCCTACCTCTCTTTTAGAAATCCTGCCGCGATTGTCGCCATGCTCGCTATTTTAATGGCGGCTTTTTTTGTTATTTCGCAAGGGTCTTCCGCGGCGCCATTGGGAGAAACTATTAATGTAGGCCTCAATTACGGGAAATTTTCGGGATTAGGCCAGAGGGATTTTCGCGAGGTGCTTTTTAGGATAATAAATATCATATTCGGGTTTATCGGAATTGTCGCGATTCTCATTATCCTTTATGCTGGATTTCTCTGGATGACATCGCTTGGCGACCCTAACAAGATCCAGAGGGCAAAACAGACTATGCTCAACGTGGCTATTGGCATGATTATTATGTTTGCCTCGTATTCTATTGTTATATTTTTGATGAATTTATTTTTAGGAGCCGCGGGACCTAGAAAAGCAGCCCCGCCTCCACCTCCGCCCATAGGAGGATGCGAAAACTGCGGTGCTTTGGGCGGGGGGATTATTGAAACCGTCTTTCCGCTTCCTGGCGCGCTTGATGTGCCTCGCGACACCCTTATATTCGTTACATTTAAGGAAGTGATGCAAAATGACACTCTGTGCGAAAATGCCGCGTGCACATTAGGGATTAATGATGGAGCGGAAAATATCTTTATCACATACAGAGATCCCAATGATCCCAAAATTGTTATTCAACTCAAAAAAGCCGATGTCAACGCAAGCACAACCAATGGAAGAACATTTGTGTTTACGCCCAAAAAATACTTGGGTGATGGTATTCATCATGTGAAATACACTATTCGTCTTGGCAAAAATATTTTAAAGGCTGTTGATACCGATCCCGCCACAGCGGGAAATGATCCAGCCTTTCCTGGCGTGAATGGCTATTTTAGCTGGTGGTTTGATGTTGGGACACGCCTTGATCTTATCCCTCCCCATATAGAAGACGTGTTTCCATTATCAGAGAGCGACGCTCAAAAAGATCTTTATGTTCCAAAACCAGCAATAGCCTCAACTGGAAGTTTTGATGTCATATTGGTTCCCGCGTCCTATAAGGCGGCAGTTATTGAGCCTATACTATTGGCAGGCGCGCCTGATCCAAACTCATCAATGGTTGGAAATTATCTTGGCGATAAAGACGCGAAGATTTGCGTAACGGAAGCCGGAGGCACATTTAATATAGTTGGCACGCTTGCCGGCGCGTGTCCTGCCGCAGGAGGCCCTTCATATATGGATTGCCTTAACTCATCCTCTGTGCTTTCAACTTCGGTTGTTTTGGGATGCGGACTGAAGATTGAGTTTACAAATTTACCCGCGCCCGGCTCGCAGTACACCGTTCAAGTCCAGCGTGAGATTTTGGCCGATACATTAAAAATAGGCAACACAACGTATACTTTTGTCGGAGCGAATCCCAAGGCCAAAGAGATTTTGATTGGGGCGAATGAAGCTTTAACAGCAACAAATATCAGAAGTAAAATAAATAGTTTTCAAGAAGAGCCTTATGATGTGAAAGAAATCGGAGGGGGTGGGGTGCTAGTGGATCTTCAATCCGTCTTTGCTGGAATTATCGGAGACAGTATCCATATTTCGGCAAGCAACGCTTGGTCGTCAAAACCTGATTTTAATCTTAGCGGCGGTCAAAATCCAGATAGCTCAAGAACAGTGTCCTTAAATAAAATACCGGATGAGTCGCGTGATGTTATTTTAAAAATAAATTTTTCAGAAGCAATGTTTCCTCTTAAAGTTTCGGGTATTGTAAAAACCGACGATGCTACCGCAAAAGGAGTCGGAAATCTTATAGTAGATCCTGCAAATCCAAGTATTCGTGTGTTTGCCGATATAAATAACAATAAAATCCCTGATCTTAATGAAGTAGTGGCGGGCGAATGGAAATTGAGTAATCAGTTTAAAACCGCGGAATTTGTTTCAAGCCTAAGTTGCGGCGTGTGCGAAATTAATGGAAGCACACCCTGTAACGCGGATGCGGACTGCGCCGTTGCCGGCGGCGGACTGTGCAGTACGATAAAAAATTCCTGCGGAGATATTAAAAAGTGCCTTCCTATAGATACCACAAAACCAGTAACGCATTATTTCGTGCAAGTAGACGCGGCAAATATTGAAACCTGCGATCCCCTTGTTCCAGACTCATGTAAAGATGATGTATATAAAACGTGCGTTGCCGTAGGCGGAGTAAACCATTGCCAAAACGCAAGCGGGCTTAATTATCCAAAAGCAACAGATCCTTTTGACGGAGTCATAGATTCCGCAAGAAACTCTTTGGATGGAAATTGGAAAACAAACCACGCGGACAGCGGAGCGCAAGGACCTTTGAGTTTTTTTCTTGATATTCCCGATGTCGCTGGATTTCCGGATTTTACCAAAGGCGACAGTTACCAGTGGGAGTTTAACATTAATAGCTCGGTAAATTTGCAGCCTCCGGTGATTGACGAGATAGCACCAGCACTTAGTGGCACCTCGTCGCTTCTTGAAAATCCAACAGCTACATTTGACAGGCTTATGATGAGTTCAACCTTCCTTCCTGATAATAGCTATAAAGACGGCTTGTGCGGATGCAATGTGGATAATGACTGTTTTAATGGAATACCTGCGGGATCCGTGGATAGAGGTGAATATTGCGACATCGCCTTTAAAAAATGCAGGAGCAAAGATAACAGCGAAAATTTTTGCAGGTATAGTACTGAATGCAAAAATCCAAAGGCCATACCTGCCGGTGATCCGTTTCTTGGATGCAAAAACCAGCACTATGTTACGCTTGTTGATACTCTCAAAAACACGGGATACAGTATCGGCGCGAACGGCGTAGACGATAACTCGGACGGCTTTAAGGAAAGAACGCAGATGGAGCTCATGCATACGCTTTTCACAGAAAACCAGTCGTATAAAGTTGATGTCGGCTCTGGCCTCAAAGATATTTATCAGAATTGCTACCTGCCGGGCTCGGGACCGAACTGCGCCGCCGACGCGAACAATCCGTATTGCTGTGATCAAAATCCGCAAGCAACCGAATGCCTGCCGAAGATATAGGGCGAATAGGACGGATAAGACGGATAGGGCGGAAACAAGACCCATAAGACTGAAAAGTCGGATAAGACCAATAGGACGTATAAGACGGATATGACGGATATGACCAATAGGGCGGATAAGACCGATAGGACTTGTAAGACCTATATGTCCTATACGTCTTATGCAATCTATTAAACTACAATTATTATGTCTTACAAAAAGCTCAAATCCTACCAGCAGGCAATTATTATTCACGACTACACCTATGAATTTTGCAAAAAATATATCAAGAAATTTTCAAGAACCATTGACCAGATGGAGCAGGCGGCGCGATCGGGAAAGCAAAATATTGTTGAAGGCACGGCAGTTTCAAAAACTTCTCCGACAAGCGAACTGAAGCTTTTGGGAGTGGCGCGAGGATCATTTGAGGAATTATTGGAAGATTACAAGGATTTTTTGCGGGAGAAAAATTTGAAAATATGGGATAAGGACGACGCGAGGGCGGTTGAAGCGAGGAAGCTGGCTTATGGTGTTGATAGGTCGAATAAGACGGATAAGACTGATAAGACCTATTCGTCCTATAAGTCTTATAAGACCTATGCGGCCTATGAACACTATCTTGATGACCCTCAAAAGGCGGCAAACGCGATGATCGTTCTTATCAACCAGACGAATTATCTTTTGGACAGGCAGATGAATGCTCTGCGTGCACAGATGGAAGGAAGGGGGATTTCAATAGTAAGCCAACAACAGAAAGTAAGAATGATTTTGGGAGAGAGGCACAAGAGGGAAGAAAAATTTGACGAACTATTAAAAAGTATTTTAAAAAAATCATAAGACGAATAGGATGAATAAGACCCATAGGTCCTATAAGACTTATCAGACCTATTCGACTTATGGAAATTGCGCGACGGATAAGCCGAATAAGACATATAAGCCTTATAAGACCTATACGACCTATAAGTCTTATCGGGACCTATTCGACTTATATGTCCTATAATAAGACGCGCAGGACAAAGAAGTAAAAATAAACAATGCTTGAATGCTATATAACAAAAACAGAAAATTGAATTCCGTCATCATACTCATGCTCTTGCTTGGGCTGGCAATAGGATTTTTTGGATTTCTAGGGGCGAAACAAGCGCTGGGAGTGGATCTTAAAACAGAGATTGATACAGGTCTTAACTACGGAACGTTTTCGGGGCTTATTCAGCAGGATATCCGCGTTACTATTATGCGGATTATCCAGATAATTCTTGGATTTTTAGGTGTTCTTGCGGTTCTCATTATCCTCTATGGCGGGTTTGTGTGGATGACCGCGGGAGGGGACGCGAAAAAAATTGAGCAGGCAAAGAGAATATTAGTGAATGCGGCCATTGGGCTTGTTATTATATTTTCTTCGTTTGCCATCGCGAGTTTTATTGTCCGCGCGCTTTTAAAGGCGTCCGGCGGTGGCGGAGGCGTTTCGGGCGAGGCATGCGATCCCATAGGAGCTCGAGAAGTCCTTCCAAAGCCTGATGCAAAAGGATGCGTACTTGAGAGAATTTGCAAGGTTGATTTGAATGGCAACAAATATTGGAGCGGGGTATACCGGCAAGATCCTTTCTGTCCGGCGCCAAAGGCGTGCGTCGCTCTGACTATTTCTCCGGACCGTCCCATTCCTCCTTCTACACCTTTAGCTATAAAAAATGTCGTGATACGGGTGAAGTTTAATCAGTCGGTTGATATTACATCAGTCAAGCCAACCAATTTTACAATTACGCAAACCGTAACGCGAGGAGATGCTCTTCCTGGAACAGACGGGCAAGTATGCGCGAGCGACATAGAGTGCGTTTCGGATGAATGCGACCCTGGAACGCTAACATGTAAAGGAGACGAAGTGCGCGGAACGTATACCACAAGTTCCAGCGGAAAGAGCCTTGATTTCCGTCCATACAAGCCATGTCCCGCGCCAAATGAAAGCAGATTTTGCTATGAAGATAATAGAAAATATACAGTAAAGCTTGTAGGCGGGCCGGGGGAGATTAGCTGTATCAATAAATCAACGTTGGATTGTGGCGTAGGCGCTGATTGCGACGGAGAGTTTACCACCGGCACTATTGTTGATGTTGATAATCCCGTATTTCAAGGCATTGGCGGACAGGTATGTGAAGATACAAACACCGTCTCGGTGTTTGTGGGTGACAAAACATCACAAATCGCAAGCGTGGAATTTTCGGTTGACGGAAATTTTATTAATACCCAAATTCCAGTTCCAGCAATAGTTGCGAACACATTTGGTAATGTATTTTTGAACCCTCCACTATGGGACCCTTCTCCTCCATACAGTTTTGGCGACAGCGTAAAAATCAGCGCGAATGCGCAAGATGAAGACGATAATTCCGCGAGCATTTCAAAAAATTTCGCGGTGCGGCGGCAACATTGTTGCGACGGCATTTTTCAAAATGATCCGGCAGATCCGGCGCTCGTAGGCGACAAGCCCGAAGAACAGCTTGACTGCGGAGGCTCGTGCGGAAAATGCTCGGGCGGAGCGTGTGACGCGGAAAATCCGGAAACGCCCCTATGCGCCCTACCCACGGATACATTGTGCGCTTTCAACCAGTGCGATACTACCTCGTGTTTGTGCGTGGCTCCCCCAATTATTGACTACATTACTCCGTCACAAGATGTCTTAGGCAATAATGATGAAAAAATTCCAGCGACCTTTGATGAAGATAAGCCATATGGCGCTGTTGGAAATATTATTACTATTTTTGGAAGGAACTTTGGCGATTATGACGCGGCAATAAGCAGAGTAGATTTTTTTAACGCAGGCGGGTTTCCCATTAAGGCATCGCTTGCGCAAGATGTTGTTCTCGGATGCTTTGATTCTTGGCAAAATGACAGGATTCTCGTTCAGGTGCCTGCTTTTGGAGGAGTGGGAAGCACAAGCAAAATACAGGTGACTGCCAAGAACGGATTGTTTGACGTGACCGACGATGGCGGGCCGGGAACCGGAGAGAGACAAATTTTAAATTTTAATAATACAGGCGATGTTTTACCCGGGCTATGCGGCGCTGTTCCGAAAGAAGGCGCGTTTAAAGCTAGGATAACATTGAAAGGTTTAAATTTCCAAGGGCCAGACGTTGATAGCATAAAATTCGGAGTGTTTCCTGTGGCAGGAGGATTTGCGGTCGCCGACGACAATACTATTAATCTCGTTGAAGTTCCGAATCTCAAGGAAGGGTCTGTTGCGTGGATACAAGCATTCGTCGGGCCAAACGAGAGCAATGCTTTGCCGTTTAAAATTAATAGAGCAAAAGACGCGCCGGTTATTTTCCGATTCACTCCGTGGCCGCTTGATCCTTTTGCCATTAATAAAGCTGGAAAAGCCGATTACGTGACTATTATTGGAGCGAATTTTGGAACGAAAAAAGGAAAAGTAGAATTTGACAGCGCTGGAGTTTTAGTCGAAGCAGATTATGAATTTCCACAAGAATGCGCGCTTGATTATTGGATGGACTCAAGAATAATAGTAAAGGTGCCGCTTGCCGGAATATCCCCGCTTACGCCTATACGTGTAACACGAAGCGATGGCGCAACTGCCATAACGACAAATTTTGAATTGCCAGATCTCATATTTGACGCCGCCAAGCCCGCGTCGCCAGGTATTTGCAAAATAGAGCCTCTGTCCGGCCCGGCTGGCACAACGCCGGTAAAGTTTTTTGGAGAAAGATTATTAGATGTTGATATAATACAATTTTTTAAGGCAACCCCTATTGTAAATCCCGGAGGATTTCAGGTGTTAACGCCCGGAGCAGGCAAGGCGGACCAGATAGTGAGTTCTACAGACTTTAAAAAAGGAGTACTTGTGCCCTTGAATGCCCAAACAGGCGATGTGGTTGTTGTTGATAATCCCGGAGCCAAAACAAGCAATGGCATACCATTTACTATTGGCAAGTGCCAAGACGTAAACGCCTGCTCGGACGCGGGAGCGGAGTGCTGCCTCTCGGGCGAGTTTGAAAATTCTTGCATGCCTGCGGGACAGTGCGCTGGGATTCGCAACCGCGGGGCATATAGATGGTCTTTTGTGGCTGGTAATTTCGGCCCGCATGTGGTGAATGAATGCCAAAGGACAAATTCCTGCTCGCAGGTGTGTGATGGTACAACGCAAAATGCCGGCAAGGCCTGCACGACTGATGTATTTTGCCTTGATAATTTAAATTTTAAAGAATGCGATGGCGGAATATGCGTTGGGGGCGATCCCGCCAAGGTTGCCGTAGCGCTCGCATGCACAAAAGACAGCGAATGCTTGACTCCTGCCCTTGGCGAATGTACCACTCCCATATCAAGCCCGGGCCCGATATATCCGCGCGATGGCGAGAACGTGCCGGTCAACGCGGTTATCTCGGCGATATTCAGCGAGAAGATGGATGTCCCAACCATTACTTTTGGAACAGCTGCTAATAGTGTGGTTATCCGCGATTGCGGTTCAGGCGCCGGAGCCATAGATCCCGGAACAGAAACTCCGTGCGCGGGAGGAGTGCTGGCTGCGTTTACATTTACTCCCACCACGCAAATATATAACGGAAAGAATGTGGACGGATTTAAACTTGTTCCTCTGGCTGGCTTAAACGCAACGCCTGATATAGATTTGAATCCAAACACATGGTATCAGATTCAACTTAAAGCTACTGATGATGTAGCGGCTATTAAGTCCGCGATTCATATATCTTTGAATGGGAATGGTTCTGATCGTAATACATCAGACTACATCTGGCGATTTCATACAAAAAATAATACGAACTTTGGAAATATCGGATGCGTTGCCTGCCAGCCAAGCTCATATACTTTGAGAGAGCAGTATGTCGACCCCGATCCATTGGCTCCTAATGGATGCAACGGTCCAAATAATCTTTCTTGCAAACAGCTTCTTGGATCTGCGTTTGACCAAGATCATGTATGCGTAGAGCTTAATACTGTTGGCAAGGCTTGGACATGGACGTCTGCGAGCCCAGCAACCGTTGAAATAAACGATAAAGCGCCAGACACAATAACCGATGAAGATGTTTTTGCTTATGCTCGCCAAGATACAAAACAAAACCCTCCGGATCCGGTGAAGGTTACGACAACACTTCAAGGAAAGACCGCTATGTGCAAGGTTTCGGTTGACCTACTGTCGCCAATAGTAACCTCATGGTTTCCAAACTGTGGCTCGGCGTGCGGAAGCGCCGCTATGGGAGTGAGTTTTAGCAAGATTATGGATACGACTCCGGCTTCCATTGCTCCCAATACTTCATTGTTTGTCTATGACTGCGGAGGAGACTTTGCCTGTGATAAAGTATCGCCCACAAATAAAGTTGGCATTGGGATGAATCCGGCAGTTGACTGTACGACTATTATTCCTCTTCTACCGAAAAAGCCATATACGAGCTGTAACTTTCAAAGTTTATTGAGCTATACTATTGGCGGCATAAGCTATAGCTTTGTTCCAGGAAATTATTACAGAGTGGTGCTTCATGGAAAGCCTGATGGCGTATTTCCGGTAATTAAAAGCCAAGAGGGAATATATCTTTCCAATCTTAATTATGATGATCCCGACTACCTCACGCCTGCGGACAGAAATGATTCTTTTTCCTTTATGTTTAAGGTGAATACTGACGCGAATTTGTGCACAGTAAATCGCGTGCAGGTGTCGCCGGATATTGCCATCGTTCCCGTGAATGAATTTGAGCTCTACCGCGCAGACCCGTACTCAAAGCCGGATTCATGCAATGATGACACAGGACAGCTTTTGAATAATTATAGGTTTAATTGGGACTGGACTATTGACGATTTTGCCGTTGCGAAATATTCCAACTATCTTGATCCAGGCAAGGGACCCAACGGCGAGCCGGTAGACGCGTGCGGAAACGGGCGTGTTGAACTTGGTGAAGACTGCGATGACGGAAATACCGTTGACGCGGATTCGTGCGGATATCCTCTTTGTTTACATAAGGGCACGGCGGCATGCAATGCCGATTCAGACGGCGATGGCGTTAATGATTTTGTGGATACCAATGGCAATACCACAAGAGATGCTGGAGAAGAAATGTGCTGCGGAAATAGAAATGTGGACAAGGGCGAAGACTGCGATTCTGCCGATCCTTTGGTGAATTGCTCGGCAACGTGCTTGCTGCAGGGCAATGCCAATTATCCGCCGTTTGCCGTGTGCGGAAACGGGGTTGTGGAGACGGGAACGAACGGCACGGAGGAGTGCGATGACCGAAATAATGTCAATGGCGATGGATGCAGTGATAAGTGTAAATTGGAGGGAGCCGATATGACAGTAAGGGGAAAATCAGTATGCGGCGACGGGCGCGTGGGCTTTGGAGAGTACTGCGAGGTGTGTTTGGGCCCGCTTGGAAATCATATAAGCGTTCACAAGGGAGATACGTGTTTAAAAAGCCAATTTGCCGAAGGAAGGGCCGGACAAGTTGGGCCAAATGCTCTTATTGCTTCAGATGCTGGAGAGGATTGCAATAATAAATGCCAGAATAAAAATAATCCAGCGGGCGTGACGGAAAAATATCCAACCCCTGTATGCGGAAATGGAATGGTTGACATTGGCGAAGAGTGTGATGATGGAAATATTGTGAATGGAGACGCATGTTCTGATAATTGCGTCCGCGAGGGATCTTTTTATGAGCTCAATGACTCCGGCCAAGGATACTCCGATGATAAAAAAGGACCGTTTCAGTTCTTGCGCGGAATAACTGACGGAGATACTTTTGTAAAAACGCTTGATACGAGCTCATACATAGACGCAACCGGAAAACTCACGCAAACATTGCCAAAGAGCAATGATGCAAAGCTTCGGGTTGGCGCGGGCAGCCTTAAACTTGGGCCGTTTGAAGTAGTTGATGTACAGCCATCGGGCGGGCAAAACTGCCAAAACCAGTTTGCCATGGCAACATTTAATCGCGAGCCAAGCGAGCCATCGGTTGAGGCGGCAGCGCCAAGCGGTGTAACTATCCAAGAATGCACAATAAAGCCCGACGGCACAACAGATGCGTGTGTTGCCTATAATCTTTTAGATCCTGACAAGGTCACGCAGGTTTCTATTGATCCGGCAAATGCCAATCGCGTCCTCATCAAGCCTAATAACGGAGGCAAGTGGGCGCCGAATAAGCGGTATCTTATGAATCTTGTTGGCGGAAATATTACGGCGCTGGCGGGCGCGACAGCGCTTGACTGCGGAACAACGCCCGCGGAAAATATAAAAAAGAATTGCGTGTGGCAGTTTGATGTTGCCGACACGCTCTGCAAGCCGACGTCGGTTGACGTGTTTCCGGTTGATTATCTTGATAAAATTTATAAGGTTTCCGCGAACACGGCTGTTGTGCCTCCGAACAAATGGGAGATGTTCCAAGCGCAGGCGCACGATGATTTTATACCTCTGTACGCGGAGTATTATCTCGATAAGGCAACCTTTAATAAATTAAATGATCCGGCGGGAAATGATAATCCTACCATAGTTTCAGATTTTTCATCTTGTAATGTCAACGCCAAGGTGTGCATTCTTTCTTCCGGAGGAGGAAACTTTACCATATCTGCCAGAAAAGAAGGCAAGACGTGTGCGGATCCTATTGATCTTAAGATTTCTGGATTGAAGCAAACCGCGACACTACAGGGCGATGATCTTGACATAGGATGCCATTTGAAATTTACCTATCTAACCAAACCCGAGTCAAATGATTTGTGGAGCCTTGATATTACCAATAGGCCTGAAGAAGTAAATGATCCTGGTAACGATGATGATCCGAGGATGTTGGGAAACCTCTCCTGTAATATAACTGCGAAGATTTGCGTTACCTCGATCGGAAATAATAATTTTGCCGTAACCGCTTCAAGAGATGTTGATCCATGCACCATCATCGTGCCGGATTTATTGCCGGAGTTAAGGAATCCAGCAAAACTTCAGAAAGGAAATATTGTGCTTTTAGGTTGCGGGCTTACTTTGCAATTTCCTGATACGGACAAGACAACCCCTATCGCGCAAGCCGGCGACCAGTGGTCGCTTGTGATCAATAAGAGCTTTACGCCACTTTTAACTAGTATAAATTTCGCGTGGAATACTATTGATGATCAAAAAGACCAAGGGAATCCGGCGGTGTGGTGGGATATGAGCACGGACGCCGCGTTTCCTGTGTTTCCCGCGCGGTGGAATATTGGACAACCGTCGCCTTTCGATTTTCCGCAAATACCATATGTTCCTGCCATTGTTGCTAATCCATTGAATGACAAGCGTTATTTTTTGTCTGTGGATCCTATTATATTAAATTATGATAAAGTCTCGCCGCCCCCTTTGCCCGCAGTAGTAGATCCGGCGGGTGACGTGAATAATTGGAATCCGTTCGTTGGTTTTCGGCAGACGCATCTTGAGGCATCGGTTGCGCTCGCGCCTGATGTCAAAGGCATGGGAGAGTTTTTTGTTGGGGATGTATGCAGCGAGGCATATAGGGGAGGAAGTACCTTGTATGACGTATATCCCGTGAAGCCGGATTCCGGCACGCTTTTCTTGGCGCATTTTGATGATTCGCTGTTCGCGCAAAAAGGATCTGCTGTTATTCGGCCCATAGATAGCGTGGGCGTGTCATTTGACCAAGGGCTCACTGAAGGCGCGGATATTTTAGGTAAGAGCTTAAAAACAGATCCTGCCGCCATAAAGCTCACCTATCCCGCGCTTAACAATATTAATCCACAAAATGGGTCAATATCATTCTGGGTGAAACCGCTTGATCTTGCTGGCAAGAAATATTTTTTTGAAATTAATATAGGCGATCCAGTCCAAGGACCTTTTTTAAGAATTTTTATGGATAATGGAATAATGAATTTTCATTATTTTGATGGAAATAGTGTTGGAGGAGATATGGTGTGGGACACTAACGTGCTTACCAATGATTGGCACTATATTACCGCAATTTGGCAAACTACATTCCAAAGCGTACCAAATTTTTATGATATTCATGTTTATCTTTATGTTGATGGAAAAGAAGCCACAGCACATGCGGTTGGTTTGTCTGATGAAGCGAATTTAGTGGACTTAACGAAAAATTCAAAAATGTTTATTGGAAGCGATGCCCAGTCTGGCAATCGCGCCGACGCGCTTTTAGATGAATTTGAAATTCGAAATGATATTTTAACTCCGCTTGACGTGCAAAAGAGATATTTGGCAAAGCAGGTGTGTATGGGTAATGCCGGATCCAGCGCGCCAAACGTGACGCAATGCAGTCCCGATGCCGATGAGACAAATAATGAGAATCCGCCGCTTGACGGCGACCACTGCGATACCAACGCAACCATTCGTTGCACCAATCCGCTTATATCCGCGACTTTTAATCAAGTAATGGACGAGCAGAGCATACTACACAAGGACGCGAATGGAATATACGACAATGTAAGGCTTTGTAAGGGTTTAGCAACATGTGTTTTTAACCCGGATATTAATCAGGCAAAAAATATTTTTTATGACAAAACAACAAAGAGCGTGCGCATTGAAAAAATTGGTTTGCCTCCAGCAGTTGAAAATAATTCGCTCGCGCTGAAGCTTGATTTTGACACCAAAGATTACAAGGACTTAAGCGCCGCGCAGCATGCGCTTGCGTGCAGTGGCAATCGCTGTCCGCAGTGGACGCCTGACGGCAGGTTCGGCGGAGGACTGCTCTTTGACGGCAAAGACGACTTTATCAATGCCGGACAGGTTTTGAATACGGATCAAACACAACCATTTACTTTATCAGCCTGGGTGAAAACAGACCCAAATAATAATACATTTAAGACTATCATTGGAACAGACGGATCTTTCGCCGAAATTGCCATTGAAACAACGACAAACAACGCGGTGTTCGGGCAAAATGAAGCGGGCGGGTGGTTTGTAAGCAGTACGACACCGATTCCAGGGGATGAATGGCATCACGTTGTCGGCGTATTTGCCGGCGGCAACGCGAGGATATATGTTGACGGGGCATTGAAAAAAACCGAGGCGCATGCGTTTACCAATAACCACGGCGTTACGCTTCTTGGAAGATTCGGCCTAAACAAAACTGAATGGTTTCAGGGAACTATGGATGAGGTGAGAATTTGGAATCGGGAGCTTTCTGATGCCGATGTTTTACAGATCTATCGCGGGGCGACTCTCAATCCAGGCGATACATATCAAATAATTTTGAAGGGTGGAGCAGGTGGAATAAAAAACAGCAAGGGAGTGGCATTGAATGCGCCTATCCCCCCGGATTATAGTTGGAGCTTTAGCATTGATGCTGGCGCGACCTTGTGCAACTGCGATGCTGTTACAGTTACAGTGCAAGATACATTCGGAGACAGGGTGAATGAATCCAAAGATTCATTCACATGCGCCGGCAACTCGTGTATTGGTGATATATCGCCGGTTGCAGCAGGAGGATTGCCTGGAAACCAGCATAATTATATTGCCCAATGCAAAGACACATCGCAAGAGCCGTATGTAGATATTGCCAATGCCCTATACACATGGACCCCCCAAGATTTGTTGGGAATAATCCAGTGGCCGGCGGTTCTAGACACTCAGCAAATTTCTGTAACAAATACTTCAAAAGATGGCTCTGCGCGCGTGATTGTCAAAGGCAAAGGAGATCCAAAACAACAGCAGGGTGGCGAAGACCAAAAGCCAATTACCATTACCAATTTTATATGTTCTAATCCATGGCCGTCGTTTGGCAATGTTGAATATAAAGACGATGGCAGTCTTCTGTTGCCAGGTGGCGCGGTAAATCCTCTGCCGTATACTAATTTTAGTTTTAATTATTGCAGGGATAACAAAAAGACCCCTCAAACGTCCGACGACTTGCCATCGCTCAAGAGCGATGTTACGCCATTAGCCTCAAGCCTTCCAAAAACATTTATTTTCCCTAATGAGTTTACCAGATTCCAAAAAGCGCTCAATACGCAGGTTTTTGACGATACTGTTTCCGTTCCTGCCAACTGGGCAAAAATCTCGGACAAAGATTGCTTTTCCACGTCAGTTAATGGAGCTGAATATAGCCTTATAGATTGGGTCGCGCCCAATGACGGAAACTACCAGGTGTGGGCGGATATTTATAGCGTGGGGGCAAAAGATATCGCGTCGCTTGGCGAGGAATACAATATTGAGTTTAGCGTGGATGGCGTGATAGTTTCCACAAAAGACAAGATTTTGGCGCTTTCTAGCAGACAAAAAATATTTTTTGATACCAAGTATATTCCTGTGGGAAAACATACATTCAAGTTCAAGTTTACTGGCGCGCCAACCGCTATCTCTCTTCCGGATAAAGAGCTTGGTCTCTGTGGGGTGGGTCTGGGCACGGCAGAAAAGATTTCTGATATCATCGGAATAAAAGTCATTGAAAATCCGCTCCATCTCTCGCCCGACACATGGTATCAGTCAGGAGTGTGCGAGAACACAAGCGGCACGGATTTGAGCGAGGTGTGCTTTAAGGATGCTGACTGCAAGGCAATAGGCTTAAACAAATGCAAATTCAATGTTCCTAACCGCGGGGAGATTCAATCCATTGATATCTCCGGCTTTCCCGCCGTGCGCTCCGGAAGAACCGTGTATGTGAGCGCGGCAAATTTGGCATTTATTTGCAATGATGCAAATGGCATTAAGCTCACTTGTAATGACTTTAATGTTTTCCCGCCCCCTGCTTGCGCGGATGCATGTAATAAAATAGGCTTGATTACAAATATTTATCTTCTCTCGTATAACGAAAACGCGAGCGCGGAAACCATTGCCATATTTGATGAAATTTTAAAGCGATGGAAATTCATGGTGAATATCCCATCCGAAACCGAAAAGACGCAAATTCGTAGAGACATTGTCCGTTATGGCGACTTGCGCGACATAGATCTATTAATCAGAAACTATAATAGAAAAAATAAAACATTCCCCTTGTGGGATCCAGTTCGAAAACAGTTTACCGGCGGAACGTATGTTCCAGGCCTCACATTCAGCACATGGCCTTCGTGGAAAGATACCTTTACTCGCCAGCTTGGACGGCCGCTTCCTATAGATCCAATCAATGAGTTTCAATGGTGCCCTCCGGCATCCCTTAATGATCCCTCTAAGAGCTGTTGTGCCTTAGATACATGTTCTGTGGATTATCCTGGAAAAGTCATAAAATGCAATGCAAATCCGCAGACGTGTTGGGATGAAAAGAGCCTGCAGTTCACCTGCCCAAGCGACAATGCATACGCATACTCCTATAAATTAAATAATGACGGAACGCAGTATACTTTGGGCGCGCAGTTTGAGTATGAAGGCCCAACAACATGGAATGGCGATCGAGCTCCTGATGCAGATCCGCTCTATAATGATTGTATTTCCGGATTTGGCAACTCGGAAAATGATCGGGATGAGGACGGAGTTGACGACACCGCTGACAATTGTCCGCCAACAGCGTGCAAAAATATATTTGACTGCAAAAATAGCGATCAGGCTGATCTTGACGGCGACGGCTTAGGCGACAAGTGCGATCCATGCGACCATACGCCTATTAACGACATTGACGGCGATGGAGTGTGCGAAGACGGGCTCGATAACGCCTCC
>CAYJWS010000006.1:16059-32177 GCA_964373925.1 uncultured Gammaproteobacteria bacterium
TGTAAAACGCCCGACGCACTCTCGGGACAGGTGTGGCCCAATGGATCGGAATTTGGCGACGCGTGCGATCCAAGCACCGATACCGATAATGATGGATTCTCTTCGGGTTTTTGCGGCGGATATACAGATCTTGATGATAAAAATGTGCGCCTTTGCAATGTTGATTTAGATTGTCAGGATGATCCTATAACTGCGACTAATGAGACTTTTGTACCTCCAATTAATGCGCCTGAAACTGTAAAAAATAATGCCCAAAGATGCCGCAAGCTTCCCGCGTCCACTGCAACCAAGCTTGATAACTGCTCGGGCAGTGTTGGCGTGCAAAGGTATGACCCGGATCCGCTCAATCCTTTAGATAATGACCAGTATGACGCCGGAACGTTTATTACCACCTATAATCCCGGACAGGAAGATAATGACCGTGATTTCATTGGAGATATCTGCGATTCGTGCGTAGACACAGATCATGATTTCTTTACGGATTCCATAATAAATGAAGGATTTGAAAACGGTTTGGGTCAGTGGAAATTATTTAATCCCGATAAGCCGCTTATCCAGTCCTCTAACTATAGGCATCTTGATGATTCTAGCCTTGAACCGCGAACGGCGCAAGATGTGGCGTATCGCGGAGTGCACGCGGCATGGATACAGGCGGACAATGCTACGCCCAAACGCATGATACTCAAGATGTTTTTGCCCGGGCCAGCTCGCGCGCCAGACGTGTTTGACGACAGGGTGTGGTATACGGCGCGGGCGTGGGTGAAATCTACCTCCGATCCTGTTGTTCCTGGCACGGGCCAGCCAATCACATTTAGCGTAAAGCGCGGCTGTACAAATGCGCTTCCGGGAGAGGATGGAATTCCGTATTCCGCGAAATGCAAGGGTCAACCGTTTTCAGTATCTGATACCGCAACCACCGATGGGTGGATGCAGTTGAGCAATGATTTTTATGTGAACTACGAAACGGCGCAAAATGAAGTCGCGTTTGTCTTTGATGTGAGCGCCGTAGGCAAATATTTTATTGACGACTTCCAAATTTTTTATAAATCCAATGTCGCGCGAAATTCAGACGTGAGCTGTGCCATATTTCCTTCAATTGCTTCGCGCCCTGACAATTGTTCGCAATTTAATAATCCAAGCAAGTGCTTTGGAGGGGAGAAAAACGGGCAGTCGTGCAACTTTAATAATGGTAACAATGACTGCCTTGCCGGAGGCGCGCTTGTGGTCGGGAAATTCGCTTCGTGCTTGGAAATTCGTAATGACGACGCTACATTGCCAAGCGGTTATTATGATATTTATCCCGGCCGAGACTTTACAAAACTTCCGGAAAAGGTGTACTGCGATATGGCAACCGATGGCGGCGGATGGACGCTTGTGGCAAGAATAAACGACGGGGATATAGGAGGCAAGCACTGGTCGGCTTATACCAATGCCGAAATGGGGGGAACGTGGTGGTTTAATGGAGGATCCGGTGGAGTACTTCAGGGAAATAACGCCGACTATAAAGCGCAGGCCTTTGACTCTCTGCCATTTATTGACTTGATGGTCACGGTACATAAGGATTCGGATGGGCCAACAACGCCTATATACGGAATATACGCAAAAAGCATTGGAGATCCTTCAGGCATAGCGTTTGCCAACCAGCCTATTTGGACAAGCCCGGCGTGCGCGCTCAATATCGCGCCAACTCCTATAAAGTCCGGATCTTTTGGAAATGAAGCAGTTCTTTTGCCCGGAATGGCGGTTAATGGTTTGATACTTGGAGCAAAAGATGGAAACAACAATGATGATGCTTTAGGCGATGACAATGATGAAGAGCCAACGGGTGTTGATGTCTGCGTTAAAAAAATTGATTTATCCGCGCAAGGAATTTCAAACTATCTTATTAATAAAGATCCTGCTACCGGGCAATTCCATTATCAAACAGGGGGCGTAACCGATACGGAATCTCCAGAGTTTTCAGTTATCGGATTTGCAAGCGACACTGATCCTAAGAACACCGGACCTTTGGGAGTTGGTAATTTTCACGATGGAGGAAATGTCGGCGGAATGATAAACGATTTTTCGCCAACCCTAAAGCCCCCCTTTACTAATAAGCCCTTATTCGACAGCGCGAATTACGCCATGATCTGGTTTAGGGAAGGGGGTGCAGCGGGCGCAGGTTCGGGCAACGGCATTTGCCAGCAGTTGGACTTTGACGAAGATAATATTGGAGACTCCTGCGATATCTGCACCGACCGCGACAACGACACGTTTGGCGACAAGGGGTATGATTTCCGCGGATGCAAGGGTTCGTTTTCAAAATATGACAATTGTCCGATAACAGGAAACCCCGACCAGGCGGATTATGACAACGATACCAACACATGCAACCTTACGGGAAATATTCCATACGCGCAGGGCGCGAAATCTTTATGCAGGAAAGGGTTTGAAGACAAAGACCCGTGCTGCAATGATCCAAAGAATTTCAAGCCGCAGCTCTGCAATTTCTGCGGTGGCGACGCCTGCGACCTTGATGCCGACGGCGACCGATGCTACAACTGGGAGCAGACAAGAAGAAATCCGTTTAACAATGGATTCAGTCTCCCTCCATGGAGCGACATTCCAAATAATCTCGCAATACGCGAAGAAGGGTATTTGCCGTTTGGAAACCACGATGAAAAGAACTGGCTTTCATTTTCCAACGATTCCGACAACGACGGCCTGCCAAGCGACTGCGACGCGCAAACGTGCGGCAACGGCGTTCTTGAAAATATAGCAGCGCCTTTAGTTCAATGTCAAAATTTCCCCATTGGCGCGCGACAGTGCGAGGAGTGTGATGTGAACGACTTTGGAATTATAGCGCCATGCGACGCTCAAAATCCTATAAATCCCGCCACTACCCTGCGTAGCCTCTATCCTATTAAGAAAGATCCCAAGGCGACATTTATCGCGCATTTTGATGATACGGCTAACGCTTTAAATGATGGCGGAATTATTTTTCCTTCAAAAAATACAAATCGCCATACGTTTACTACCGGCCTAACCGATACCACGAAAACATTGGGAAAGGCATTGGTGGTATATGGGACAAAAACGTCTCCAATGAATAATGATGACCTGGAGTATCCCGCGCAGGCAAATGGCATACAAACATATAATTTGTCAGACAAAGGAACTATCAATTTATGGGTAAAGCCGATGAATAGAGATGTTGATGAACTGGTTGTTCATGGGATTGGATTTGAACGAAAAATACCGGTTGGCTGGGCTAAGGACACTTGGCATATGATTTCAGCCGTATTTGAATTTCAACCATTGCTTGGGTTTAGCAGTTATGTTTATTATGTTGATGGAAGATTGCAGTTTGGGGATGTCCCTATTCTTCCAGTGAGTGACCCGATTCCGGTAACGTATTGGCTCTATATTTTGGGCCTTCAGATTGATGTGCCAGGGGATCTGCTCGATGTGGCGTTAGATGAGGCCATGATTTTAAACTATAAGCTTGATGACAGCCAAATCAGGGCTTTATATAATGGGGTTTTTCAACAGTGCTTGAGCGAAGGAGGAACCGACATTAGTAAATACATGACTGCCAATTTCTGCGCGTCGTGCAATACTTTGCAGTGCCAGATCAATACCCTACGAACCTGCCTGCCGCTGGAAGGGTTTAACCTTGATACGAGCAAAATATTTAATAATCCCGAGCTTGCAAAACCGGAAAATATTATTGAATTTATATGGGCGCATTCAAACTACGCTAGCAATAATGTTAGAAAAGTAAATGCCCAAACTGGGGCAAATGAAGGAATTATTTATGGAAGGGCGGAAGGCCATACCATTGATGTTGATAATTTTCATAAGACGTTATGGCTTGTTGATAGAGACATAACAAGCGATAGCGGAGGTGTGACAGAGTATCGCTATGATTTAGCCGAAAGAAAGAATTGTAGAAGCGGTGATAATGGCAATCAAGGAGTGTATCAAGTGGCAGTTGATACTAAGGGCAATAGTTGGGCGTATGTGGGAAGCGGAGAGCAACAATTGCGTTTTGAGTATTCACGAGCCAATAATCGTGACTGCACAAATGCTACAGGAGGAATTCGATGGATTACTCAAGTAGGGGGTGATGATCCAGGAGTAAAAATGATTGTTGATTCCGATAACCATCTTTGGGTTATACAGCCTAATTACGATAGAACTCTTAGAATAGATCTTAATAAGATATATAATGGAGATACCATTGCTCCGGGAAATTACGCCTTTGCCATAGCCCGGAGTACATGCTCTATAAACGGAGATAGAAGCGCTTGCAGATACTATAATACTACGAACCCCCGCGACATAACTTTTGACGCATTGGGTACGGCATGGATAAGCCACAGCGCCGGGATATATAAGGTTCCTAAGGTTGCTCAAGATTCAGGCGATATGCAAAACTTGCGTTTTGCCGGAATATTATTTAGCCCGTGGCACGTTGCTGTTGATATAAACAACCATCTTTGGGTGGCAAATCAAAGCAAAAATGGAGGCGGTGCTGATAATTTGCTCATTCAGATTGATACGGAGATTGATAAAGAAACGGGTATTACCGCGGATCCGCCGGGTAGAACTCCTATATATGGGCTTGCCGCCGATACTCTTGGCAATATTTGGGCAAAGCATAATGGTACAGAGATATCGCGCTTTAAAGCATCAGACGGGTCATCAACCGGCATTTTTGAAGTTTATGGAACCAAGATGTTATATTCTGGCCTTACTCCTAGAATATTGTCGGTGTATGCCGAAGGCAGAACATTTGAGATACCTTTTGACCTTGAAGCTGTATCAACCGCAAATGGAAAATGGCTTAATCGATGGGGTAAAATTTTGTATGATGTTGATCCCGTGAGCGCTACTGATAAAATTATCGCGCGAGTATCGCTTTCCGATGATGTTGCGAATCTTGGCAATAACTGGATAGAGATTAAGGAATTCAATGATAGGATTAGCGGCGAGCCTCCAATATCCATGGATGAATACATGGCAATGAGCGATGCTGATAAAGATAGCAATAAGAATAGAGAGTTGACAGGAAAATATCTTAAGATACGGTTTACAGTTGACGCAAATGAGGGGGAAATTATCAAGGTAAAAAACGTGAGAATTACCTGCAGAGACGCGGCAGGAAGAAATATTTGTTTATAAGCTATGTAATATGAAAAAGAAAATATTGTTAATAATTTGTATTTTCGTGGCGATGGCGGGTGTAATTATTTTTTTAATTTTGTTGAATAAAAAAAATATAGGGCGCGCGCCCGGTCTTGTCAACTATGACAAAGTTGCATCGGAGCATGCAAAGGCCTCAAAGGAAAGATGCAATAATATTGTTGATGTTGGCGAAAGACAGGATTGCCAAAACAATGGATATGATGTTTGGCTCAATAGTATTCGAGACAAGGCATACGAAGGTCAGAATGAAAAATTTTGCGAGATTATTCCTATTATTAATGATAGGGATATATGCTATATTGAGCTTGTTAGGGTTTCTTCATTAGATCAATTATGCGCCAAGGTAATTGATAGAGCCCTTATAATTGACTGCGATAATTTTGTCATATCAAAGAGCAATAATTTCAGCGCGTGTAATGCTATTGTGGACGAGTCTGAAAAAGACTACTGCTATGAACGCGTGATTATGAACAGTGCTAAAGAAGGGCAGAAAGTATGTTTGAGCGTAAGTAAAGCCGATCAAAATAAATGCTGGGAGGTTTTTTATACAAGAGAAGCTCTTACAAAGGTAGATTATGATATATGCAATAAAATCCCGTCTCCCGATGGTAGGAAAAGTTGTTTAAAAAGAATGCCTGAAGATTTTGATGGAGATAAGCTTAGTGATTATTCTGAAATTTCAATACACAGAACAGATCCCAGAAATAGAGATTCAGATGGCGATGGATATAATGACGGAGAAGAGGTAAAATCAGGGCATGACCCCTTAAAGCAGTAAGCTATAAGTTGTAAGCTGTAAGTAAGATATGGAAAATTTTAAAAAGCTGAATGTTTGGTTAAAAGCCCATAAATTAGTTTTAGAAGTTTATAAGGATACCGAGCAGTTTCCAAAAGCTGAAATATTTTCTTTAATAAGTCAAATGAGAAGGGCGGCCATATCCGTAGCGGCAAATATTGCCGAAGGTAGCAAGCGCAAGTCAATGAAAGATAGAAAGCATTTTTTAATGATCGCAGAAACTTCTTTGGAGGAGTTGAAATATTATTTTCTTTTAAGCTATGAATTGCATTATATTGACAAAGAAACTGGAGAAATTTTAATTGAAAAAGCTCGTGAGATAGGAAGAATGTTGAATGGACTTTCTAAATCTATTAATTAATTACAGCTTATAGCTTAGTGCTTATAGCTTTAATTTTAAACGTATGCCAGACCAACAAATGCCGAATTTTAGCAACCTAAAACCAAAGTCAGGGGAACCGGAGGATATTTTTGACGGCGTGGAGCCAGTACCCCAAAAAAATCAAGGAACGCCGTTTTCGCAAACGCCAAGAGGATATACAAAGGCCGCGCCTCCTCCGTCGGGCATTTCAAATGTTTCGGCGCCTCTGCGTCCGAGTAATCAGGGATTTAATGCAACCCAGAGACCGGTAAATCCTCCTCAAGCGCAGAGCATGAGCTCGCCTACATCAGCGCCACAAACGCCCCAGCTCACACCTCCTGCTCAAGCGCCGCGAGCTTACGATCCAGTTCAGCCTAAAAAAGAGCCCGTTGATATTTTTTCAACAACCGACACGACAACTCCGAAGGTCCGTGTGCCCGTAGGGTCGGCAAACCCTGAAAGGCCTGGCCTTCCCCAGGGGCTTGAGGTAAAGATGCCGGCCCCGGACCTTACGCAAGATATAACGGACGAAACTGAACGCCGCAAACCTTTGTTAAAATCAAAAATTTTTATTATAATAGCATTAGTGCTTGTAAGCGGCGGTTTAGTCGCTGCAGGGTATTTTACGTATCAGCAGATTTCAACCAGAACTCCAGATCCAGAAATTGTAAATATTGATACAGTGAATACCGAAATACCTTCGGAAAATACCCAAACGAATACCCAGCCTACACCAACACCTTCGCCTGAAAATACTGTTGCGCAGACGCCAATTCCGACCCCCAGTATTGACGAAAATATTGATACGGACCTTGACGGCGTTATGGATAAGGAAGAAAAACTATACGGCACCAATATCTCAAGCCCTGATACCGATTCAGACGGATTAACAGACAGAGATGAGATAAAAACATACCAGACCGATCCGCTCAATCCCGACACCGACGGCGATGGATATAAGGATGGCGATGAAGTTCTTAATAGGTATAATCCCAAAGGCGCGGGCAAGCTTTTTGAGAACGCGCAATAGTAAAATAATAAATCAAGAAATCAATTAAACAAATAAGCAAGAAAAATAAGGCAAATAATTATCTTGAATTACGAAACTCTCTAAAATTGTCATCCCCGACCCTGATCGGGGATCCAGAAAACTAGATAATACTGGATTCCCCCGAAGCTTCGGGGGAATGACAGAAAGAGCGAATTTCGTAATTCAAGATAATTAATAAATCTTAAAAATAAAATCAAGTAAATAATTTGCTTTATTGCTTCATTGTTTATTTGATTGAATGAATCCCTTATGTTTTTCAAGAAAAATAAAAATCCCGCGGAGAATATTTCCCCGCAGATACCGCAGGAAGAAGTGAATAAGATCCGCGTTATGCCTCCAAGGTTTGTTGTTGAGGAAAAGAAAAGCGGGCACGGATTTCTCATTCTAATAATTCTTTTGATTGTCCTTGCAACACTTGTCGTGGGAGCGGCGTTTTTAGTTCTTCAGACAAGGCAAAAAGAAGCAGTCCAGCAAAATATTGATATTCCCGCTAATATAAACGCAAATACTGCCGCAGAAGGAGCAAATGTTAATTCTGCAAATACTAATGTAAACCCCGCCATTAACTCCGAGCCAACCCCGACGCCATCGCCTAATACAAATACGAATACTGCGGTTGAGACAAATACAAACGTGGTAACGCCTCCGCCTTCGGAATTTTTAGTAGATACCTCTGATATTGACACAGACAAGCTGACAGGAGAAGAAGAGAAACTTTTCTCAACAAACGCGAATAATTCCGATACCGATTCAGACGGCTATTCGGATTATAATGAATTGCTCACGGGTTATGATCCGCGCCAGACGGGAAAAACACTTCTTGAATCAGGGCTTGTGCAAGAATATGTGCTTGAAGGAAACGCTAAAATTATCTATCCGAGCAAGTGGCTTGCTAAATTCGTCGGACAGCTTGTTATTTTTGACACGAAGAGAGGCGATTCTATAAGCATTGCTTATTCGCAGAATACGGACAAATTAGAACCGCAGGATTGGATACTAGAAAATGATATAATAAGCGTCACGCAAAGCCAGATTACGCAGGCAAACCTCATTAACAAGGCAATAGCCTACAAAACGAATGACAATTTGGAATATTTTGTTTTTTCAAGTGATTTTTCACGGGTATATATATTTACCTACAGGCCAAGCATTATTTCAAGCATTCCTTTTTTGTCAACATTTGATATGATGATACAAAGCATTAGGTTGTAGGTTTTTTGAATTACGTAATTTTGTTTTTTTGGTCGTTTGAGCTCTTTTATAATGACCTATTGTTTTGGTCATCACGAATTTATTTCGGGATCCCCTCGCACGGTGCAACTGGTCAGGGGATCCCTCGCAGGGCTCGGGATGACCGCGGCGGTCAGATTGCTTCTCCCCGAAAGCTTTCGGGGATCGCAATGACAAAAAAAACAAAGTTTCGTAATTTACAAGAATCGCCTTACCATTTCCGTAAAAATTTTTTACTTGGTATGAATTATGCATAAAGAAATAAAAACTTTTTTTTTCAAAAATTTTGTCAAAGCGCCCTTCACAAGGGATTTTTTTAAAAAAATTGTTAAGGAATTTTATGCGATAACGAAAACTCCTTCAAAGAAGGAGATTTTGCTTGCGCTTGTTTCTGATATTGAAATGGAAAAACTCAACCGCAGGTATCGCGCCAAAAACAGCACGACTGATGTTTTAAGCTTTCGAGCAGTGGAGAGCAAGATGCGTTTTCCCAAAGAAGATGAGAGCTTGGGAGAAGTCTTGATATCGTACAGCCAGGCAAAAAAGCAGGCGAAGAAGCGCGGGCACAGCGTGGCGCGAGAGCTCACCATACTTGTTGTGCATGGCCTCGCGCATCTTGTTGGATATACGCATGACGAGGACAGGGAAGCGAAAAAGATGGAGAGGGTTGAGAAGAAAGTGTTGAAAAGTTTATAAGCTGTAAGCTGTAAGCAGTAAGCTATAAGACGTAGAAAATAATTACCGCCTATTTCTTATTCTTACTAGAATTTATCTCAAAAATACTATTTTTCTTTATTTTGTCATCCCCGACCCTGATCGGGGATCCAGAATGTCAGCTTATTCTAATGAAACTAGATTCCCCCGAAAGCTTTCGGGGGAATGACAGTTAAATTATTTTTGAGATAGGTTCTACTTACAACTTATAGCTTATAGCTTACAGCTGATATTATGTTTGATATAAAAAAATTATTTAGCAGTTTTCATCACGCCTTCAAAGGCCTTATTTTGATGTATCGAGAAGAGCAGAATTTTAGGATTCATGTAACATGTTCTTTTATTGTGCTTTTTTTAGCTTTTCTTTTTCGTGTGGAAATTGTGCAGATAATTATATTACTCATACCAATTTCTATGCTACTTATCTTGGAAATCATTAACACTGTTTTTGAAAGATTTGTCGATATCGCAAAACCGCGAGTACATCACTATATCGCTTTTATTAAAGACGTTATGGCGGGCGCAGTACTTATTGCCGCCCTCATCTGTGCATTGACGACAATTATTATTCTATTTCCTTATGTTCTATTTTTCATACAATTTTAATGTATGATATTGAACACATTTTGTATACATTACTTGTTGAAAACTTGCCAAAAAAATGTTTGCGTCCATTCTATGATTATGGTACAATATATGAATAATTTATTCCCCTCCGCTGAACATCCTCCGAACGCTTTCGGAGGGATAAAGTAGAAGGGAATCCCCTGAATTCGCCAGCTAGCGGAGAAGGGGGATAAAGAGCTTCGGGCCTCGGCCGTGAGCTCGGCCGAACGGGAATAAAAAATATGTCTTGACACCCATCGGTCTCTATCGCAGGGTTATAGATGTGTTTCATTTTGATTTATGCCAACAACACCGGATATTATCGCGGGATTAGATATAGGTTCAAGCGCTATTCGGCTTGCCTTAGGCCAGAGAATGGAAGGCCATGAGAGAGGCCTCCATATTATTGGCGTTGCTGAGTCTCCCGCGCTTGGCATTTCTCGTGGCATTATTACCAGTATGGAAGACGCCGTTTCATCCATCACCGCCTGCCTTGATAAGGCCGAAAGAATTATCGGAGTTCCGGTGCAGAAGGTATGGGTTGGGATTTCCGGAAGCCATATAATTTCCCAAGAAAGCAAGGGCGTTATAGCTGTGGCAAAACCCAATGGCGAGATAACCGAAAGCGATATCGAGCGCGCCATTGAAGCCGCTCGAACCGTTGCAACGCCCCCAAACTATGAAATTTTACATGTTATTCCGAAGAGCTTTACCGTAGACGGCCAGAGCGGAATACGCGATCCAAGGGGAATGACGGGAATTCGGCTGGAAGTTGACACACAGATCATCCAAGGCCTTGCATCACAGATTAAAAATATCACAAAAGCGATCTACAGGACGCGTCTTGAGATTGAAGATCTTGTAATGTCTATCCTTGCGACATCGGAGGCGGTTCTCACTTCTCGCCAAAAGCAGCTGGGATGCGTGGTTGTAAACATAGGAGGATCCGCGACGAGCATCGCGGTTTTTGAAGAAGGCGATGTGCTCCATACCGCCATTCTTCCTATAGGATCAGACCATATAACATCCGACATAGCCATAGGGCTTCGGGTGAATATTGATATTGCAGAGAAAATAAAATTTGAATGCGGCTCCGCGCTTTCCAAAAATATTTCAAAACGCGATGAAATCGATCTTGGCGAATTGGGAGGGGGCGAGAGCATTTTTATTTCAAGAAAATATATTTCAGAAATTATTGAGGCGCGCGCGGAAGAAATCTTCGCGAGAGTGGACGCTGAGCTAAAAAAAATTGACAAATCAGGGATGCTTCCTACGGGCGCGGTTCTGACCGGCGGAGGCGCGAAGATTGAAGGAATGGTTGAGCTTGCCAAGTCAAGTCTGCGGTTGCCAGGAGCTTTGGGATATCCGATAGGCGTCTCTTCCGCCGTTGATAAAATCAATGATGTTTCATTCTCAACGTCCATTGGGTTAGTGATTTGGGGAGATCAGTTGAGCGAGAGGAGGGGAGATAAATTTGGCAGCATGTTTTTACATTTAAAGCTTGGAGATATTTCAAAAAGATTTAAGAAATTCTTTGGGTCATTTGGAAGAAAATAGTAATTAATTCCCAATTTCTAATTCCCAATACCTAATGTTTGGAAATTGGAAATTAGAAATTAGAAATTAATTTTTATGCCGGAAATTAAACCAGACATAGAGACATTCGCAAAGATCAAGGTTGTCGGGGTCGGTGGGTCGGGGGGATCTGCGGTCAATCGAATGATCCAATCAAAAATAAAAGGAGTGGATTTTATCGCGATTAACACTGACGTCCAAGCCCTCCATCATTGTTTGGCGAAAGAGCGCCTTCACATAGGAAAGACGACAACGCGCGGTCTTGGCGCGGGCATGGACCCCAATGTCGGCAAAAAAGCCGCGGAGGAAAACCAAAATGAAATGCGCGAGCTTTTGCGCGGTTCTGACATGGTATTTATTACATGCGGTCTTGGCGGCGGCACGGGATCGGGCGCGTCTCCAACCGTAGCAAGCCTTGCTAAAGAAGTGGGAGCGCTCACGATAGCTGTGGTTACAAGGCCGTTTTCATTTGAGGGCGCGCAGAGAAACGCTATAGCTGAAAGAGCCTGGTTGGACTTGGCCGAAAAAGTTGATGCCATAATAACAATTCCCAATGACCGCCTACTCCAAGTTATTGATAAAAAAACATCGCTTCTTGATGCCTTTACTTTATGCGACGATGTTTTGCGGCAAGGCGTTGCCGGAATCGCAGAGCTTATTACCGTTCCTGGGCTTATTAACGTTGACTTTGCGGATGTAAAGGCAATCATGCAAAATACCGGTTCCGCCCTTATGGGAGTGGGAGTGGGAAGTGGCGAAAATCGAGCGCTTGAGGCCGCGAAGGCGGCTACCACAAGCCCGCTTTTGGAGCTTTCCATTGACGGCGCGAAGGGAATACTCTTTACGGTTGTCGGGGGCGTAGATTTAGGCATGCACGAGATCAACGAAGCGGCAAAACTTATTACCCAGTCGGCAGATCCAAATGCCAAAATTATTTTTGGCGCGGTTATTAACGAAAGCATGAAAAATGAAGTGAGAATCACGGTTATTGCTACGGGATTTCATGATCGCGTGAAAAAATCTCAAGAAAAATCCGCTGTTTTGGAGCCGACGTACAGGCCATCCACGTTTCTAAAGAAAGAAAGGCTTGCTGAATCCGAGCCAATGCAAAAACCAAAAGAATTTATTTCCGAAGAAGGCGCAAAAACCCCAGAAGAGGAAGAGCTGGAGATCCCTGCATTTATACGGAAGAAGATTAGGAAATAGTTTATTATCTTGAATTACGAAACTCGCCTTCTCTGTCATTTCCCCTCGGCAGGGCTCGGGGGAATCCAGTATTCCCTGATTTTCTGGATCCCCGATCAGGGTCGGGGATGACAATTTTAGGGAGTTTCTTAATTCAAGGTAATTAGGAGTTTATAAAAAGCTAAAAATATGGACGAGCATGCAAATATCCATACAAGCGGAGAGAACAAGCCTTTTCAGGAAAGGGTTGACGAGATTCGAAATTTACTTGAAGAAAACTTGCGTTATACAAAGGTTATCCATGAGTTTACGCCCAAAGATGCGCTGGAACGCGAAAAAGAATTCCAAAAGCTTATTACAGACAATCTTGAATACACTAAGGCGTGTTACGCGGTCCTTGAAAAAATAAGGCGGTGGATATTTTGGCAAAATATTTTTTTTATAGTGAAATTAATGGCGATTGTCATTCCAATAGTTTTAGCGATCATCTACCTTCCGCCGATTTTTAAAAACGCCTTAAACCAATATCTTGAGCTTTTGGGCGCTGCCGATGCTTTAAAATAGTTAGACTGTTAAATAATAAAATACTATTTTTTGTCATCCTCGCCCCGTATCAATGTACGGGGTAGACTCCAGCGAGGATCCATAAATGTCAGCAAAAAATTTGGATTCCCCCGAAAGCGTTCGGGGGAATGACAGTAAATGAATTGTTCGGCAAACTAAAAATATGGATTCAGCGTTTAGTAAAAGAGTTTTTATAATAATCGCAAATATTCCGAAGGGGAGTGTCACAACATATACGGCTGTCGCAAGAAAGGCCGGAAAGCCAAAAGCTTATCGAGCTGTTGGAAATATTTTGCACGCGAACCCTCATCCTATACAAATACCATGCCACAGGGTAGTCAAAAGCACGGGGGAAGTTGGCGGATATATTTTTGGAACAAAGAAGAAAAGAGAGATTCTCAAAAAAGAAGGAGTTGGGTTTGATAAAGAGTCTCTTGTATCAAAAGAGTTTATGCTATTAAGCTTATAAAATATGGATACTTCGAGTTTTGAAAAGATTCAAGTAAAAGAAAAAGTCCGCGTTGGCGAAAAGCTTCTTATTGTTGCCGGGATTTTGGCAGGAGCGGGCGCGTTGGGATTTTTAGCCCTTTTCTTTTTTAAGCCAGCCGATGTGAGAAAAAATTGCGCTGAGTTTGCGAAAGACGCGTGCTTAAAGCAATCTTCTTGCCAAGCAATATACAATCAAGACGGATCATTTAGCTCTTGTATTCAGTTGTCGGCGGATATTCTTTCTGATTTACGAGAGGATAAATCATTATGCGCGTCAACCGGAGGAGAATGGCAAAAAACGGAATACGGAGCATTTTGCAATTGTTCGCAGATAAATAAAATTTTTAAACCGCAAGAAGGATGTACGTAAATTTCTAATTTTCAATTCCTGGGCCCAAGGCCGACCAGCCTTTGGCGGGTAATTTCTTATAAATGTAGGAACTTTTATCACAAATTAAAGAGCTGGAAGGAAAAATCTCCTCTACGCGGAGGTTACTTTGACCATGGGTCTCAAAAGAAAGAAATAGAAAAATTAGAAAAGGAGATGAACAAAAAGAATTTTTGGGATGATACTATCCGCGCAAAAGAGATCTCTCAAAATTTTGAACTATTAAGAAAAGAGCATGACGAGTGGGAGAAACTTTCTGGCGAAGTCAAAGAACTTAGAGATATGGCGGAGCTTGCGAGCGCGGAAAAAGAAGCGTCTCTTGAAGAGGATATAAGGAAAAAACTTGAAGAAATTCACAAAAATTTTGATGAACTCGAATTTTTTGTTTTATTATCCGGCAAGTACGATAAAAATAACGCGATTTTCGCTATACACGCGGGCGCCGGAGGAGTGGAGGCGCAGGACTGGGCGGAGATGCTTTTCAGAATGCTTTTGCGGTATTGCAATAAGAAAAATTTCCAGACAAAAATAATTGACGAGAGCCGGGGACAAGAAGCCGGCATTAAAAGCGTTGTGGTGGAGGTTATTGGGCATTACGCGTATGGTTTTTTGCAATCCGAGGCGGGAGTGCACAGGCTTGTGCGCATTTCGCCCTTTGACGCGGAAAAAATGCGCCATACTTCTTTTGCCTTGATAGAAGTTTTGCCGGAGATACTGCACGAAAGCGAACATGAAATAAAGCAGGAGGATTTGAAAATAGATGTTTTTCGCTCCGGCGGCAAGGGCGGTCAGAGCGTAAATACCACGGATTCTGCTGTTCGTATTACTCACATTCCCACAGGCATAGTTGTAAAATGCCAGAATGAACGCTCGCAGGCGCAAAATAAGGAGACGGCGATGAAGCATTTGCGCTCAAAGCTTGTTGTGCTTGAGGTAGATCGGCGCAAAAATGAAATGACCGAGATCCGCGGAGAATTCCAAAGCGCGGAGTGGGGCAATCAGATTCGTTCCTATGTTTTACAGCCATATAAAATGGTAAAAGACCACAGGACGAATTATGAAGAACAGGATCCGGATAAAGTTTTAGACGGAGGCATTGACGGATTTGTGGAGAGTTATTTGAAGTGGATAGGTAGTAAATCCGAAACACGAAATTCGAAATCAGAAACAAATTCTAATGATAAAAATTCAAAAGTTTAATATATTGGATAATTATATGTTGCTTTAAATTTTATATACTATATCTAAAATCTCTCAGTCCCGTGAAAACGGGAATCCAGAAAGAAGAATTTTATAAAAATATGCAAAATATTTTTGAAAATTATATTCAATCAATCACTTCTAAATTTTCACACAAGGAAACGAGTGAAATGGGGTTAGGAAGGAGCTTACTGAAGATTCAAACGTAAAACATAAAAAAGTTTGAGTATGGCCTACATTTTCATGGACGAAAGCGGAGATCTTGGTTTTAATTTTGAAAAAAAGAAAACATCAAAGTTTTTTATAATAACATTTTTGTTTGTAAAAGAAAAAAGCCATATTGAGAAGATTATTAAGAAGATTTTTCATGAATTCAGCAAACAAGAATTAAAATTTCATCCTAGCACGCTTCATTGTTTTAAGGAAAAACCAAAAACTCGACAAAAAGTTCTCAAATCGCTTGTTAGTAAAGATGTTAATATTATTACTATTTATTTGAATAAGAAAAAGGTGTACACAAAATTACATAATGAAAAACACGTTCTTTATAACTATGTAGCAAATATTCTTTTAGACAGAGTATATACAAAAAAACTTATTCCTATTGATATGCCGATATTTTTAATAGCATCTAGGCGAGAGACTAACAAATTTCTCAATACTAATTTTAAAAATTATATTGCCAATCAATTACAAAAAAATCACAAACCAAAGATTGTGATTGAGATCAAACCCCCGCATGAAGAGAAGGGATTACAGGTAGTAGATT
>CAYJWS010000007.1:0-30556 GCA_964373925.1 uncultured Gammaproteobacteria bacterium
GCCGAGAATGACTTCAGTTTCCATATTTCGTTTATCTATTTGACGCATAAACTCGCGGCATCTCCCGCATGGATGCAAAACATGAACACTCTTTTTCTTTTTATCCTTCCAGACAGCGACGATTTTTTTGATTCTATACTCGCGTTTTGTAACCATGGCAGCGATGGCGGCGTGCTCGGCACAAAATCCCATGCCGGACATTGTATCAATGCAAACACCTGTATAAACATTGCCTTTATCGGTTACTAAAGCACAGCCGACATCGCCAGATGTGTTATCTCCCATTTTCTTTGAAAAGCAGAGAGATGCCGCGAGTTTTATCAGTTTTTCATTTGTCATAAATGTATAAAATTATTTGTTCTTTTGTTTGCCCCGAAGGGGTCAAGAAAATTGATGTTATTTCACATAACTCCTTTTTGGACGAATAGTTTTCGTTAATAGGTTAAAAATTTGTATGTTAACCGAACCTATGATATAATTTCTACAAATTAAGTATAACTTAATTTGGGCTAATATGAAAGATCTCATTGATAAAACAATAAGAGAGCTAAAAATACGTAATTATAGCTATAAAACGATAAAAAGTTATACTTATTCTCTTGAAAAATATTTTTCTTTCAAAAAAATTGGTTTTGAACAACTTGATATGGAAAATATAAAAAACTTTCTTGAATCTTTGGAAAACAAGGGGGTATCTCCCCAAACTAGAAATTTAATTTTGAACGCTATCAAGTTTTATTACATTAATGTCTTAAAATCAGCACAAAAAATAGAAATCCATTCAGCAAAGAAAAATAAAAGTTTGCCGGTTGTGCTTTCCAGAAACGAGATAGTTGAAATTATAATGTCAACAAAAAATATCAAGCATCGCCTGCTTTTATCGCTGGCTTATGGATCAGGTTTGAGGGTGAGCGAGGTGATAAATATCAAAGTTGGTGATGTTGATTTATCGGAATTAACGATTCATCTTAAAGAAGCAAAAGGCAAAAAAGACAGGATTACTATTTTTCCGATAAAAATTAAAAATGATATTGAACATTTGATAGCCGGCAAGGGCAAAGATGATTTTATTTTTGAAAGCGAGCGTGGCGGAAAATTAACCGAACGAACCGCCCAAAAAGTTTTTAAAAATTCATTAAAAAAAGCTGGCATAAAAAAGGACGCGACCTTTCACAGTTTACGCCATAGTTTTGCCACCCATCTTTTGGAAAATGGCGTTGATGTGCGCTATGTTCAAGAATTATTAGGACATCAAAATATTAGAACGACTCAAATTTATACCCATGTTACCAATCCCAGTATTAAAAATATCAAAAGCCCGTTATAGTTTCAAGATATGTTTGTATTATTGCACAAAATTTAATTGGTATATAATAATAGCATGAGTAGAAAAAAGGTTTATATATCCAAAGAAGATTTAATAAAGTTGTATTATAATCAAAAGAAATCAAAATATAAAATAGGTTTTATTTATAATTGCAGTTTTAAAACCGTGCTAAATAGAATGAGAGAATATGGCATGAAGCCGTTATCAAGATCAATAATACAAAGTAAATATAATAAAAGGGATTTCTCCGGAAATAAAATTGAAAAAGCCTATTTGATAGGATTTCGATTAGGAGATTTAAATGCATATAAAACATCCGCACATTCGGAAGTGATAGTTGTTAGAACCCATACAACAAGAATTGATCAAGTAAGGCTTATGCAAAGATTATTCTCAAAATATGGGAAAGTAAGTGTTAATAGGAATAAAAAAACATTTTCATATACTATTAATTGTTTTTTAAATAAAAGTTTTGAATTTTTATTATTGAAAAAAGGACCAGTTGAATATTGGATTGCACAAAATAAAAATTTTTCTGCTTCATTCGCCGCTGGTTACATTGATGCTGAAGGAAATTTAGGAATATATGATGGAAGGGCTAGATTGAAGATTGATAGTTATGATAGACTTATTATCCAATGGCTTTATTTGTGGATGCAAAATATTAACATAATTTGCCCAAAAAACAAAAGAATTGCGGCTAAAGGTAAAATTTATGATGTTGTGCATGGATATAAATACAACAAGGATTTGTGGAGAATACGAGTTAGTGAACGAAAATCATTAATAAAATTATTAGAATTAATTAAGCCACATATAAAACATAAGAAAAGATTATTGGATTTGAATAAGTGTTTAGGAAATTTGTATGCCAGACAAAAAAATTAGAAATTTTGTAATAGTGGCCCATATTGATCACGGCAAGTCTACTTTGGCTGACCGTTTTTTGGAAACCACTGGAACAATTGAAAAAAGAAAAATGAAAGCGCAGATGCTTGACCAGATGGATATAGAACGGGAACGCGGGATTACCATAAAGCTACAGCCGGTGCGCATGCAGTGGAAGGGCGTGGAGCTTAATTTGATTGATACGCCAGGGCACGTTGATTTTAATTATGAAGTCTCGAGATCGCTCGCGGCAGTTGAAGGAGCAATACTTCTCGTTGACGCTACGCAGGGCATACAGGCGCAGACTATGGCGAACCTGTACTTAGCGCTTGATCAAAATCTTACTATAATTCCGGCTGTTAATAAAATTGACCTTCCAAACGCGCAGATAGAAAAAACAATACACGAGATTATGAACGTGCTTGGCAGTAAAGAAGACGAAATATATCTTATATCCGGAAAAACCGGGCAGGGCGTGGATGCGCTGCTCGACGCGGTTGTGGCAAAGGTGCCCCAACCAAAGAAAGAAAGCGATAAGCCTCTTCGAGCCCTTATTTTTGACTCGGAGTTTGACGATTATAAGGGCGTGATAGCATATATTAGGATATTTGAAGGCAAAGTGCGTTCGGGAGATACATTGTATTATCTTTCTACAAAAAAAGATTCTGATTCCATTGAGGTTGGGTATTTTTCCCCATTTTTAAAAAAAGATTTGGAGCTTCAATCCGGCGAAATCGGCTACATCGCAACAGGCCTCAAAAGCGTCAAAGAGTGCAAGGTAGGTGACACGGTCGCTGGGGACTCGCGCGTTGAAATGTTGCCCGGGTACAAAGAAGTGAAGCCAATGGTATTCGCGGGAATATTTTGCAAAAACGGAGATGAGTATCAGCATCTCCGCGAAGCGCTTGATAAGCTCAAGCTCAATGACGCTTCTCTTATGTATGATCCGGAAAGTTCCAAAGCGCTTGGATTTGGATTTCGATGCGGATTTTTGGGACTTTTGCATCTTGATATTGTCCAAGAACGCCTCAAGCGCGAATATGATCTTGAGCTTGTTATTACCGTTCCAAGCGTTGCCTACCAGATTTTCCTGAAAGACAATAGCGAAATAATTATCCGAAGCCCGCAAGAGCTTCCCGGGCCGGATAGGCGCGAAAAAGTGCTTGAGCCTTTTATGAAGCTTGATATTTTTTCTCCAAAAGAATATTTAGGAGCCATAATGCAGCTCACTTCTGAAAAGCGCGGTGTGTATATAAACACAGAATATTTTGACGAACATATTGCCGTAATTCACTATGAGATGCCGCTCTCATCCTTGCTTGTTGACTATTATGATAAGCTCAAGAGCGCGTCTTCGGGCTATGCCTCCCTCAACTATGAATTTTTAGAATACAGGGAATGCGATATCGTGAGGCTTGATATCTTGGTTGCCGAAGATCCGGTTGAAGCGCTTTCTTCGATTGTTTACAAAGACGAGGCATATCAGGTTGGCAAAAAAATTGTTGAGACCTTAAAAGTAAAAATTCCTCGCCATCAGTTTGTAGTGAAGATACAAGCGGCAGTTGGAGGAAAAATTATCGCGTCCCAAAGAATATCCGCCCTGCGAAAAGACGTAACCGCAAAACTCTACGGCGGAGACTGGACGCGAAGGGCAAAACTTTTGGAGAAGCAAAAAAAAGGAAAGAAAAAAATGATGCAGTCCGGAAGAGTAGATATCCCAACTGATGCGTTTATGGAGGTTTTGAAGAGATAGAGTTTAATTCCATACAAGTTTCACCTTGTCAAATTGGTCGATCGACGAATTTGACAAGATTTATTTTTCAATAAAAAAGGCTTGCAAGTTGTGTGCAAGCCATGTGTTTATTTTTCTTTTTTGTGCCATCGAAACCAATGTCTTCTTTTTTTCTTTTCTTCTTTAGTGAGAGGCGAGGTTGTTTCTGGTTTTTTGGGAAAAATTTTATCTTTTTCTTGTTCAGAAAAGGGAAGATTTTCCTTTAACCAAAGCATCATTTCCAGCGCAACTCCCGTGTGATGACCCCAGTTATCTTTTGATTTTTCAAAGTCTTCAATGAACTTTTTTTTGAGGCTTTCTATGAATTTTTGGTTTTCTGTCGCGGTTTTTAAAATTTCTTCATGGCGTTTTATTCTTTCCATTTCCTTTTTAACATCTTCCGCCTCTTTATTTTTATTATAGTTTTCTTTATCATTGCCAAATCCAAGCATCATACTCTCCTGAATTTCAATGAGCTATCGAAAAGTAAACGTAGATAAAACCATTGATATAGCTGTAATAAGGGCGAATATCGCCCATATTTTTTTGTAAAGCTCTTTCTTTTTCATATTTTTGAAAAGTTATTATGAAGCGATTATATCACGTTTATAAAAAAAAGACTAGAGCATATTCTCTAGTCTTTATGACATTATAATCCCCATGTAAGATAACATCCGCCCCATGTGAGGCCTCCGCCAAAACCTACGAGAAGGACATTATCGCCTTTTTTGAGCATACCAATTTCTGCGGCTTGAGCGATTCCAAGCGGAATTGAAGCCGAAGACGTATTTCCATAATATTGAATAGAGTGAAAAAATTTTTTGTCGGGTATACGCAGGCGATCTGATACGGAATTGCTGATTCTAAGATTTGCCTGGTGCAAAAAAATATGATCAATTGTTTCGGAAGTTAGTCCGTTTCTTTCCATGAGAGCCAGTATTGTTTCGGAACAGGCCTGAACGGCAAATTTAAAAACTTCTTTTCCATCCATTCTCAAGAAATGCTCTTTACCGTTTATAGTTGCCATACTCGCGGGCTTAAGGGATCCTCCTGCGGGAATAACAAGAGCTTCATTATTGCCTAATGAGTGGAGTTCCCAGTCAAAGATTCCAAAATCCATTGAATCGCTTCTTGTTAGTATTACCGCTCCGGCGCCGTCGCCAGGGAGAGGCGCGACTTTTCTGTCGGACCAGTCAATAAGAGTAGAGAGCTTTTCACTTCCAATAACAAGGATGTTTTTGTAATGCGTTTTTAAAAGCGAATCGGCAATGCTTAGGCCGTAGACAAATCCTGAACATGCCGCATTAATATCAAAGGCGGGGATGGATTTTGCGCCTAGCGCTTTTTGCACCATGCACGCGGTAGATGGGGTCCCTCCGTAATCAGGCGTTACCGTGGCAAGTATTATAAGATCTATTTGTTCTGCCGATAGCCGTGCCATCTCAAGCGCTTTTTTTGAAGCATCAAGCGCCATTTGGCCCGTGGATGAACCGTTCGCGATAAATCGCGATTGTATCCCTGTTCTCTCCACAATCCATTCGTCAGAAGTATTTTCTCCTCCGGCTTCTTCAATTTTTTTTGCCAAATAGGAGTTTGACATATTGCTTGAACCCAATGTTTTGCCAAAGCCTAAAATCACGGATCGAGACATGCTTGCTCCTTTTTACATGGTAATTTGTAAAGAACTTTCTTCATCAACCTATGGATTGTACTACAAAAAAAAGAATGATACAATAGATTAATTAGCAATGAAATATAAGATATTATTGTTTTATATGGATAAAAAATGGAATGTTTTGCCAAAAGCGGAGGAAAATTTTAAAAATGAGTTTCCAGAGATTTCCCCCTTCATTCTTCAATTATTGTACAACAGGGGAGTAAAAACTCAAAAAGAGATTGATGAGTTTTTACACCCGGATTATGGGGAGCATGTGTATGATCCTTTTTTATTTTTGGATATGCAAAAAACTGTTGATAGGATTTTTGAGGCGATACTTAATAAGGAATCTATTCTTGTGTATGGGGATTATGACGCAGACGGCGTTTCATCCACCGCTATTATGGTTTCGCTGTTAAAAATATTTGGAATTGACGCGGATGTATACATACCGTTTCGGGAAAAAGAAGGATATGGGATGAATATGAACGCCGTTGAGGAAATAATTAAGAAAAAAATTAAACTTGTGATTACCGTTGACTGCGGAATAGCGAATATACGGGAGGCGTCAGAGCTCAAAAATGCTGGGATTGATGTAATTATCACTGACCATCATAATCCGCAAAAAATTTTACCGAATGCGTATGCGATTATTAATCCAAAAAGGGAAGGCGAGAAATACCCAACGCAAGAAATTTGCGGTACCGCTGTCGCGTTTAAGGTCATGCAAGCCATGCTTTCGGATACGTCAAGAAAAAATTACTTTGGGAAAATTGATTTTCCGCTTCAAGGAATAGAAAAGTGGTTTTTGGATCTCGTTGCCATTGGCACTATAACCGATCTTATAGAATTGAAAGGAGAAAGCAGGACACTCGCAAAGTATGGGATAATGGTTCTCAATAAAACAAAAAGAATTGGCTTAAGAAGACTTTTTGAAATTTCTGGAATTATATTGGGAAAAATTGATACATATACTATTGGATTTCAGATAGGCCCCAGGCTTAATGCGGCGGGAAGAATGGATCACGCATCCACCTCATATAGGCTTTTGGTGAGCGAGAACAATGAAGAGGTGTTAAGTATCGCAAAAGATCTTAACTTAAAAAATAAAGAAAGACAGAGAATTTCCGATAAGATGTTTCGAGAGGCCGAAAGCCAAGTGAAGCCAGACCTAACGGCAAGCATACTTTTTGCGACAAGCGATAATTGGTCGCCAAGCCTTGTAGGGCTTGTCGCGGGAAAGATTATGGATCAATATTTTCGCCCAACTATTGTTATAGGAAAAAACACAGACGGGCAAATGGTTGGGTCGGGAAGAAGCGTACGGGGCCTTGATATAACATTGGCGCTTGAAGAATGCAAGGAATATCTCTCGCGGTTTGGCGGCCACTCTTTGGCATGTGGTTTTACTCTTAAGGATGAATCTTTATTTGAGCCTTTTAAGAAAAAAATGCTCCAAATATCTGATCGTTTATTGCAAGAAGATACGTCATTTCCTGAAATTCTCATTGATACTGAAACAGAACTTCACACTATAAACTGGGAGGTTATGGAAACGCTTGAAGTGTTTGAACCTTTTGGACAAGGTAATCCAAAGCCGAAAATTTTACTTACAAAATGCGTTCTTTTAGGATGCAATGCTATTGGCAATAATGGTTCGCATCTCAAAGGCTCTATTGGCGATAATCAAGGCACGGTGAGGCAAATTATTGGATTTTCAATGGGAGAGTGGTCAA
The DNA here is from genome assembly GCA_964373925.1 of uncultured Gammaproteobacteria bacterium. Lineage (GTDB taxonomy): Bacteria > Patescibacteriota > Patescibacteriia > Buchananbacterales > GWA2-38-13 > CAYJWS01. Next base: position 7,380 of record CAYJWS010000007.1, read on the forward strand.
AAAAACTAAAGCCCGGCGACGCGATAGATGTTGTTTGCGAGCCAACCATTAATGAGTGGAATGGGAATAGGGAGATACAGTTGAAGATTATAGACTTAAGACATTCTTCTGGTTAATAAATCGCAGATTTGTTTTATTATTTATTTTGAATTGCGAAATTTTATCTTTCTGTCATTCCCCCGAACGCTTTCGGGGGGATGACAATTTTAGAAGTTTTGTAATTCAAGGAATTTAATATTATTACATTATTAAAAATTTAAAATTTAATATGAAGCATGCTATTATTCATACCGACGGAGGAGCGCGAGGAAATCCAGGACCGTCGGGTATCGGAGTTGTTATTGATATTGGCGGAGAAAAAAAATACTTTAAGAAATTTATCGGTGTTGCCACAAATAATCAAGCAGAATATAGGGCGGTAATTTTAGCGTTGGAAAAGGCAAAAGAGATGGGTATTGAAACTATTGATTTTTTTATGGATTCAGAGCTTGTGTGCAATCAGCTTAAAAGAATGTATAAAGTAAAAGACCAAGATCTTGGAGTTTTGTTTGTTATGGCCTGGAACCGTATGCAAGGATTTAAAAAAATTACTTTTAGGCATGTGATGAGAGGGGATAACAAAGAAGCAGACAGGCTCGTAAACGAAGCTATTGATAAAAAATAGTTGATTATCCCAATCATTAGAACTTGTTTTATTTCCTTCCGATGGATTTCCGACCGTAGCTTTCGCCAAGGCTTCCGAAGTCGCTTACCCCTCTGTCACCGAAAGCTTTCGGGGACTACGGAGGACAATAAAGTTATCAAGCTAGCAACTTCAGCCTGTAGTCGTTGACTTTTTCGTCATCCCGAATTCATTTCGGGATCCCCTCGCACGGTGCAACTGGTCAGGGGATCCCTCGCAGGGCTCGGGATGACCGCGGCGGTCAGATTGCTTCGCAGGGCTCGCAATGACACGGTGAGCATTGATGCTCCACTAGCGAATTTTTTGGTTCTTAATTTTAAATTTTATATAAAAAAATCCTCCGAAATTTTCGGAAGATTCTATGTTTTTATATTTTTTTTATCTTAAAGATCTTATCGTGCCAATAATTACTCCTTGAATATGTGTTTTAAATTCAGGTTTATAAGATTTTATTTTTATCTCCCCATTTATTTGAATTAATACAAGGTCGCCTGTTTTTGGCTTTTCGTCTTGTGCAATAATATACTCGCCTTGTAGGATTCCTTTTTCCTCCAGCGATTCATCGCTTACAACATATATTTTTGATCCTCGAAGCATATTGATTGAATCGTCGGAATCTGGAGTAGAATTTTTGACTTTTGCACATTCAATTGACCCGCTCAAGTAACCAAGCGCTTCGTTTTTTGTGGGTACATCATACAAAAGCTGAATTGATCTTGCGCAGAATTTTTCTTTTTTAAGCCAACCCTTTCTTTCTAGTTGGTTTATATGTTGAAAAATTGTAACCTTGGTTACGTTAAGAGATTGTGAGATTTCTTCAAGGGTTGGTGAAAGACCTCTTTCATTTTGGAATTTTTGGATAAATTCCAAAATTATAAGTTGTTTTGGTGTTACATATAAGCCAATGACAACTCCTGACCTCTTAACCATTGCTTGAGTCATAATGCCTCCCCGTAGATGAAAAAATATTAAACTACTTTTTTTGTAAAGAACTGATTATGAAGTTATCACATATAATTTTTTTTGTCAAAATAAAAAACACCTCTTGCGGAGGAGTTTTTTATGCCTTGACAAACCTGTAAGCCGAATTCTGTGCCGATTTCGTAGTTTCGCTTTCGCTCCAGACGAAATTGGTAATGATTATCTATCTAGGCCTGGCATTGCTGCCAAGCTCAAGCTGCCGACCAAATTTGGCATTGCACCAGGTAGAGTTTGCCACGCGCTTCCTATCGCTAGGAGCGGAGTGATATAGCATTACGATGCTGCAATATTGCGTACGTATCGCAACACACTATCACACTTTTCACATTTGACCCCCCGAAAGCTTTCGGGGTGGCTAGTATAGTCTCTGTGGTACTGGTCCTCATCACGCCTTACGGCGAGATGGGTGGGCGTTACCCACTACCGCTACACCCCCCACCTATGAGTCATCAAACCAAGTTATAAAATCTATACTTTTTTTAATTGTAAGTACTGATTTTTATCAGGCTTAACTTCTCATAGGTGGGGGGAGGGTGTTCGGACTTTCCTCCCCACACCTTTCAGCGCTCCGCGCTGGAAATTCGAAATTCTAAATACGAAAATCGAAACAATGAAAGTTTTACTTTCATCCCGAAAGCTTTCGGGATGGTTGCTAAAGCAACCAAATTCGAAATTCTAATTTTATAAACTTGTTTTGAATTTATAATTTTAGAATTTGCATATTGTTTAGTGCTTCGATATTCGTGCTTCGAAATTCCAGTGCGAAGCGCTGGCATGGGGCAATCATCCGGTTTGTCAAGGCATTAAAATTATATAATATAACAATATTTTTGTCAAGAAAAACCCAATTTATTTCATATAAACTGGGTTATTTTTAATACTTAATATCTTTAGAAAAAGATCAAAGCTAGAACTACATGTGCTTAATAACTATATGGATGAATTCATATCCACTGCTTTTTGCAAATCAAGTGTAATGAGCGCGGAAGATATCCAGTCTGGAAGCTTGAGCCAGTATCGGAATCCTAAGACAAATAATCTTTTATTGAGGTTTAGCCCAAATGAATATATGTCTTGTCGGATATTTTTAAGCCTTTCGCTTTTCCCGTCAATGATGAGGCGCATTGTTTCTTCAGAGTTCTGATCGCTTGTTTCAATAAAAGCAGAATGTAGCGCTCGCTGTTTCTCATCGGTTTTTTGCAATGGCGCTAGATCGGAAATCATTTTACAAATAAGCTGAACTCGTGCTAAATGGAGAACGTCTAATCCAAGAGTCGGGTCGCACATGACTGGCGCGACGTAGGGGAAGATCTCTCTTAATGCTTTCATTTTTTGATCGCACATTTCTTGCGAAGGATACAAGTCGCGATAGGTAAAGGTGTGAACAATGTCTTCAACTTCAACGTGTGTTTGTTCTTTTGATTTTTGTGATGATATCATGGGACAGAGCCACAGCTGAATTTCGGAGAGCATCGCGAAAAGCGCGCATTCTATAAAATCAACAGCAATCATCTTATTCATTTTAAGGCGGAGCTCTTTTTTTAGGGAGTCGTCAATTTCAAAAACAAATTCTTTATTCTTCTCCTTGCGAGCATTGCCAAGCTCACCGCATATTCCAAGGTTCGCGTCTCCATACCAGTATTTGCCGTCAGAGAGCTCTATCACGAGCGCTAGCCTGTTGCGAAGAGCGCATGCCCATACGTCAATTCCCGCATCTGACAGGATGATTCCCAGCGAAAGATTAAGAAGCGTCATATTAAAACCGCAGTTTGCCGACATCGCGGGAGTAGCGCCCCAGATGTATCTTTTCGTAAAATACAATTGCCGAATGCAGCGGACAAGAAAGTCTTTCTCGTAAAACGCCCTTTCTCGCGCTTCCACGGGAATTGCCTTAAGCATGCTTTCAAGCTCTTCTTCTTTTTTATAGCCCAAAAAAGGAAGCTTTCCATTGATTTCTTCTCGTAGTGAATTCCAAAGAATGGAAATAAGCTTTTTTCTGTCTCGTGAAAAACGCGGCAATTTTTTTCCAGAACAGTATGCTTCCCAAAATCTTTTAGTAAACTTCGCTGTGTCAACACTCACAACTCCATTATCCTGCAGTTTCGGAATAAGCATATACCACCTCCAAGATTATAAAAAGTAAAGAACAACGATTTAAAAATGTATCATATATCGAATGTTTTGTCAAAATTTTTTTGTATTTTTTTTTGCTTTCGAGTTCTGCTCGTTGGTTTTGAAGGAGCGTTTACTTGGGGCGAAATTTTCAAAAAATACAAGACAATACAATACTCTGTTTTTTTTAAAAAAAATAGGCCAGCTATGCTGGCCTATGCGTTTAATGGAGTTTGAATTTATATTCTGTTGTAATGGTTCCAAAACCATTAATGTTCGTGTCAAATGATCTGATTGAGCCTGTGTTTCCGGCGAGAATATCATTATTTATTTCATGCGTTGCCTTGCTTCTTATATTTGAGCATTCCTGAACTTTTCTCGATGCTTCTTTTCTGCCGTTATGAGCCAATCCCTCGAATATGGCGATGCCCGCTAAACTTCCTCCTCCAGAAAATGGAATTGCGGCTAAACTTGCCGTCCAAACTATCCCCCTGACAACCCAGAAAACCCCCGGAAATTTTGTGCGCTCTTCAACTCTCACTCTGTCCATAAATACCTTCCTATCTCCTTCTTTTTGCTCGTATGGTGAAGCCCCATGTAACGCTGCTGAACAACCTTGGTCCTCTTTCTTCTCCTTCTACCTCGTCAATTTCGTTTCCGAACGTTTTCATCGCCAACGCGGTGTTTGCCACCGACACGATTGCTTCCCTGCTTCGAATAGTGATATCCCTGTGTGCGTTAACTCTTGTTATTGCAAGAAGCGTGCTATTTCTGTCTATCTCCTTATCAAGATCGACCTGTATTGCTAATCGCTGGGTAACTTCGCGAGAAAATTCAATGCGTTCATGGGTATCCAAGAATCGCTCAATAAGATACGAAGCGCCAGACTCACTCTTGATTTTACTGGCTAATTCAGTGATAGGATTGCGAGAAATTTGCGTAAAGGGTACTCCTATATCAGGATATAAATTCAGCGGTTTAAGACAGTGTGTTACATCGTAACTCATGTCAAAATTCCTTAACAAAAAAATATAAAAATATAAAGAACACTGTTTTTCATTATAAATTGTTTAAATTTTTTTGTCAAGTATTTTTGCCGTTTTTGTAAAAATTCACGTTTTTTTTTGCATTTTTTCGCTTTTTTTGCTACAGTTTATGTACTATGAAACGATCTGAACTTTTTTTTTCAGCCATTTTAGTCCCGTTTGATTATATCGCATTAGTGGCGGCGGGAGTTGTGGCGTATCAAATTCGATATCTTGAATCAGTGAGGAATATTCGTCCTATTATTTTTGATCTGAAATTTAGCAATTACGTATTTTTAGTATTGTTGTTTGCTTTGTTTTGGATAGCAATTTTTTCTGTCCAAGGGCTATATGCCATACGGGGCGTAAAAAAACAAATTGATGAAATTGGAAAAATTATTTTGGCATGCTCTGCGGGCATTGCCGCTGTTATGGCGGCAATGTTTTTTACACGTTATCTTTTTGACTCGCGTTTTATCGTGCTTACGGCCTGGATTTTAAGCATTTTTTTTGTGATCTTTGAAAGAATCTTGATTCGCTTACTCCAAAAAAAATTCTATGAGCGCGGGATAGGAGTGCACAGAGTGGTTTTTGTTGGCGACGGAATTTCGGCAAAAAATTTGTCCAAAGAATTTTTAAGCAATAAAAAACTCGGATATAAAGTTGTTTATGAATTAAACGAATTGAACGAGCAAACAAGAAAAATATTAAAAAAATTAGCAGCAGACGATGCCTTTGATGAGATTATTTTGACAAATCCGGACATGCCAAAAGAGGTTATACTTGAACTTTCCGAGTTTTCAGCCGAATGGCACGTGGATTACAAATATGTAGCCGATCTTTTAGGTACAAAGGTATCACGTTTTGAAATTTTAACGCATGCCGATATCCCTATAATTGAAATAAAAAAAACTTCTCTAGACGGATGGGGACGAATACTCAAAAGAATATTTGACATATTTTTTTCATTGGCCTTTATCATTATTGCGCTTCCAATAATGCTGATGTGCGCAATCGCGATAAAAATAGATTCCGATGGCCCTATTTTTTTCCGTTATAAGCGGGTTGGAGAAAAGGGAAAGGTAATCAATTTTATTAAATTTCGAACCATGATTCGAGACGCCCATACGATGCGCTACGACAAGGAATTCGCATCTAAACAAAAAAATCTTCGAGTCGGTACGCCCATGATAAAATTTGAAAATGATCCCCGTATAACTCGAGTAGGAAGAGTATTGCGAAGATGGAGCATTGACGAATTTCCACAATTTTTTTTGGTGCTTACCGGAAAAATGAGCATTGTCGGACCTCGTCCGCACGAGATAGAAGAGGTGGAGCAATATAATAAGACGCAAAAGCAAGTTTTAAGAATCAAACCTGGAATCACCGGCCTTGCGCAGGTTTCCGGTCGATCGGATATTGACTTTGATGAAGAGGTGCGGCTTGATATTTTTTATATAGAAAACTGGTCTCTTATGCTTGACATCCAGATAATTGCAAAAACACCCCTTGCTATCATCCAGAGAAGAAAAGCGCTTTAGTTATAATTTTTGAAATAACGTTTATGAAAATTGCCATTGTACATGATCATCTTACGCAAGTTGGCGGAGCGGAGCAGGTATTGAAGATTTTGCACGAGATGTGGCCTGATGCGCCAATATATACATTATTGTATGACGAAAAAAAACTAGGCGGAATTTTTCCAAAAGAAAAAATTCAAACATCTTTCCTGCAAAAGCTTCCCGGAGCCATAAAGCACTATCAATGGTATTTGCCGCTTATGCCGACGGCGACGGAAAGCTATGACCTTGCCGGATTTGACGCCGTTGTTTCATCAAGCTCTGCTTTCGCAAAAGGAATTATCACGCAGTCAGACACCGTCCATATATGCTACTGTCATACGCCTACCAGGTATCTGTGGTCAGACACTCATACATACATACAAGGATTGCCGTATCCGAGATTTGTGAAAGGTGCGCTTCCTATTATTTTAAATAAGCTTAGGATATGGGACCAGGTTTCATCGCAGCGTCCCGACGCATTTGTCGCAAATTCGGGATTTGTTTCAAAGAGAATAGAAAAATATTACAAAAGAAAAAGCTCCGTAATCTATCCGCCCGTGGATACAAAAAATTTTTTTATTTCACCTTCCATTGATAAATATTATCTTACCGGCGGGAGGATTGTTCCTTATAAGAGGTTTGATCTTACTATTCAAGCGTTTAATCAGCTTGGGATACCGTTAAAAATATTTGGAGACGGTCCGCAACTTGGATATTTGAAAAAAATCGCGAAAGGAAACATTGAGTTTCTGGGGAGGGTTGATGATTCCGAGCTTTCAAAATTTTATAGCCGCTGTATGGCTTTTATCCATCCGCAAGTAGAGGACTTTGGCATCACCTCTGTTGAAGCCATGGCATCAGGTAGGCCAGTTATCGCATATTCTGGAGGAGGGGCGCGAGAGACTGTGGAGCACGGGATTACCGGCGAATTTTTTGAAGAGCAGGCATGGGAGGCGCTTGCCGATACAATCGTAAGGTTTAAACCGGAAAAATATGATTCAAATATTATAAAAAATCATGCCGAGAAATTTAATGTTGAAAGATTTAAAAAAGAAATAAAAAAATGCATTGAACAAGAGTACGCGCGTATATCTCGTATTTAGTATCTGGTATTTGGTATAAAATTTTGTATAAATAAATACCAAATACTAAATACCAAAATACTACAATAATGCGAATCGGCATTGACATACGATGTTTGATGGAAAAAAATTATTCAGGAGTTTGCATCTATACACAAGAACTTTTGAAAGCGATGTTTGAAGCTGATAAGTCAAATAATTATGTTTTGTTCTATAATTCCGCTCAAGAATTGAAGGTGCCAAAATTTGACTATCCGAATGTTTCTGTGTTTGAGAATACCATACCAAATAAAATTTTTAACGCCTCTATAAAGTTTTTTCAAAAACCCCATATTGACGAACTGGTTGGAGGGCTTGATGTTTTATTTTTACCTAATATTCAGTTCGTAAGCGTAAGTAAAAAATGCAAAATCGTCACTACTATACACGATATTTCATTTGAAAGATATCCTCAATTTTACACTGCACGCGCCAGGATTTGGCAATTTGCAATACACCCGAAAAATTTATGTGAAAGATCCAATCGTATAATCTCTGTTTCACAAAATACAAAAAATGACCTTCATGATGTTTACGGAGTAGATCCGAACAAGATTCGAGTGATTTATTCCGGCGTTTCTGAATATTTTCGACCCATTGATGATAAGGAAATATTGCAAGCGGTAAAGAAAAAATATTCTTTGCCGGAAACCTTTTTTTTATATTTGGGAAATCTTGAACCAAGAAAAAATATTGATTCTATTATTACTGTTTTTCAAAGAAATAAAATTCCTCAAAAAACACATCTCGTCATAGCAGGCGCCAATGCATGGAAATATAAACAATTCTATGCTATGGCGGAGAAGCTAAAGGACCGCATACATTTTATAGGGTATGTTGATGAGAGAGACAAGCCCGCGCTCTACAGCCTGTCGCAAACGTTTTTATATCCGTCATATTATGAGGGATTCGGCTTTCCGCCGCTTGAGGCAATGGCGTGCGGAGTTCCCGTTATCGCAAGCAACACATCTTCATTGCCAGAAATAACAAATAATGCTTCAATATTAGTAGATCCATATAATATTAATGATATCGAGAGCGCCGTACATACACTTTTTAACGACTTAGGGGCAAGAAAAATTTTAATAGAAAGGGGAATAAGGCGTGCTTCTCTGTTCCGATGGAGCGAGGCGGCTAGGCAAACTATTGATGTCCTTTGTTCACCCTAAATTTTATTATGAAAAAAATTATCAAATACATATTGGCAATTCTTGCAGGATGTATTGCGGCTGTATTTTATGCCTCCTCTTTTCTTGCGCTCGCGTCTTCTCCATGGGTTCCAAGCAGAAAAAAAGACCTTAGGAGAATTTATAAGGCAATTGATCCCAAGCCTAATGAAAAAATATACGATTTGGGATCAGGCGACGGAAGATTGCTCTTGTATTTAGCCAAAAAATCTCAAGCAAGAATAATTGGCATTGAACTGTCTTTTTTCTATTTAATAATTTCAAAAATAAAGGTATATTTGAATGGATTAAAAGAAAGAGTACTGGTGCGATGGGGGGATTTTTACAGAGAAAAAATGCATGACGCCGATAAGATATTTTTTTATCTTACAAAAAGAGCGTCGCAAGAGATCGCGCAGAAGCTATCTCAAGAGCTAAAAGAGGGAACAAAAATTATTACATATCACTACCCCATAGAGGGCTGGGAGCATGTAAGGGTGATTCAAAACAAGAAAACAGATTTACCCATTTTTATTTATTTATTTCGCAAAAATATTCAAAAAGTTTCTTTTGACGCGTAATAAAAAAATGAGGCATGTTTTATAATACCTCATTTATGTTTATATTTTTCGTACATTCCTATTTCAATGCAATATGTTGGTTTTTCGGTAAAATCGAAGGCAGTAATCTATGCAGGAATAGACCGATAAGAAAATAAGCGTGTAGATTGCGTACTGTATTATCCAAGCTGGTATAGCGTTAATAAAAAGAACAATTTTTTCAAGCATAAGCATGTTTACCTGATGTAATATATCATCGCATGCGACGTGCTCAACCGGCGCGCGCGCGAGAAGAACAAAAGCAAGAGAAAACGCGAACGCAGTCTTGATCTTGCCACTGAGTTTTGCCGCGACATCAATTCCTTGAGAGATAGCGTGCTGTCGCGCGGTTGAAACGATAATGTCTCGGCCTAAAAGTAGCGCGACCGGGCAGGTTGTAATTTGGTGCATTTCAATAAGCGCGAGATAAATAAGCGCCAAGAGCTTGTCAGCCATTGGATCAAGAATTTTGCCAAGAGGCGTTATTTGGCCGAATTTGCTTTTTGCAATGGTACCATCAAGCTTGTCGGTAATAGCGAGTATTAAAAATACTATAAGAGAATGATACTTGCCCATGATGTCGGAATAGGGTGTGACGGTAAAAATATAAAATGCTCCAATGATTCGAGATACGGTGATTATATTGGCAAAATGCTTCATCATTTTTTTTGCCTTTCTAAAGAGCGTTGTTTCGGGTACAATAATATTGTAGTGTATTTAAAAAATTTGTCAAAATGTAAGATTAAAAAATATGAGAATAGGCATTGACGCCAGAATGTATGGCCCAAAACTTTCAGGAATAGGAAATTACGTAAAAAATCTCTCTCAAAACCTTTTTTCCATTGATTCGGAGAATGAATACGTATTATTTTTTTTGGAAGAAGAATTTAAGAAATTTCAACCGCCAAATCAAAGAATAAAAAAAATTCTTGTCAATACAAAATGGTATACAATGAAGGAACAAGTATCTTTATGGCGCAAACTTGAAAAACAAAAAACAGATATTATGCATTTTCCAAATTTTAATGTGCCGTTATTTTTTACAAGAAAATTTGTAACCACTATACACGATATGACCCCATGGAAATTTCCAGGGCATAAAGTGCAGACTTCTCATTTTAGAAAATTCGCCTATGACATTGTTTTTAACTCCGCGGTAAAAAGATCCGAGAAAATTCTTACAGTTTCCGAGCATTCGCGTCAAGAGATTATCAAAAAATATCCATTGGCGCAAGATAAGATCTATGTTGTTTATAATGGGATTTCCAAGACTTTTCAAAGATGCCTTGATTATGGTATAATACATTCACTCAAAGGCAAATATAATATAAAAAAAGCATTTATTTTTTTTATAGGAGTTTGGAGGAGCCACAAAAATATTCCAAATCTTTTGAGAGCATACAAATACTTGCGCGACCATTATTCCATGGATATAGATCTTGTTTTAGGAGGTGATGGAAGTACAAATCCCGATCCAAAGATAGCGCAAACCTTGCAAGAGCTTGGGCTCCAGAATACCATTATAAAAACTGGCTTTATCCCGGAAGATGAGTTGCCGATCTTTTATAGCGCGGCGGCTCTCACCGTGATTCCGTCTTTTATAGAAGGTTTTGGTCTTCATGCTATTGAGTCATTGTCATGCGGTACGCCTGTTGCCGCTTCAAAAACTACGAGCGTTCCTGAGATTTTAGGAAAAAGTTGCGTGTATTTTGATCCATATAATCATAAAGAAATGGCAGATGTCATGCGAGAGTTGTTTGTAAACAGGGCGTACAGCCAATACCTCGTTGAAAAAAGCAAAGATATTATTAAGAAATATTCTTGGGAGAAGTGCGCCAGAGAAACCTTGCGCGCATATACATCATTAAATTTTCATAACCATGGCTAAGAAAAAACAAACAGCAAAAGGCAAAACTAAGAAGTCTCTGAAAAAAAAGGGCCGTGTGCTTGGAAAATCACGACGTGTGCAAAAAATTATACAGCATTCACGGAAAACAAAAGTTTTCAAGTATGTTAAAAAAACAATAAAAAAAAAGAGCTTGAGGATGAGTTCTATTATACGAAAGAAGATAGGATCAATAATAAAAAAAAGACGGGGCAAAAATCCTATAACAGAAAATCAAATCAAGCCTTTTGAGAGCATGGAGCCGAGCATTTCTTATATGATTCGAGTTATGCCGGTTTTGTCGGATGAGTCTTTTGATACAGTAACAAAAGTTGAAGAAATACAAAATATCCAAGAAACGCAAGATATAATAATAGCAAAGGAGTTTATTGTTGACGGTCAAGAAGAAAATGCAGATATAAAAAGCGCAGATACTAAAATAACTTCAGAAAAAATATCTTTTATCGCACCTTCCGCGGGCTTTGTTGAGAAGGAAAAAATTTTTATTTCTAAAAATTCAAAAGAAACAAGTTTTATAGAGAAAATTTTTGAAAATGTAAAGGTATTAAAGGAGCTTACGATCTATAGAATTTTATATTTTATATTGTGGCCAATTTTCAAGATATACAGCCTATTATATTGGACTTCAAAACTTTATTTTGTAAAAATGAAGAATGCCAATGGAAAGTCTTCGAATGCGCAAGTAGAATCTGAGGTAGTCGATGTTTTTTCAATACAGCAAAAAAAGCAAAAACAAGAAAAAGAATATTCTTTTTCTTTTCGAAGATATGGTGCCATTAGTGTAGGGTTTGCGGCACTTATAGGTTTATCTTTTTTTGGGAATAGTTGGTATGAAAAAGTAGTAGCCGTGAGAAGCTCTGTTATGGTTGATTCGCAATATGCTATAGAATCCATGAAAGAAGGCCAGAATTCGGTGAAGAGCCTTAATTTGGAAGAGGCGGCAAAGAAATTTGAAAATGCAAAAATATATTTTGAAAAAGCAAAAAATGAATTTGCAAGGCTTGATATTGTAACACGAACCTTGACTCAAAAAATCCCTCGAGTAGGAAAAAACATTAAGGCAGGATTTCTCCTTCTTGACGCTGGTAAGAATATCGCGGAAGCGGGCGAAAAGCTCTCGGCCGCCACGCATTCGTTGCTTTTTGAGCCTTCAATTTCGCAAGAAAATAGTATCCAATCTTTTATTAATAAACTTTTAGTATTGGAAGAAAATCTTAATTTCGCAATTCCTAAGATTGCGCAAGCAAGGTTGCGAATTGAGGATATAAATATTGATACAATTTCGCTTTCTAATAAAGAAGCTCTTTACACGGTACAACAGACTCTTCCCGCCATTGAAGAAAATCTTACTGATGTTTCCGCGCTTACAGAGACACTCCTTAGAGTGATGGGGTATGCCGGGGGACAGAGATATCTTTTATTGTTTGAAAACAGCAATGAGCTTCGTGCTACCGGAGGTTTTATCGGGAGCTTTGCTCTTGTTGATATAAACAATGGTGAGATAAAAAATTTAGAGATTCCTGCTGGAGGCTCTTATGATCTTCAAGGAAGCCTAACGGCGCTAGTACAGTCGCCAAAACCTCTGCATATTATCAATCCAATATGGGAATTTCAAGATTCTAATTGGTGGCCCGATTTTCCAACGACAGCGAAAAAAATATCTTGGTTTTATCAGAAGGCACAAGGCCCGTCGGTTGACGGAGTTATAGCGATAACATCAAGCCTCATGGAAAAAATATTGGAAGTAGCAGGTCCAATTTCAATGGAAGATTACGGAAGAATTATCACATCTGAAAATTTCGTGGATGAAACGCAGAAAATCGTAGAACTTGAATATGATAAAGTTCAAAATAAGCCCAAACAGTTTATAGCGGACCTTGCTCCAGAGCTTTTTAAAAAAATTTCAAACCTCAATCAGGCTAAAATCCAAGAACTTCTCACTACTTTATATCAGGGTTTCAAGGAAAAACAAATCCTCGCATATTCGGGAGATTCTAAAATTCAAAAAATAATTGAAGAGCTTGACTGGGGAGGTGTTGTAAAAGATTCCCAGGGTGGCGATTATCTTGCGATAATACATTCTAATATCGCTGGCGCAAAGACCGATGAAGTGATTAATGATTCCATAAGACTTGATGCGGAAATATTGTATGATGGAAGCATTGTAAATACTCTTACAATCACGCGTGAACACACTGGCGTAGAAGGCGATATGTTTACCGGAGTACAGAATAATAGCTATGTGAGAATCTATGTGCCAAAAGGGAGCATATTAATTTCCACGGATGGATTCACGCCTCCCCACTCGTCGCTCTTTGAAGAACCTCCGTTTGGATACAGTATAGATGAGGACATGGCCATCGTAGAAGGCAAACACATGGTTGAACCCGCTTCATTAACCGATATCTATAATGAAAATGAAAAAACAGTTTTTGGAAATTGGATCATGACGCGCCCCGGTGAGACAAAAAAAGTTGTCATACAATATAAATTGCCACTTACCATTACGCCTCAAAATCCAATATATACATTGACTTTGCAAAAACAAGCGGGCAAGAAGTCCGATCCTATTGTCGTACATATCGCGTATCCACAAGGTTTTACAGTGAAAGAGACATATCCGAAACTCAATGAGCAAAAATTTCTATTTCTGCAAAGTGACGTCCCCAGCATATTCATACGAGATGTAATACATACGGATAAATTTTACGGGATTGTTTTTAACGATGTAAACAACGATTAGATATGAATAGAAATTTAAAAAAGCTTAAAGAAAAATCTCTTAAGGATTTCGAGAAAAATCTTGAAAACAATATAGGAAAAATATATAACAATCAAGACGGAGAAATCTCCGATTTTTCAAAAATCAACAAGAAAAAAACCAATTGGATAAAAAAAATACTCATTATCCAGTTTATAGCTTTTATATTTTTATTTGCGATTTTGGCCTCCATTCTTTATCTGAACGGCAATGCTAGGGAAGATAATTCAAGTGTAGACATAGAATTTGAAATGCCACAAGACATTTCTTCCGGCAATGAAACGCGATTTGTTCTCGTATATAAAAATAAAGAAAGTATTACATTACGAGACGTCGAGCTCGTTTTGCACTATCCTAAGGGATTTGAATTTTTAGCGGCAGAGCCGATGCCCTCAAATCAATATAACGATATCTGGAAAATAGGCGATCTTGTCCGCGGAGAAGAAGGGAGAATTATTGTAAGAGCGAGGGTTATAGGAGAAGTGGGGGGGCTTGTCACGCTCAACGCGTCATTGTCATATACTCCTGAAAATTTCAGCTCTCCGTTCAAAAAGCTTTTTACTTCGCAAACGAGCCAAATAACAACATCTATTCTCCTGGTGAATATTGATGGTCCCATAAAAGTTATTCCGAATCAAAAAGTTTTATACTCCATTCATTATAAAAACGCCTCAAATGCAGACTTGATGAATATAAAGATAGAAGCGCAGTATCCAGAGGGATTTAGATTGGATTCTTCTCAGCCGCAGGTTACCAAGATACCCACTCTCAACGCTTCTGAAATTTCAAATAAAGACGCGAAGGTTAACAATATATGGGTTTTGCCGATTCTCCTGAAAGGAGAAGAGGGAAGCATTAACATCGAGGGAGAATATAAAAATATAGAGATTGACACAAGCATTTTCCTTATTCGTATTGGAATAATTTCTGATTTGGACCAATTTTTAGTGTATAATGAAAAGAAGATTGACCTTGAGATTATTAATCCAGGGCTTTCTCTTGAGCTTACGGTAAACGCGTCTAAAGACGATACCTCGGCGAACTTTTCTGATACACTCAATTATTCAATTATTTATAAAAATCTTGGGAAAAAAAATCTTTATAATACCGTGGTTAACGTAAAAATTGACTCCGACGTAATTGATTGGGATACTGTTATTGACAAAAATTTTGGCAGAAGAGAAAAGAATGTTATTTATTGGGATAGTAATTCCGTACCGGAACTCTCACTTGTAAAGCCACTTGATGAAGGAACTATTAATTTTTCGGTAAAAATAAAGGATCTTCAAAAGGTAAACCTTCAAAAAGACGATTTGAAGACGCTCTCTCGCGCCGAGGCTTCTATTACTAAAATTGACGATCTAGAAACTCAGATAAAAATTTCTTCAAAAACCGTAACGAGCATTATAAACAGCGACCTGGAGCTAAGGGTTCAGGGAAGGTATTTCAATGATGATAATATCGCGGTGGGACAAGGGCAACTACCGCCAGAAGTAAATCAAAAAACCACATTTAGGATATACTGGAATCTTTCCAATAATCTGCACGAAGTGTCTGATGTGCAGGTTAAAACGATATTATCTTCTGATGCGCGATGGGAGGATAAGTTTTCCAGCACGGCTGGCCAGCTTGTCTATGATGGCACTGATCACACGGTCATTTGGAAAATAGCAAAGATACTTCCCAATAAAACTTTTGAAGATTTTGAAGCATGGTTTGATATTTCTATCACTCCAAAAGAAGATATGATAGGAAAACTCATGCTCTTGACTGCAGATACAAGCCTAACGGCAAAAGACAATATAACGCATTCAGGAATATCACATTTATCAAGAAGCGTTACGACGAATCTTGAAGATGATCCTTTTGGAGGAGGAAGAGGTCTTGTCATAGGAGGTTCTCAGTAAATTGTTTTATTGTTTCATTGCCACATGGTTACATGGCTTGAACGATACAATGAAACAGTGAGACAATGAGGCAATAGATGTGTTGTGTAATATGAAAAATAATTTTGGTATTATTAAAAAATCAAAAATTTCAAAAGCGCGTTTAAGCGAGCTTAGAACGGCACACGGTATCATACATGGGCCTTTTTTTATGACTATCGCGACTCGCGGGGCGGTGAAGAATGTTTCCGTTGATGAGATGAAACATCTTGGCGCGGAAATTATTCTATCAAATACCTATCATCTATTATTAAGGCCAGGGGTTGCATTAATGAAAAAATATAATGGGTTGCATAATTTTATGAACTGGAATGGTCCAATCCTAACCGATTCAGGCGGATATCAGGTGTTTTCTTTGGGTAAACATAGAAAAATAACAGAACAAGGAGTGCGATTTAACGATCCGCAAAATGGAAATTCTTATTTTCTTTCTCCAGAATCTGCGATACGAATACAAAATATTATCGGATCAGATATCATGATGTCGCTTGACGAATGCCCTCCATATCCAGCTTCCGAGTCCTATGCGAAAGAAAGCCTCATGCGAACCACTCGATGGGCGATGCGATGTAAAAAAGAAATTGCAAAAATTAAAAAAAATAATACGAAAGCAAGAAAACGGCTCTTATTCGGAATCATTCAAGGAAGCGTGTACGAAAATTTAAGGAAAGAAAGCGCGCGAGCTATTACAAAACTCAATCTAGACGGCTACGCTATAGGAGGTGTTGCCGTTGGAGAGCCAAGGGAAGCAATGAAACAAGTGCTTCATTGGGTCATTCCCATATTGCCTGAAAATAAACCAAGGTATCTTATGGGTTTAGGAAAGCCGGACGAAATAGTATATGCAACAAAAGAGGGGATTGACATGTTTGACTGCGTCATACCTACGCGCGAGGCTCGGCATGGCAGGCTGTACATTTGGGATGAAAAAGTAACGCTTCAATCATGGTTGAAAAATCCAAATAAGAAAAATTTTTATTACACAATTGATATAGGTAAATCAAAATTTTCCCAAGACCTTTCGCCCATAAATAAAGATGGGCTTGCAATGTACAGCAAGGCATATCTGCATCATCTATTCAGGACAAACGAAGGCTTGGGATTGAGGCTCGCGTCTCTTCATAATATTTCCTTTTACCTTGAGCTTATGAAAAAGATAAGAAGTTGCATAAAGAAAAATGAGATATAATATTACTTGAAAAAAGGCTAACTGATTGATCCCCCGAAAACTTTCTGGGGGTGGCAAGCAGTGCGGTAACCATTCTTTTATGTCAAGGTGTTAAAATTGACATTATCTTTCAAATTTATTACAATCAAACCGTTGTCAACTTAGGTTATTTTGCTCTTTAAAAATATTTTTTTAAAACATTGGTTTTTCACGGAGGGAATGCATGGAAGATGCCGATACTATTCTTTGTGTAAGAATAGAAGATGGTTTTTTTGTTGTAACCGGATCAATAAAAAGAAAATGTGATACATGCGGCGCTCAAGTATGGTTTAGTCCATCCGCATTGCAGCATGAAAAAAGCCGCACATTAAGGATTCTTTGCGTACCATGCGGTAAGAAAGAGATAGGAATTGAAGAATTTAAAAAAATAATGCCTTATCCCGGGCAGATCAAAGAGATAATTATTTTTCTGAAAAGCCAAAGACTGAATTAATGATAATAGTGAGGGCGTTTTCTATCCAATGCCCTGGCAACTCTTTGTTATAATATGATAATGAGATGGGATATGCCACGCGTCTGGCTAAGGTAGAAAAGTATATCGCCAAGAACTTGTAGTTCCCCAACAATGTATTACATCAGGAGGTGCATTATGCCCGATATGAGGTTCACGGGATTCAGCCAATGTCCGAAATGCGGGGAAAAATCAGAGATACTTGAAGTAACAAGTATGCCATTTCCCGAAGAAGAGATTGTAAGCACAAGAGAAAGATGCACTCAGTGCAATTTTAATCTTGAGATAGGTAATTTTTCAAGCAATGCTACAACAGCTTTTGATGAAACAGTTCGACGTGAAAAACAAAGAAAAAATGTTAAGAAAGTTGTTGACGAGTTGAGAGAGATGATTACTGCCTACCAAGAAAGAGGGATAAGGCCGGATATAAATGGAGTGAAAAGCGCGATTCAGGGGCGTTCACAAAAAGATATTTTCCATCTGTATGTGATGCTTCGTGAACTCAAGAAAACCCCCGTGGGTACTATTTGTTATGATGGCCTTGCGGAGTTGCAAAAAAGGATAGAGTATAGACGCCCTTTCAATGATCACATGGCAGATTGGTACGATAATGAAATACGAGCTGAACTTCGTGGGCCGCCATCTCCCATTGAGTTTGTGATTGATCATATTATAGAATTTGTGAAAATGCTAGAAAGCGAAATGTATCAGCAGAAAAAAATCTCACCGACATCTTTTTAAATGTAGATTACAATACCTAAAAAACAAAGCAAATCGGCTCCGAATTTTCAGAGCCGATTTTTTATTTTCAGGTTTAATGTTGCAAGGAATGGGTTTGACATAATTATATAATTCAGATAAAATTCCCTTGAGGATTTTTTTGTTAAAAGTTTTATGTTCATTAACAGAAAGGAGCAACATGGCGACCTTGGCTGAAGCGAGACGAGAAGCTGTAGTACTTTGTACGAGAGAAATCGGTAATTATTCAAACGTAATTTCAGTCTTATCTCTCTATAGTCAACAACAAGATACATCACCAAATGAGCTTAATGAGTTTCTTAAGGACGAAGTAGAATTCCTTGCAAAAATTCTTTTAGCCTTAATTGACGTGAGTAGATCGGTAAGAAGTTTTGCGTATGCTCAAGAACGGTATGAATATGAGAGCGGTGTGCGTGATTCCCTAGATAAAGGCGGTCATACCGGATATGGTCGCGATAATGATTATTCGCAGAATGTTGTTTCTGCACAAGAAGAGTTAAAAAAATCTGATACGAAGCTCAAAGAGCTCTATTGTGGTTTTCTTAAAGTCTTGCAAGCACGATTGGCAGTGAAGACCTAATAAAGTCTTAAAAAGAACTACCCCGCAGCAGGTTGACGGGGTAGTTTATTTTTTTT
Source organism: uncultured Gammaproteobacteria bacterium (assembly GCA_964373925.1). Taxonomy (GTDB): domain Bacteria; phylum Patescibacteriota; class Patescibacteriia; order Buchananbacterales; family GWA2-38-13; genus CAYJWS01. The sequence goes on from CAYJWS010000007.1 coordinate 26,315, forward strand.
AGCGAATGAAGAGTCAGGGTAAGTGGAAGTGCCAAATATTTAAAAATATGGTATAATGAAATCATACTATTTATATTTTTAATGAGTAAGATTCATCAAAATATCGTATTTCTTTCTCTAAGGTTTATAGCCGTAGATCTCATTACGGATTTTTTGTATTGGCCGATATGGTGGTATTCAAGAGGATTGGTTTATTTCATGAAATTTTCACTTGGGCAAATATTTCAAGAAGAAAGAAAAATTGGGCTTGCCGTATGGGCGAAAAATATTTTCAAGCCGATGTTCGCGCAAAATGACTGGCAGGGGAGAATAATAAGTTTTTGTATGCGTATTATTATGATTGTTATAAAATCCGCTCAATTTGCGGCATGGATTCTCCTTCAATGCATATTTTTACTACTGTATGTATTTTTACCAATTATCGCGATTTTTCAGATTTTTACCTATGTGTTTGAATTATTCTAATATATGATTACGCCAATTTACTGTTCATTATGTGGCGGCGCAGGAACACACAAGAACATCCAGTGCCTTCAATGTCGAGGTGAGGGTACTGTTGTCTGGACTGGAAAATACGGACTTTATTGGGGGATGGCCATTGATACGCTCCATATTTTGCAAAGAAAAATTACATCAACTATTAGAAATACTATTGATTTTTTACTTCTCATTTTTGGAATTTTTGGAATTTTACTTCTTTTTTTTAATATAGATTTCAACAGTTTATCATTTGAGAAGTTAGAGCAGCTATGGTATGCGAAGAATTTCACCATGCTTGTGTTTTGGATAAGCATAGTGAGCGACAGCTATCTGTTTTTTAGGTTCATGAGGCGCGTGGAATCAATTTATAAAATGCCAAAAGATGTCTTTGCGCCCCAAATGCCCAACACGAAACCTCCCCAATGGGAAGAAATAAAAAAATTGCCCATAAGCAAGCACATTGATATTTCAAAATATTACACCGAAGAAGCGATTACCGCGCTGGAAAAATCCTATGAGCTTTCGAAAAAATATAGCCACGCCAAGGTAGTGCCGATACATTTGTTTATTTCTCTGCTTTCGTACACAGAAATTATTAATATTTTTGTAAGGCTAGGGGTATCATTCAAGAGCTTGCGATCTAAGCTTTCACACGTTTTAGAAACATATTATTCTCCAATCATTGATACTATAACGTACTCCCAGGAATTTCACCTTGCGCAATTTAGCGCGTTTGAACATGGGTATATAACAAAAAAGAAAAAGGTAGATCTTTCCGATTTACTTATCGGCGCGTGCTCGTCTTCAGAAATTCTTAGTGAAATTCTCTATGATCTTGAGATAGACTTGGAAAAAATTCAAAATGTATCCATGTGGAGCACGTTTGGCAAGAACCTGAAACAGAGAGTTCACAAGATGCGATCCGTGGGATCTCGCCGGCCAAAGTCCGGAATGAATAGATCTATGACTGCCGTTGCGACGCCTTTTTTAAATTCATTCAGTGAAGATTTGACACTTCAGGCCCGATCAGGTATTTTAGATCCTTGTATCGGAAGAGGGAAAGAAATTGAAGAAGTGTTTGAAATCCTCTCCGGCGGCACACGTCGAAACGTCGTTTTAGTCGGAGCGCCGGGAATTGGAAAAAGAACTATTATATATGGAGTTGCGTATCTTATGATATCCGAAGAAGTTCCTCTATTCCTACAAGATAAGAGGCTCGTTAATCTGAGCGTAGCTAGGCTTGTGAGCGGCGTTTCGGCAAGCGAGGCTGAAGAGCGCATACTGCGAATTATGGATGAAATTATTAAATCTCAAAATATAGTGCTCTGTATCCATGAAGTATCCCATCTTATCGGCATATCTTCGGGAAGCTCCGGAAGCATTGACTTGGCGGGAGTCCTTGCCGAAGCGCTTGAGCAAAAGCAGGTAATGCTCATTTCAACATCAAGCAGTGAGGATTACTCTAAATATTTGGAAAACAATAATACGCTTGGCGGAGTTTTAGAAAAGATTGACATTAAAGAAGTTGAAGGCAATGAGGCAATACTTATTTTGGAAGCGAAATCAGGCCCCATAGAGTATAAGTACAGTACGTTTTTTACGTATGACGCGATAGTGAAAACAATGGAGCTTTCAGCAAAGTATATCCATGACCGCTATCTTCCGGAAAAAGCCATTGAAATTCTCGAGGAGACCGCAAGCAGGGTTTTTAATACAAAAGGAAAGGATGTGCTAGTAACACACAATGACGTCGCGCAGACCGTATCTTTAAAAACCGATATTCCGCTCACCCAAATTACGCAGGATGAGTCAGAAAAACTCTTGAAGCTTGAAGAAAAAATCCATGAAAGGATGATTGACCAAAATGAGGCAGTGAGCATGGCCTCGGCGGCTGTAAGGCGCGCTCGCGCGGAAATTCGGGATACAAAACGCCCGATAGTGAATTTGCTGTTTTTAGGCCCTACGGGAGTAGGAAAAACCCAGCTTGCAAAAACATTATCCCGTGTGTATTTTGGAAGCGAAAGCAAGATGATCAGGCTTGATATGTCAGAATACCAGGAAAAATCGTCAATAAACCGCCTTATAGGCTTTGGAGACGGGGGTGGGGACGCCTCGGGCGGATATCTTACGGAGCAAGTACGGCATCATCCATTCGCACTGCTGCTGCTTGATGAAATTGAAAAAGCCCATCCTGATATTCTTAACGTATTTTTGCAGGTTATGGATGACGGAAGGCTTACGGACGCGCGCGGGAGGCTTGTAGATTTTACTAATATTATCATCATTTGCACCTCAAATGCTTGCACGACGACCATACAAAAAAGGATAACGCAGGGCAAGACTCCCCAGCAGATAAAAGATGAAATCATCTCGGGTGAGCTTATTGAATATTTTAGGCCGGAGTTTATCAATCGTTTTGATGGGGTAGTTGTGTTTAAGCCCCTTTCAAGAGAAGACGTGCGCCAAATCACTTTGCTTTTGCTTGATGGCGTGGCACAAGAGCTTGAAAAAAAAGGCATCATGCTTAGGGCGACAGATGGCGCTGTTGATTGGCTTGCGAATCTTGGATTTGATCCGCTCTTTGGCGCGAGGCCCCTACGCAGAGTTGTGCAAGAAAAAGTTGATGATGTTATAGCGAATTATATCTTGTCAAAAAAGGTTGACAGGCGCGATACAATAATTATTGATGTGGGAGGAAGGATTGATATCGTTAAATCAAAAAAATATTAATGGCATATGACGTATTTTTATTCTTTTATTTTTACGTTTTTGCTTTCTATTCTTGTGACTCCCGTAGTTTCGTATATCGCGCGAAGGTTAAGGATTATGGATTTTCCACAGGAATTGCGCAAGTCTCACGCAAAGCCAACACCCTTGTTTGGGGGGTTGGCAATTTTTTTGTCATTTTTTGTAATTTTATTTTTATTTATAAGCAACAAAAGCATAAGCGAAACAGCAATTTCAAAAAATGTGGTTTTGGGAATTTTTGTGGGATCAATAATAATTATGATAGGCGGCTTCTTGGACGACAGGTATAATCTCGCGCCAAAACATCAAATTATTTTTCCAATTGTCGCTTCGTTGGTCGTTATGGCGAGCGGCACGCATATTGCATTTATTACAAATCCAAATGGAGGAGTATTGAATATCAAGCCTTTTTTAGGTTTCCTAATAACTTTTATCTGGCTGATGGGAATGATGTATACGACAAAATTCCTTGACGGCCTAGACGGGCTGGTTTCGGGCGTGGCGGTTATCGCTTCTTTTATCATCTTTATCGTGAGCCTATTTTGGGATCTTAAAAACTCTGGCACGTCATATATGTCTCTTATGCTCGCCGGCGCGTCGCTAGGATTCCTTATTTATAATTTTTACCCGGCAAAAATATTTCTTGGGGAGGGAGGAAGTATTTTTTTAGGCTATATGATCGGGGTTTTATCCATAATTTCCGGAAGTAAGATCGCAACTTCCATTCTTATTATGGGGCTTCCTATTATAGATACTTTGTATGTGATAATCAGAAGGATGAGGCAAGGAAGATCTCCCGCAGTTGGGGATAGAGAGCATTTTCACTACTCACTTCTTGACTCTGGCATAAGCCAAAGGAAAGCAGTGGGTATCATATATTGTACGACACTAATGTTTGGATTATCTTCACTTTTTTTAAACACAAAAGGAAAAATAATCGCTATAGGTGTTTTGGTTATAACATCAATTTTTCTTATTAAAAAACTGTATTCTCGGTCTAAAAATTCAAGAAAT
>CAYJWS010000008.1:0-30503 GCA_964373925.1 uncultured Gammaproteobacteria bacterium
AAAGATTTTAGCGATTTTCAAAAAACCATTATTTTATCCCCAGCTCTTGGCGCCTTGCTTCTGTTTTATCAAGGACTTTCTTTCGGATTCTTACGTTTTTTGGAGTTACCTCCACAAGCTCGTCGTCGCCGATGTATTCCAGCGCGTCTTCAAGCTCCATAATTTTTGGAGAATTAAAGTGTTCCGCGGATCCGTCGCCTTTTGAGCGCATGTTGGAGAGCTGTTTTGTCTTGCAGACGTTTACTGCCAGGTCTCCGGGCCGCGAGTGTTGTCCGACTACCTGTCCTCTATACACATGGATAGCTGGTCCGAAGAAAAGCAAGCCACGGCTCTGGACATTGAGAAGCCCATAGAGATTTGTGAGCCCTGTTTCGTGGGCAGTGAGCGAGCCCTGTTCGCGTTCGCGCCAGTTGCCCGGGTCAGGGCGGTATTCTAAAAAGAGAGAGTTCATAATGCCAAGCCCTTTGGTATCGGTGAGAAATTCATTTCTGTAGCCAAAAAGCCCGCGTGTGGGAATAATAAATTCCATATGCGTAATGTTTCCTTCCATCTTCATTTCTTGCATCTCGCCGTTGCGTTTTCCAAGCTTTTGGATAACCGCGCCGGAGTACGCCTCGGGCACTTCAACATAGAGTTTTTCAAAAGGCGTCATTTTTTTGCCGTTGATTTCTTTGATAATCGCCTGCGGGCGCGAAACCTGGAATTCAAATCCTTCGCGCCTCATGCGTTCAATAAGAATAGACAGGTGCAATTCGCCTCGGCCGTAAACAATCAAATCGCTGTTAGCGCCGTCTTCAATGCGCAGGGCCATATCTGATTCAAGCTCTTTGTAGAGCCTCTCGCGTATTTGGCGGGATGTGCTGTATTGGCCTTCTTTTCCCGCGAAAGGGGAGTTGTTAACGCTAAACGTCATTTTTACCGTTGGCTCTTCAATATCAAGGAGGGGAAGCGCGAGAGGAGTAGCAACATCGGCAATGGTTTCGCCAATGGTAATATCTTGGATTCCGGAGATTGCTGCGATGTCGCCGGCCCGAACTTCCTGTACGTCTCCTCTTTCAAGCCCCACAAAACTCATAAGCGAGACAAGCCTGTATTTTTTTTGCTCACCTTTTCTATTTATATGGATGACATCTTGCCCAGATCGCAGGATTCCATTGTGCACTCTGCCGGTTGCTATTCTTCCCTTAAAGTTGTCGCCGGAGATGGTGGTAATAAGCATTTGAAGGGGTTTGTTTTCATCGCCTGACGGCGCTGGAATTTCTTTGAGCACGGTTTCAAAAATAGGGGAGATATCTTTCATAGTAGAAAGATCTGACTCGAGTCCCGCCTTTCCTTGTTTTGCCGAGGCATACACTATGGGGAAATCAAGCGTTTTGTCGTCCGCACCAAGTTCCACAAAAAGATCAAATGTTTTATTCACCACATAGTCCATTCGCGCGTCGGGCTTGTCTATTTTATTAATAACAACAATAACGCGAAGCTTCATCGCAAGAGCCTTGCGGAGCACAAATCGGGTCTGCGGCATGGGCCCTTCTTTAGCATCAACTAAAAGAAGACATCCGTCCGCCATTTTTAAAACGCGCTCAACTTCGCCACCGAAGTCCGCGTGTCCGGGAGTGTCAATGATATTAATTTTTGTGCCGTTCCAGTCAACCGAGGCATTTTTTGCAAAAATGGTGATGCCCCGCTCGCGTTCAATGTCGTTTGAATCCATAATAAATTCGCGGTCAACAACATCTTTTTTAAGCTTGGTTTTTGATTGGCGCAGTAAAGCATCCACGAGCGTAGTCTTTCCGTGGTCAACATGGGCGATAATAGCTATGTTTCTGATATTTGCCATAATTTTTTGAATCAAATAGTGTATAACCACAAAATAAGCCTTAGACTTTTTTTCTAGAGGTTTATCGGGAATTAACCAATGCCTTGTCCTCCGTAGTCCGCCCAGGGCGGACGTCCAGCCTTCGTCCCGAAAATGTTCGGGACTACGGCGGAGCAGGCAAGGGGGAAGAAAAAAACTCGCTGATTCACAGCCGAGTTTGGTCTTGCTGTATATATATTATGTTATTTAATATAGCAAAAATGTTGAAAATAGTCAAATGCCGCGAATTTTAAAGGATCACAGGATCATTGACATTGTAATTTGCTTATTCTATAATCAAATATGATCTTTTTAGAGTAAGCTTGATGTCTTGGTGTGTTGCCAAAACAAGGCTTACAGGCTTTTTACAAAGGACTGACTGCCATGAGCACTCGGTTAACGCTCTGCGATACAAGCGGACCGCTTATTGATCTTATCCAAAAGCTTTCTGGAGAGGAAGGCGAGATATGGTCGCGCGCTCTCAATAAGATGCTTCGAAAAGAGAATCCGTGGAAGCTTGTTGCCGAAAATTGCAAAGTCTTCAAAACCATCAAGCTCGGCACTGGCCTCAAGACCGCTGACGATTTTCGCAAGGCTCTTGTGAACGGATGTTATCACATCAGCGTCTTGGCCACGACCATCCTTGACAGGCCGGAATTCACGGTCGCAACCCAAGAAACCGAAATTGACCTCGTGGCTATCTCGGTAGCCGAGCTCGGCTTTAAGGAAGGTGCTAAGCGTCAGGATATCTACGAGCGCACCCAAGAACTGGGACTCGCGCTGTGTCCGGCCGAAGTTGGTCCTCAACTGCGCCTGCAGTACAAGGATCAACCCAAAGGCGAGTGGTTCATTATTGCAATGAAGCCTATCACCCACTCGGACGGCAGCCTGTACGTGTTCCGCGTTGGACACGACGACGTTGGCCTGTGGCTCCGCAGCTCTTACGGCAATCCCGACAATTTTTGGCACGCTGACTCTCGGTGGGTTTTTCTCCGTCGTAAGCCCGCCCGCAACGCCTGAGCGTAGCGATGGCGGGCGGGTAGTCCTTTGGACCCTGTCAATCGACGGGGCAAGCTTAAAGCCTTAGGTCGCTTTGACCTTTGATACCGAGTCCTTTGAGCACAACAAAATCCCGCATTGTTTAAATAAACATATGCGGGATTTTTCTTTTTTTAAATATTAGTGCAAGTGTCATTGCGGAGAATTGAATGAAAGAAAAAGGCGAGACAAGGCGCTGTTGGTAATAAGAACACTCCTTGGTTTGTCTCGCCTAAAAAGATCACGGAGCAGACGCGATACCGATAGTTTTATAAAAACAAGAGGGTTTTTGTCCGTTCTATGATTATATTATTGAAAGCAAGCCAGCTGTCCTTTGGTTTTGTAAAACATTCCGAACATTGGCTTGCTTATTTTAAAAAAAGAACAGATAGCAGACACAAGCTTAATGGTTTATAAAAACACTGCCTTTATTGTCTGCTAGATTGTTATATTACAACAAGCGAGAATTTTTGTAAAGCCCAAGGATATTTTCTGTTTTATCCCAAAAACCGTCCTAAAAATGTCATTCTGAACTTGTTTCAGAATCTCTATTTTTTCAAAAAAATAAAGCCTCAATTTTTGCAAAGATAAAAGTTTGAGAGGTGTTTGGGCATATATATATGTATGCCCTGTGTGTGATTGAAGTAGGAAGGGTTTGTTGGTTGTGTTGTTTGGGTGTGACGTATGTCACGGTTTTGTAAGAGAAGTGGTTTGGGGGGAAGGTTCTAGGTTTTCCCAGAACTTTCCCTCCAACCTCTATCTTCTTACCTTCCTTATTTTCAATCTACTCTCAAACTTTATATATTTATACTATCATATGTATATAATGCGTCAAGAGTCTTTTACGGGGCTTATTCATGATGAAAAAAATAAGTTATCCACAGGGAAAAAATAAAACACCTCTCTAAAATGTCATTCCGGCCTCGGAGCCGGAATCTATAACCCCACCCTTCCTCCCCTTACTATAAGGGGAGGAGTGAGGAGGAGTTACTGGATTCCCCTTTTCAGGGGAATGACGTTATTATGACAGGTGCGTATCTATGAGAATAAATTTTGCACTCTCCTGTGATGATATATCAAGGTTTTTTTCATTTGTTATTCTTGCCTGCTCGCCTGACTGAAGGTATTTATCGTTGATTTTTATTGAACCTTCAAATATATAGATGAATGTTCCATGTGATGCGTTGAGTGAGCAGAGGATCTCCCCGTCTTTTTCAATTTCGCCAAGATAGAGCGTAGCGTTTGAATTGATATGCAGGGCATCGGTAATTTTTTTTCCGGACGCGATGGGGGTGAGTCGGTTTTTAAGAAGTGTTAAAAAATTTTTTTGCTGATATGTCGGTTCAAGGTTTTGGGTTTTTGGCTTTATCCATATTTGGAAAAAATGAGAAGACGCAGTCGCGTGATTATATTCAGAATGCGTGATGCCTCGCCCCGCAGTCATAACCTGCACGTCCCCTTGTGTAAGCGTCTGAGTATTTCCCATATTGTCGGCGTGCGTAATCTCTCCGTTAAGAATAATTGAGATTATTTCCATATTGTCGTGCTCGTGCATAGGGAATCCGGAATTTGGCACGATAACGTCATCATTGAAAACGCGTAGTGATCCAAATTCAATATTGTCGGGGTCATAGTAATCGGAAAACGAAAAAAGCCAGTAGGTTTTGAGCCAGCCGAAGTCGGAGAAATGCCTTTTGTCCGAGGGTATTATGTGTATCATCGCAATATTTTATTTATTTTTTATCTTCATAATAACCCATAATAATGGCCCCAACTATTAGTATGGCAATTACAATTACAATTGTTAGCATAAACCTTATAATTACATTAAATTCAAGTCCAAGAATATAGTATAATGACTGTCATTTTATTGCAAGCATGATGCGAAAAAGAAAGCCTGCCGAAAAATTATAGCGGCAGGCTAAGGATATTACGGCTTTGCGCAAACAACGATAAGTTTTTTTATATATTTGTTATGGGCAATAGGATAGTTGCCGTTGAGCCAAAGGCAGAGGACGAGATTTTTCAAGCCTGACATATAAGGCTCTTCATCAACCGCCGTATATTCAATAGCATTAAGAAGGCAAGAGGCAAAACTTCCCTCTACGGTATGTCCGCCGGCAATATGCTGGCGCAGGGCAAAATCTCTTAGACTTATAGTCAAATCATACCAAGGAATTTTTACAAGCTTTCTTTCAATTTGATGCAAAGTGTGGGCTGAGAGAGTAAAGATTTTGCTTTTTGTGTCAGGGTGGTTATGGGGAAGCGTTGATCCTATGCTTTGCCAGCTATCTTCATTCCATGCAGTTTTTGGATCTGTTATAATTTCCGTGCCATCGCAGTCAAGCCAAGGTATGGAATTTTTTGCAATATTGTGGATATCAGGCTGGGGTTTTTGCAGCCGAAACGTATGGCCGCGGCACGGTTGCAAAAGTTCTCTTAACGTAAAACTTGATTCGGGAAAAAGTGACAAAATGGGATTGAGAGGATCAACCCTTAATGTACACATACAAACCTCCTTGCAAAAAACACAGGTGCTAAACCAAGTTGCAAACAGTAACATTATGGACAAAAATTATAATCAGCGTTTAAGCCGTTTTATAATAATTCTTTGTAAAGAACGATATTGAAAACCGCCCCGAGCATTGTCGCTCATTCGATAATACTCAGTGCGACCCTGAATATATTGAATGGGTCGAGGGGCGGTTGCAGTATTATCTGGCGTTTACTTGGCCCTTTACGCTTACGTTTGATTTTTTTCCTGTTGATTTTCCAGTACTGTCAAAAAGCTCGAATGTTACTGTGGTACCAAGAGATTGCGTTACATATTCGCTGAGCTGGCAGGTGAAGCTAAAAGATGTGGAACCCGGAACTGAACCTGATGTTTGCGCTTGAAGCCATTGGGGAAGAGATGATGTTACTTTCCATTTGTTTGATTCTCCGGTTCCGGATTTTGCAATATTTGCGGATCCTATGGGAGTTGGGCATTCGGTTGTTCCGATATTGTGGTTAAAAGAAAGTGTTTGTGGAGTTACGGAAATATTCTCTTCGGGCTGGCTCGTTTCTTCTTTTGGAGTTTCTTTGGGGGATTCACTCGGGGTTGGAGAAGGCAGTGTTGTTGAAGTATCGGTTTTTGGAGGAATACATAAGTTTTTTCCGGGAGCCCCGTCTTTACCCGGAGGGTTTCCTTTGCCACCTTTACCGCCCGCACCCGGACCGCATCCATCTCCTCCATTGCCGCCGTTGCCTCCTGCTTTGGGATCATCTTTTCCCTGTACGCCATCTCCTGATGTTCCTACTCCTCCTTTACCGGAAGTAGTTGATGCGTCTCCTCCTTTGCCTCCGTTTCCGCCCGGACCAGTTGCGTCGCATGATCCTCCTTGTCCTCCAATACCCGGCTTTGATTTGGCATTTCCGCCATTGCCCCCAGTTGATGATCCACTACTTGAACCGGCATCGCCTCCCTTGCCTCCAATGGCTGTGGCATCTCCGCCTAATCCTCCGTCGCATTTGCAGCCTGTGCCTCCTCCGCCTGTTCCGCCATTTGACTCGGCATCTCCTCCAGCACCTCCGATAACATCATGCACTATAACATTGGACATTCCATTTACGGTTCCAGAAACTTCTAATTTTTTATTGTTTACTCCTCCGGCTCCGCCATTGGAAGTAGCCTTACCGCCGTTTTCGCCAGCGCAGCCATCTTTGCCGAGTTTTCCATGGGCTATTGCGCGTCCGCCCGCTCCGCCCTTGCCAGGATAGATGTTAAATAATCCTTCAATATTAAAATTTTCTGTCGCGATCATCTTGAAATTTCCTGCCTTTCCTCCGTCGCCTCCTTTTGCTTTGCCGTGTTCGCAGTTTTCCGCAGTTTCGGCATTGCCTCCTGCACCGCCAGAGCCTAAATTCAGATCAAAGTTATTTATAGTAAGGTTGGATGCGACTACCAAAAATCTAAAGGCATCTTCGCCATTCGCGCCCTTTGAGTCGCAGGAAATTTCGCCGTCTTTTCCATCTCGTCCATCAGGGCCTGTGATTTTTATGTCGCTTAAAGTGACTTTCGCATCTTTTCCAAAATTGAAATTGAGAATGATTTTGTTTACATTTTTTGGAGGAGTGGGAATTGCAATATCGTTTGGAGGTGCCTCTCCTTTTCCAACAACCCACGTTCCTCCAATTTTTACCGTATTAGCTACAATATTTCCCCAAATATCTTGTGCTTGTTCTTGCGCGCTTGCGCTATAAACTGAAAAAATATTAAAATTTGATATTATGCGTGTTGCGTTTATCTTTATATTTTTTGAAAAAATTTGAAGATTATTGAAGCTTACTTTTCCGTCATTTGTAAGCGGACCTATTCTTAGGCCTTCACCAGAATTTTTACCAGCCTCATCATGAAGCTTGTCCAAAGCTTCTTTTGTTGTGGCGAGATTTTTCGCGTCGTCAACAACCTGCACGTGCCCGTTTGAAATAATGACTGCTTTTTCTGTTATAAGCGCTCCGCCTTGCGCCACTATGGCAATTCCTATTCCCGCGTCGGAGGTGTCATCGGCTCTATTGCAGACGATAATACTATCAATAAGCATTTTCCCTTTAACATATAAATTGATGGGGCCGTTTTCGCACTCAAGCGCGCCTTCTAACGCGAAGTTTCCTCCAACTGTCAATTTTGCTCCATTTTTTAAAATTATTTTTTCATCGCTTTTAATAACATAGTCGCCTTCCATTGTCTTATCCGAATCATAGGTTTGCACGTTGCTATATTCTTTTGAAGATTTTTCTTCGTTGTCTGATTTTTTTTGTGTTCCAAAATACCAAAGAACGCCAATTACCGCAATAACGATAATTCCTATTGCGAATTTGCGATTTTTCATACTATTTTGTTAGAATTTAGCTCCAATCCAATCTTATGGAATATTACAATAAAAGTCAAATAATAATAAAGATAAGGGCCTTGTCTAGAAAATTATAATAAAGTTCATGAATTATTCTTGACATTGTAATCAGGATATGATATATTTTAAGATGTTCTTTTTATGCAAATCTTGGGTTTTAGCATGGTGCTAAGACTTAATTTGCAAGGCTTTTACAGAAAGGACTGACCATGTCAAAAGACATGCTCGGTATTGCTGTGAGGAAGCTCGTGACGCTTCCGAGCCCAACGCTCGGTATCGTCTGCGACCTTCTTGAGAAACTCTCCGACCAGGAATGGGTGGGATCTACGAAGAAGTTTCTTCGCAAGGAGAACCCATGGGAAGCCCCCACAGCTCTTGACTTGAAGGTCTGGAAAACCATCAAGCTCGGTACGGGAGGACTCAAGACCTCCGCAGACTTTCTCGCAGCTCTCAAGGAACAGAAGTTCCAGACGAGCGATTGGGCCAAGGATATCCTTGGCAAGTCGGAATTCACGGTCGCAACCCAAGAAACCGAAGTTGACCTCGTGGTCGTCACAGTTGCCGAGCTCGGTTTCAAGGAAAACGCCATACGTTCGGACATCTACCGGCGTGCCCAAGAATTGGGACTAGATCTCTGTCCGGCCGAAGTTGGTCCGCAACTGCGTCTGCAGTACCAGGATCAACCCAAAGGCGAGTGGCTCATTATTGCAATGAATCCTATCACCGACTCGGGCGGCGATCTGCACGTGTTCAACGTTGCGCACGACGGCCTTGGCCTGTGGCTCAGCAGCGATTTCGGCAATCCCGGCTATTTTTGGCGCGCTGGCCATCGGTGGGTTTTCCTCCGTCGCAAGCCCGCCCGCAACGCCTGAGCGTAGCGATGGCGGGCGGGTAGTCCTTTGGACACCCCGTCATTCGACAGGGCAAGCTTAAAGCCTTAGGTCGCTTTGACCTTTGATACTGAGTCCTTTGGCACAACCAAAACCCGTATACGTTTGAATAGACGAATACGGGTTTTTTTTCTGCTATAATAAAAAAGGTAGTAGGTGAATATGCCCCGACGTTAAGTCAGGGCTACCGAATCCAGTATCCATGCATCCGGAGTATCTATGGCTAAGCTTGCGTGGCAGGCAGGCATGGTTTAAGATATCGCTCTCATTAGGATTTTATTCAAGGGCGCATGCGTTGAATTTTTTCACTTGGCCATTGTAATCAATGACTAATTTTTGAGTGTCCTCAAAAAATCTTTTATATTGGTTAACAAGCTCATTATATTCTTTTACTTTTTGGTTGTACTCGGGATCGCTTTTATTCATGCCCTCAATCTCCGTTCTTTGCGCCTCAAGGGTTTTTTCAAGTTCTTTAAGATTTTTAGAATTGGCATCAATTTTTTCTTTGAGTGAAAAATCCACTCTCGGGCAGTCGCTTGCAGGCCTTCCGAACTCTTGCACCGCCATCCATACGCTTTTTCCCTGATACATTCCTTTCATCACGGCAACGCCCATGTCAATGAATTTTGGATCCAAAATATTCGCGCGGTGCCCGGGGCTCTCCATCCACGCATCAACCAATGCCTTGTCATCCTGAAAATTTCCCATGGCGAGATTTTCTCCAACGGAAATATATTTGTATCCCGAATCCTTCGCAAGCGAAGACACGTCTTTGCCCTGCGGAGAGACATGGGTAAAATATTGCTGTTTGAACATATCCTGTATTTTTGCGAGCGCCGCGGAGTTTAAAAGCTCGTTTTCTTTATATGGAGCGAGATTATTTTTTGTTCTCTCTTTGTTTGTAAACGTTATCGTACCGGCGTGAGTGAGGCGCGAAACAGGAGACTCGTCTCTTGCTATAAGGGGAGGAGGGCTTGAGATTTTATTTTCCGCCTTCTGCACGATGTCTGAGAAAACTTTTTCAATTTTTGGAATATTTTCTGATAATTCACTGGAGATTGTTTTAAAATCGTAATTTTTATAAAAATAAAACCCTGCGCCAAAAGCAACAATAAACAAGAAAAATATGAGAAATTTTTTTATCATATGATATAGTATACGCTTATTGTATCACGAAATCAAAAAAGTATGTTGCGATTGATGCGCATTTATGGTATGAAGAAAACAGAGGTTCTTTAACTGCTGTTCTTTTATAAGGGAGGATTATGATAAAAAAAGTTTTTGAATATTTAAAAAGAAAAAGAATAAAGAGAATTCAAGCAACAATTCATAATTTAAAGAAAAAAATGTCTCATGCGACCATTGATCTTAATTGGAATGGCGAGATTAAGAAAGCGGCGAAGATTTCAAGCGAACTTGGTTGGAAAATCCACAAATTGCAATTGAAGCTCAAAGCTCTTAATAAATAGTATTGCAAGGCCCGTCTTAAATAAGACTGGCCTTTTTATTTTTTTGGTTTAAGAAGTTGTAAAATATTTATATTATGTTAATATCGTAAGGTATGAACTATCCAAAATTATAGTATAAGGAGGCTTGTCGTGCGAATAGTATGCAAGAAGTGCGGATACAGAAATATTGCCCTTGTTCAATTCTGCATGAAATGCCGAGAAGAGCTTAGGCAAATCTTAAAACCGAAAGAGTTAGCTCTTTGCAAAAAGATGGCAAAAATTTTTTCCGGGATTTTTATGATGGGAAATATCCAAGAAGCATTTTTATTCTCGCCTGATTTTTTTGAAAGGGCGGGCGATGAGTGCACAAAAGAAAATCACGCGTTTATGAAAGATAATATATTCTTGTATTGCCCATGGTGCGGAAAAAATTTAAAAGAAAAATAAACATCAAGGGCTCTAAAAAAAGAGCCCTTGCTTTTTATCCCCACACTTTGATTTGCCAAGATTTTTTCTAGGGTTTTATAAGCAAACTTCTGCCTTGACATAATATAATATTTGCGCTAGTGTATAACGAGTGTTCTTTATATCTTAAAGTACTTTTTATTATAGGAGTGGCTCGTGAAAACGATTGGTATCCATGGATTTGGAAGAATCGGAAGAACCACGCTTCGCATAGCGCTCTCCAAGGAAATTTTTGTCCCTGTTTCGATTTCTGATATTCAAAATATTTCCACGCTCGCGGCCCTTTTTGAAGTGGACTCATGCTATGGGAGGTGGCCGTATGATGTCGGTTTTGAGATGGATACGGCAGATTGGCCATGCTTTATGATTGGGAAGGGACAACCCGATTATGGGATAGAGGTTGTTTATTATGTTGACAGTTCAAAAGAACTCCCAGATTGGAAAAAGCTTGGAGTGGATGTAGTTATTGATTGCACGGGACGCGCCACAGCGCGTGAGAATGCCCAAAAGCATATTGATCGCGGAGCCAAAAAGGTTCTTGTGAGCGCTCCTCCAAAGACGCCTCAAGATTGCGATGCGATCTTGCTTCAGGGAATTAATCTTGAGAGTTATGATCCTCTCAAGCATCATATTATTTCTATGGCAAGCTGTACCACCAACGCGCTCGCGCCAGTGGTGAAGATATTAGAAAAAAACTTCGGAATTGTTTCAGGATTTTTTTCTACTGTTCACGCGTACACGAGCTCGCAGAGCTTGACAGATCAGCCCATGAAAGACCGCCGGGATTCTTGGGCTGCAGCAGAAAACATCATTCCATCAACATCCGGCGCGGCCAAAGCGCTCAAGTTTATCTGGCCAAACCTCAATATTACCGGAAAGGCCTACAGGGTGCCGGTAAAAACCGGAAGCATTGTTGAGCTTGATGTTCTTTTGCGAAGCAATACGAATATTGATCAGGTGAAAAATGTTTTCCGTGATGCCGCAAAAGATAAGTTTTTGCATGTGCTTGGCGTTCTTGAAGAGGAATACGCCTCTTCAAGAATTGTCGGCGAAAGCCATTCTTCCATTGTGGATCTGCCACTCATACAAATCCTTGATGGAAACCACGTTTCCATTCCCATCTGGTACGATAACGAGCACAGTTATGCTTCGCGCCTAGCTGATGTTGCACGCTATATTGCCATACAGTTTTAAACAAAAAGCAGAGAGCAGAAAGTTCTGCTCTCTTTTTATTCTCCTCCGCAATACCCCGAAGCTTGCTTCGGGGAAATTCAAGTGAGGAGAATCCTCCGAATCCGCCAGCTGGCGGAGAAGGAGGATAAAAGCTTCGGAGAATGAACCGCGCCTGGAATTTGCTGCGATACCTCCGCAGCTTGTTGCGGGGTAGTTCATTTGCGAAATTTTGACATTTTAATGCATTAATGAGAAAATTTATTCAGAAAATCATAGAGCTAAGAATTTCGAATGACAAAATTTTACTCCGAAAAATTATGCCAAGAGATAATGATGTAAAAAAAGCCCTAAAAAAATTGGCAAGCGATGAGCGCGCAAAGATTTCTCGAGGGTTTTTTAAAACTGGCAAGGGCGAATATGGAGAAGGGGATATTTTTATAGGAATAACGGTTGGCGACACGCGTTTGGTCGCGCGGCAATTTTATGATTTGCCCTTTATTGAAATTCAAAAACTTTTAAAAAGCAAAGTTCATGAGGAGCGATTATGCGCTCTCCTTATATTGGTGGAGATGTATAAAGAGGCTAATATCAAGACTCGGGAAAAAATATATACATTGTATCTCAAGAATTCTAAATTTGTGAATAATTGGGATTTAGTGGACTTATCCGCAGATAAGATTGTGGGAGCGCATCTTATGTATAGGCCCAAAAATATTTTATACAGGCTTGCGCGATCAAAAAATATATGGGAGCGAAGAATCGCGATAGTCGCGACATTTCATTGTATTAAAAATAATACATTTTCAGAAACGCTTAAGATTTCAAAAATGCTTTTGGGAGACACGCATGATCTTATCCATAAGGCATCCGGCTGGATGCTGCGCGAGGTTGGTAAGCGATCGCTTGTAACCGAAGAAAAATTTTTAAAAAGATATTATAAAAAGATGCCGCGCACCATGCTTCGTTATGCTATTGAAAGGTTCCCTGAAAATAAAAGAAAATATTATTTATCAAAAACATTATGACACGAGAAGAATTTGAAATAATAGTGCAAGAGGGCATTCGCGCCATTCCTCAAGATTTTTTAAAAAAGCTTGATAACGTGGGAATTGTTATTGAAGACGAACCAACGCATGCACAGCTCAAAAAGATGAAGGTGCATCCGCGATGGACGCTCTTTGGCCTGTATGAAGGAATTCCAAAGACTCGGCGAACAACATCATATAGTGGCGTTTTGCCGGATAAAATCACAATTTTTCAAAAATCCATTGAAAGGAACGCAAGCTCCATAGATGAAATAAAAGAAATCGTAAAAAATACCGTATGGCATGAAATAGCGCATCATTTTGGAATGGATGAAACACAAGTACGAAACGCAGAGCAGAAAAGAAGGAAGAAAAGTTAATAAAAGTCTTTACATTAATATTTTAAGTTTATTATTAACTTATTACGTCAACCGTATGAATAATAAAATTCAAAAAGACGAGTCGGAGTGGAAAAAAAATTTGACTCCCGAGCAGTATAGTATTTTGCGCCAGAAGGGGACGGAGCCGGCCTTTACGGGAAAATATTATAAGACAAAAGATAAGGGAATGTACGAGTGCGCGGCGTGCGGGCAGGAGCTTTTTTTATCTGACACGAAGTTTGATTCCGGTACCGGCTGGCCGAGTTTTTCGGATGTTGCCAAGAATTCTCATGTAGAACTTCATGAGGACATGAGCTTTGGAATGAGAAGAGTCGAGGTTACGTGCTCACAATGCGGATCGCACTTGGGCCATGTGTTTGACGACGGGCCGACTCCCACCAACAAGCGCTATTGCATAAACTCGGCGTGCCTTATGCTTAAAAAAGAAGATAAAAAACAATGAAAATTTTTGCGCGGTGATTTTTTGCATTAAAAAAGCCCAAGAAAAATATCTTGGGCTTATTGTATATTGCTATCCTTTAATCATTATTTTGGCGTTCCTATGTAAGGCCATCCAAAAGCGGATAGTGTATACAATTTCCGTAAAAGCATACGGAAGCATCTTTCCATGCAAGTGCCATTTCCAGAATAGGTTCCATTTTTGCCTTCCGTATTTTATCCAAAAGGCATTGAGCCATACCCGAGTGGCAGGAAGCTTGAATGTTCTTGCGAACCAATCTTTCACACCCCTGACATCTTGAGAGAGGCGAGAGGCAATCTCGGGCTTGAGCTGGGATTGGAAATACACATGCTGGAAGATATAAAATTCACGGAAAATATGTCCGAAGTATTGGGTATATCGCCACAATTCTTTTGCGATATGCACGGGGATTGAATCAATGGCGTATCCAGGCCTTCTGTCGCGCACTCGGCTTCGGAGCTTCATGAATCCGCACATCATAGGATGGGTTTTTTCGCCCAGAGCGCTGTTTCGATACCATATATACATCTTGAAAAGCCACCAGTAGTAATGTTTCGGGCAACGCTCGAGCGATCGGATCATATAATGAGATCTGTAAAACTCTTTCCATGATTTATCATAAGCTTCTTGAAGCTCCGCCCTGCTCATGTGAGGATGTTCGCATACCGGCTGAAAAGAATCATAGAGATTGAAATCAGAATCCATTGGAATTTTGCCGCAGTACATTTTTATGTGATCTTCAGAGCCTGGAAGGGGCGTGAGGATAAAAAAAGCAACATTGTCGACTCCGATGGATTGTATAGTCGCGACGTCCTTTTGGATGCTGTCTTTCGTGTCGTTTTCAAATCCGATAATATATCCCGCTTGAACAATCATTCCATGCGCGTGAAGCATATCACAAAACATCTGGTAGTCTACAACTCTATTCTGGCCTTTCTGCGCTTTTTTCAATGAATCTTGGTTTACTGTTTCCATTCCAATAAATACTTGCCAGCATCCCGCCAGACCAAGCTTTTCAATAAATTTTGGAATTTTGTGCGATGCAAGGTCAATTTCAACCATGAAGGTGAAGTCATATCCGCTGTTTTTGAGCCCGATGAGGCCATCGAGTATCTCTTCCCAGTGCGGATTTCTTGCAAAGTTGTCGTCAGTAAAAAAGAATGAAGCTCTCTTTTTTTGATCGCAGATTGTTTTTACTTTCGCGACTACTTCTCTTGGATTTCGGAAACGGCTTGACCTTCCCTGGACATTTATTATAGTGCAAAAACTGCATGCAAACGGACAGCCCCGGCCTGTGTCGAGCGTTTCCATACAGCCAGCAAAGTCTTCAAGATATCGTGGAGGAAATTTCGGGATAGGAGCGCTCATGAGGTCAGGAAGGCCGCCGCGGTAGAGTAATTTTTGTTTTCCTATGACAATATCACTTAAGACGTCTTTCCATATTCCTTCGCTCTCGCCATGAAAAATAATAATGCCATTTTTCATAAGCGAATCAATCTCTGGAGGCATCACGTGCGGGCTTGGGACATCGCTTCTTCTTGCGTCGCTTACCGCAATGCCATCAAGCATGGTTGAGATAGAGCCGGACACATGAAACCCTCCAATAACCACCTCGGCGCCCGCTTTTTTGCAAAGAGAGGCAAGATCGCATGCGCGCGGGAATTGGTTTGTCTGAACTCCAACAAACGCCACAACCACCTTTGTGTTGCTATTAAGATATTTTTTTATTTCTTTCTTCGCGTCAAATTTTTGGCGCCATACTACTTCATCAAACGTGTGAACTTCACACGTAAGCATGGCGAGCGCCGGAGAAGAAAATGCCGATTTCGTAAGGCTATACATTGCGGCAAAGCTATTGGAAGGAAGAACTCCTTTCATAAATCGAAGGAGGTATCCATCGCTGTCGTATTTGCTTGGCTTTACCAAAAGCACAACAAGTCTTTTGATCGCGCCTGTCTTCAAATGGGCCATGCATGCACCTTCCCTTTCAGTAAGATTTTTATTTCGAAATAATTTCGTGAATATTGTAATGAACACATTTTTATCGTATCATATTTGGGGAAAAAATTCAATCCGCCTTCGTCCCCCGATAGCTATCGGGGGACTTCCACCGTCGTTAAAACTATGGTGGACAAGACGGTGGACAAGTCCAGAGTGTCATGCTAAAGGCAGATCTCAGCCCAAGGCTGATGAGCCTAGGGTTCAAGCCTTCGGCTTAAGCTTTAGGGTTCATGCTTATTTGATTTATGCGAAGACAGTAGGCATTTCAGTTTTTATGCTTTCTACCGCAATCTGTTCTCGCCAGAGCGCGGAGTAAAGGCCGTGGGCGGAAATAAGTTTTTCATGAGTGCCAGTTTCTATTATTTTTCCAAGCTCAAGCACATAAATCCTGTCCGCGTGCGCGACGGTTGAGAGGCGGTGCGCCACAAGAATTGTTATCATGTTAGGATGGATATTTTCAATGTTTTGTATAGTTTGAGTAATTTCTTTTTCCGTGAGCGAGTCAAGGCTTGAGGTTGCCTCGTCAAAAATCAAAATGTCAGGGTTTCTTAAAAGGGCGCGCGCAATAGCAAGCCTCTGTCTCTCGCCTCCGGAGATTTTTATTCCGCCTTCGCCGATCTTTGTGTCAAGCCCTTGGCGGCCTCGTTCAAGTATTGGCATAGCCGAGGCAAGCTTCAATACCCTTAAGCAGTCTTCATCCGACGCCTGCGGATGAACAAATAAAAGATTCTCCCGAATGGTTCCGGAAAAGAGCTGGGTATCCTGCGAGACATACCCTATGCGTTTTCTCAAGTCTTCAAAATCAATGCGCACGCTATCTGCGCTGTTATAAAAAATATTTCCGAAATTGGGCTTATAGAGGCCGACAATAAGTTTTATTAAAGTTGATTTTCCCGAACCTGACGGCCCCACAAAAGCGATGGTTTCTCCGCGTTTTACATGAAAAGAAATATTTTCCAAAACAGCCTTTTGCGAAGATGGATAAAGGAATCGCACGTTCTCAAATTTTATTTCCGTAAGATTTTTTATAATCTCGGCGTCTTTTGGCTTTTCTTCCGGTTGTACCTTGAAGACGTTTTCCAGCTGGGCAAGGCTTGCTTTTGCTTCTTGGAACTGCGTTGCAACATTGCTTAATTCATAAAGCGGGCTGAATATAAAAAATGAATAGATATAAATGCTAAAAAATTCGCCGAGCGTTATAATTGTATTAAATATCAGCCACAAAAGAAGAAACAAAAGGAGTGATCGCATGATATTTATGAGCGTTCCTTGCGTAAAACTAAATGTTCGGATAAGCCGAATTTTTTTAAGTTCGAGCGCAAGTATTTTTTCGTTGACATTATTGAGCCGGTCAACTTCTTGTTTTTCAAGGCCAAGCGATTTTACGAGCTGAACGTTTCTTAAAGTTTCCGTTGTTGACCCCGCCAGGTCTGCCGATTCTTTTACGATTTTTGCCTGCGCGCCTCGTATCCTTTTACTAAGAAGAAAGGTGACGGTTCCCATAATCGGGAGCATGAGAAAATATACAAGTCCAATAAGCCAATACACCGAGAGAGCGTATAGTATGACAAAAATAATTCCCACCAGTGAAAGAAAAATAACGTTAATGAAGCTTGCGATGGCGTTTTGGCTGTCGGTTTTTGCTTTCTGGAGCTTTTGCAGAAGTTCGCCCGATCTTTGATCTTCAAACGCGAAGTAGGGAAGCGAAAACGAATGTTTAATAGCGTCGGAATACAGCCGCGTTCCTACCCTTTGCGTGATGAGATTGACAAAATAGTCTTGGAAGTTTTTCGCCACGCGCGATATGAGCGCGACTCCCACGGACGCCAAGAGCAGCAAAATCACCCCCTGTATAAATCCCTGCGGAAGGAGAGTGAGGGCTTTGCTCGCGTAGTTGTCAATTATTAATCGGAATATCTGCGGGTCTAAAAGCGAAAAAATTTGGTTAATGGCGGCTAAAAGAAGCGCACCAAACAATATTTTTTTATTAAGCCGTATATATCCCCAAAGAAATTTCATAAGAAATTTTTAATATTAAATAGTATAAATATTATATACTATTTTTTTATTTTATTCAATGAAAAAGCCGACTGTAATGCGTCGGCTTTATATTTTTTGTTAAAAAAGAACTTTAGTATCTTTTTTGAGACAGTATTGTTTCGGCACACATGCCCACAAGATGTATCTTTATTTCCGATTGTTTTGGACTATCTGTTTTTATGACGAGCGTACCTAGCGTTTTATATTCAGCATGCTTGTAAGAAATTGAGAGAAATATCCCATCTCCGCATCCGATGGAAGCCGGTAAAGTTATTCCATTGAGAAAAAAAGAAAAACCTTTTCCTGAAGTATCACATCCTTGCTCGGTGGATGTGGATTTTTGGATACAGATTTCTCGTATACTGACACGTGATAAGCCCTTATTATAGATAGCAAGGTTGTCTGCAAAGCACGACTCGCAATGTTCTTTGCAGGAAAAAATGATTTCTTTCCTGCCTGCGACTATTTCTTCCGGAGATGGAGCTATCTCAACTTTATGCGTGCCCACTTGAGGATTACAATATACATCATATTGGCAGTCTTCGTCGGGAAAGAGCGTAAAACTGGCATAATAAACTTTAAATTTGACCTCAAAAGAAGCTACACATCCTATCTTGTGATAGTAAACAAATTCTCCGTTGCCCGCGTACTTCATTTGATAGGATAATCCGTCTATCATAGCTTCAGCGTAAAAATTTCCTTTTAGGGTGCTCTTGTCCGTTATCTTGAGTCTTATTGCATATCTATCATCTTGCGTTCTTTCAAACGAATGGGATGTCAGATTCTTTATTCTTACAGGATAATCTTTTTTAGATAATAGTGGTTGTTTTTGAATTTTTGCAGGCTGTTCTTTATGCGTAGCGCAACCAATAAGAAGGTAAATAAAGAAGATGAGCTTATTTTTCACCATATCCATCCACTCCAAAATAGCTTTAAAAGAGCGAAATCAAACACCATGTTTGATTTGTAATATATTATAGTATGAATCTATAAATAAATCAAGAGTTTAGGAGCTTGAAATGAGAATTAAGAAATTAAAATTATTCTAAAATTATAGTTAATTTTTATTATATTCTTTTATTTTAAACAAAAAAATAGAAAAGCCGCGGTTGAGCCGTGGCTTTTTTGAGTTTTAAATATTGCCTTGAGTAACACTGTTATGATTTTCAGCGTCTTTTTCTTCTCTCTGGCGATAGTCTTTAGACTTGAATAAAACTTCTTTATATTTATGTCTTAACCAAAAGTATCCAAATGCAAAACTCGATATTATAAAATACATTACCCATCTATTATTGATAAGCCCAAAAATATAAAGAAAAACAGGGCACGACAACAGTCCAAAAATAAAAGAACCAATAGATACAAAAAAGACATCGTTGGAGTCAATCTCGTCTTTCATCGCTAATCCTTTCATCTCAATTGAATACTATCTTTTTTTGCAAAGAGCTCTTCGATGGCGCTTATGGCCTTGTCAATTCTTGTTTCTTTTGTTGCGAGATCCTGCCAGCTTTCGGTTTTTTGATCGATTGCAGAATGTAGATTATGTAATTGCCATGATAGTTGCCACACTTTTTCTCGGGGAATCGGAGCTAGAATCTTTTCAATGCCTTCCGACTCATCTTCGCAGGAGATGTCAAGCGGTTCAACTTTTCTTTTGGCCCAACTGCAGTTTTCCAAAACTATATCCTGTAGAACTGAAGCAAAGCTATCACTACACCATTCCTCATGAGCGGGGATGCCGGCGGATTCTATCTGGAGGATGCGCTGTTCTAACGCGTTTTTTTGTTCAATATCCAAATAAGGCTGTATCAAGTTAAATGCCTTAATGGTAGCAGTATATTGTTCTTGAAAAGCGATTGAATCTAGTTCAAGAGTTTCAATGTGGATTTTATATAATACAGATGAAATCAAATACATGAAAAAAGTTGCTACGCCTACAAGAGCGATACATTTCAAGAATATTTTCATCGATCATCCTTTTGTTAAAGAGTGTTGTTAATGAACAAATGCTATGTATATTATAGATTATGTTATGATTTTGTCAATTTTTATGGGGAAGATTTCAAGCAGGTAATTCGTAATTTAGTTTTTTTTTCGTCATTCCCCCGAACGCTTTCGGGGGAATCCAGAAGATGAGGATAGATTTTTTTATTGTATTTTTTCGTTCCCCTCCTTATGAGGAGGGGATGGGGGAGGTCTTGGAATGCCATGTTCACTATGACCCCCTTTGACTCCCCTCACCCCTCGGTCATGAGCTCGGGGTCGAATGACGAGGGGGGGGGAGCATATAAGGTAAGTTTTGAAACTATCTTTATGCTATTTTCCTGCATTCCATATAAAGAAACAGCGGGATTTCTTTGCGGGAAAAGTTTTCCGCTCCGGCTCTTGGGCCTTGGGTGCTTGTTTTGTTTGATGTCCATTCTTCAAGATCAGCCACGCACAAATTATTTTTTTTCAATGCTTTAAAATAGTATTGTAGTGGCCGGTGGAAGGTGAGCGTATGCTGTGATGAATTTTTTCCCGGAGACATTTTAATTGGAATTTTTTGTTCTGTCATGTAGGCGTCAATTCTTCTAAATTGTATTGTATTATTATCCCAGCCCCATGAGCTTGACTTGGGTATCCGAAAGGCAGGATGGGTCATTATTATAAATATGCTTCCGCGTTCTTTGAGAACGCGATCGCATTCACGCAGGACTTCTTTGACATTTTCAATATTTTGCAACGCCAAAATAATTGTAATTCCGTCAATACTCTCGTCTTTAATAAAGTTGAGGCGCGAGGCAGGGGAGGCGAAAAATTCTATTTTTCTTTTTGGGGAAAGATGTATGTCGCTTATCTTTTTTTTGGCAATTTCTATGAGTTCTTTTGAAATATCAACTCCGATGACATTTGCGCCTCGTTTATAAAATTCGCGCGAGAAAAATCCCTCGCCACAGGCAAGATCAAGGATAGTTTTTCCTTTTTGAATATTCATTCGGGATGTAAGATTGGGGAGTATAAGCTCACGCTGATACGTGCCTTTTTCCTCAAGAAGCGAGCCGTACCACTCGGCCACCTCTCCCCATGAAGTGTTTTGTTGCATATAAAAGTATTAT
This sequence comes from uncultured Gammaproteobacteria bacterium, assembly GCA_964373925.1. Lineage (GTDB taxonomy): Bacteria > Patescibacteriota > Patescibacteriia > Buchananbacterales > GWA2-38-13 > CAYJWS01. The sequence goes on from CAYJWS010000008.1 coordinate 20,790, forward strand.
AGAGTAAAAAACTTGTATTTTCAATAATAAAAAAGCTCCGAGAAATTCGGAGCTTGTGTTTTTTAAGTTAACGCTTGAAATTTGACAATATTAATATTTTGAGATTACCCTTACTAAGGGCTCGCGTCAACATCTACCTCAATTGCGGGGGTATCCTGTACTTTTCCATAGCCGCACTGTGGTCCTGGGTCGCCTACCATGCTATTGTCCGTGGCCTTCACCACTCCGGCTTTTGCGTGCCAATGATCGGCTCCGCAGCCTGCCTCATTTTCTACAATAAGCTGGTCAACTGGGAGAAATTTATTTTGATATTTTATTGCCTTGATAGTTTTTGTATCAAATGTTTTTGGCGAATCGGATGGAGCAGGTGAGGGCGATACATATGTCGTATCTTTTTTCACTTCTTGACCGCAAAGATTTTTTCCGTCTTTTCCGCCAATTCCGGTCGGTATGCCATTGCCTCCTTTTCCTGCCTTGCCTTTTTTACAGCCATCGCCTCCGTTGCCGCCGTCTCCGCCGGTTTGATTTTTATTTTTTCCATCCTCACCGTTTTTGTCAGTGCCCGTGCCGCCTTTGCCTGCTCTGGAATCCGCATCGCCTCCCTTGCCTCCATTTCCACCCGGACCCTTGGAATCGCAATTTCCTCCACTACCGCCTTTTCCGCCCCTTGATTCCGCGTCTCCGCCTGCTCCTCCCACATCTTCTGTATCAGGCGATCGTGTTGCGCCTCCGGATACTTTGAGCGAGGCGTCTCCGCCTTTCCCGCCGGTAGCAGAACCGTTGCCGCCGTCTCCGCCTTTTTCACCGCATTTTTGGCCGTCTCCGCCCCTGCCCGGGGATGCGACAGCATTTCCACCGATCCCCCCGATTGCCGATCCAAAGGAAATATTTTCAGTTCCAGCTACCGTTCCTTGTATTGAAAGTGATTTGTTATTTTTTCCTCCGTTGCCGGCTTTAGCGTTCGCGTCTGCGCCATTCTCGCTTGGGCCGCCGTCTTTTCCAAAAGCTTTTGCATCTCCTCCTCTGCCTCCTGTGCCCGGGTATATGGTAAACGCGCCGGTTATTGTAAAATCTTGAGTCGCTATCATTTTAAAATTACTTGGCTCGCCTCCTTCGCCTCCTTGCGCCTCGCCGGACCTGCATTCCTTTTTTGTCTGGGCATTCCCGCCATTGCCTCCGCTTCCAAGGCGAAGCGTAAAATTGTTTACGGTAATATTCGGAGATAGGACGAGCATCCTGAATGCGTCGTCTCCTTTGGCCCCTTTCGCGCGGCATGATGCGTCCAAGTCATCCGAGCCTCCTCTGCCGTTGGGGCCGGCAAGCTCAAAATCTTCAAAATTCATTTTTTGCGCCGTTGGAAAAGAGAATAGGACAATTCTTCTTACGCCCGCAGGGGGAGTGGCTACGGTAATTTTTCCGGACACTGTGACGGCGTGGCTTGTCGCTTGCGCGGAAGGAATGGTAAAGAGTGAAAAAAGTTTGCGAGAGCCTGCGGTTTGCGAGTGGAGAGGCGAGCCAAAAGGATATAAGGAAGTAGCATTTGCTTTTTTTTCCGCTGGCTCGATAAAAGGACCTATTCTTTGCCCTTGGCCGGTATTTTCCGCGGCTTCGTTAAAAATTTTTTCCAGCTCCGCTTCATTCTTTGCAAGCATTTCTTCCTTTTCCACAAGCTGTACGTTTCCGTTTGTTTGGATCTTCGCGTCTTTGCCGAGCTTAAGCGAATGGGAAAAAACAAGAGAAATTCCTTCCATTGTATTTTCATCCCTGTAAGTCACCTCGGGAATATTGCACGTTATCGCATCGTTTATATCCGCGTCTCCGCCAACGTTTATGCGGATGGATCCATTCTCGCATTCTATGTCACCGCGGACATCAAAGTTTCCCTTAATTGTCAGGGAGGAATTATTTTTTATAACGAGCCTTTTTCCCTCTTCAACTTTAAAGTCTCCATTTATGGTCGTGTCAGATTCAATAGATGAAGAATTTTTTGACTGTTTTTGAAGAAATATCCAAAAACCAATGGCAACAGCAATAAGTATGAGTATAGAAAAAATCTTTTTTTTCATACCATTAAAGATTAGTTATTAGTTACGAGAGCAAGAATTTTAGTTCAATTTATAATATTGATATCTTGAAATACTGTAACATTGGATATTCCAATAGTCAATTGCTATTTTTTTAGTTTTATAAGATTTTATTAAAAGCGTATTTTATCTAAGGACATTGAATTACGCAATGCCATTACTATCGTCATTGCGAGCGCAGTGAAATGAAGCGAAGCAATCTCAATCGTCGAGATTGCCGCGTCATCCCCGAAAGCTTTCGGGGATTCCTCGCAATGACAAAAGGGTAGGCACATGAGATAAAAAAACATATTTTGTAATTAAAGTAAGAAAATAAAAACCCTGTTTTTTTAAACAGGGCTTGTGGGAGATTATATATTGAGTTTTTCTTTCCAGTTGTGCGCGATGCGCAAGGCTTCTTGTGGAGCGATTCCGATATAATTCTTCGGATCATCAAAGATCGTTATTTGCCTCGCGGTCATTCTCTTTATATAGGGGGAAAGTTCCGAATCTTTGTGCATAAGAGAGAGCAGTGTTTCTTTTTCTCGCTGGGCTCGTTGCGTCAATTTTTTTACCATTTCGTGGGCGTTTGGATGTCCCAGGGAGGCGAGAATAATATAGAGAGGTTCCGCTAAGACCAAATCTTTCTGCATTGCGACACAGCGCGCGAGATTATCCTTGTCAACGACAAGTTTTTTCAGCGTTCTCGCGAGCCTTTTTGCCATAGAGGAGACATAGCATAATGTTTCCGGATATGTGCGCGCAGAAGCGGAGTTGGTGAGATCCCTCTGATGCTCGCTTATCTGGTCCATAAACACCGTAATAATTCTCGGCATTATTATTTTCCAGCAGCTTTTCGCATTCTCAAAATTAATCGGATTTTTTTTCTGCGGCATAGTGGATGAGCCTACCTGGTCAGCGCCAAATTCTTCTCCAATTTCGCCGATTTCCGTCCTTTGGAGGTTTCTCATATCATCAGAAAGATTGGCAAGAACAGAGGCGGTGATTGTCATCTCGCACATAACGCGAGTGAGCGCTTCGGGATGCACTATTTGAGTGGAGTGCTCTCCCGGCCGCATTCCAAGGTGTCCTAACACTTCTTTTTCAAATTCTTTTGGATTTTCAAAAAATAGCGATGACGCGTTATAAGCGCCTACTGCTCCGGAAAATTTGCCAACAAGCCGTGGCGCAAGCATCTTGATCATCTCAATGCATTCTCCAAGGCGCGAAACATATTCGGCAAGCGCGAAGCCAAAGGTGATAGGTACGGCATGCTGGCCGTGCGTTCTGCCGATCTGAACTGTATGCGCTTCGCGTATAGTGATGTTCACAAGCATCTGTTCAAGCATAATGAGATCGGGTACTATAACCTTTTGAATAGCGTCTTTGTAGCGCGCGGCATTGGCAGTGTCTGAAATATCAAACGATGTCGCCGTCATATGGATAAATGGTTTGACGTCGTCGGACACTTTGTCTCGAAGGCAGTTTACAAGAGCGCGTATATCGTGTTCGATTCTTTTTTCTTCCTCATACACTTCTTGTGTGGTTACTTGTTTTGCGGCGGCTTGAATTTGGGCTACGGCATCTTCCGTGCAGATTTTGCGATCACACAATGCTTTTATAAGCGCTTCTTCCACAAGAAGTTTATATGTGGTAAAGCCGTTTTCCGACAAATATTTTGCTACGTCTTTTTCCCAATATCGGTAATCAATGGGCGATATGCAATCAAAAATATCAAATCCTTCCACATATCCTCCTATGTTATGTAAAGATCAAAACAATAGCGTAAAACGCATTATGAAATTAACATATATTCCAATATTTTTCAAGAATTTATTAAACGTTGCGCGTGAAATATAATCCATTTAAAAAACAATTGTACATCCTAAAAAATAATTGTATTTTTTATACAGCATTGAATTATCCACAAGTGATGTAAAGTTAACTTGACATTCCATTTTTATCTTCCTATACTACTTATAAGTGATTTTTATGAAAGAGCAACTTTTAAATCAAGTGCATACTTATCGTACAAAAACCGGAATTACGCAACAGGGCTTGGCGGACGCCGTTGGGGTGACGCGCCAGACTATTATTGCGATTGAGCGGGGAAACTATATTCCTTCCGTGCTTTTAGCATTAAAAATAGGAAATTTTTTTAAAAAATCCGTTGAAGAGGTGTTTTATGAAAAATAACAACGCGTACGAATTTATTATCTCGGCAGTACTCATAGTATTATTGATCGCATTTTTGAATCCTTTTGATATATTTATGCCAACGTCTTTAGTTATGATGATGGAAGCTCTCATGATAATTATTTTTGGAATATTCGCAAGCCTCATTTGGCGCGAGAGGGCAGCAGACGAGCGGGAGGGACTCCATAGGATGATTGCGGGAAGAATTGGATTTTTAGCGGGCGCTGGGGTTTTAGTCGTTGGAATACTCGTACAAACGCTTAGCCACTCTGTTGATCCTTGGCTTGTTATTGCTTTAACTGCTATGATACTCGCAAAGATTATAGCTTTAATATATACAAAAAATAATAAATAATGAATAAAATAATATGAAAAAATATACATCAAGATGGTTTTTAGTTTTTACGCTTGTTTTAAGCGTTCTTATCCTTGGCGGATGCAAAAAAAAGGCAAGCATAAATATAAATGACTCTATGAAAAAGGATGGTAGCCCTTCGACCCTTCAACAAAATTCAGGGCCTTCGGCAGGCTCAGGGTCTAACGAGAAAAAAGATGAAGGAGCTATGATGAAAAAGGAATTACAGAAAACCGATATTACGATAGGCAATGGTCCGGAGGCAAAAAATGGAAATAAAATAAAGGTGGATTATACGGGCACCCTTGAGGATGGCATAAAATTTGACAGCTCCTATGATAGGGGACAGCCCTTTGAATTTGTCTTAGGCACAGGCGGCGTCATTAAGGGCTGGGATTTGGGAGTTCTCGGAATGAAAGCCGGTGGAAAAAGAAAGCTTGTGATACCGTCGGATCTTGCGTATGGCGACCGATCGCCTTCTCCTTTGATTCCGCCAAATTCAACGCTCGTATTTGAAGTTGAGCTATTAGAGGTTGATGGAAAGGGAGCGATGATGGAAGCCGAAAAGGTTAGTGATATAAAAGAACAAGGAGCTATGATGAAAAAAGAAGAAGATGCGACGATGGTTTACAAGGGCGCGGTTCTTGCGGGAAAACAAGCGAAGGTTTTGGATTTTAACAAAGCAGACTATGACGCGGCTTTGAAGTCTAACAATCTTGTTGTTTTATATTTTTACGCGACATGGTGTCCTCTATGCAAATTGGAAATTCCAAAATTGTATGAGTCGTTTAATCAGCTTTCGACCGACAAAGTTGTCGGATTCCGAGTAAACTATAACGATGATGATACCGATGACGCGGAAAAAGCGCTGGCACGTGAATTTGGAGTGGCGTATCAGCACACAAAAGTATTTGTTAAAAACGGCAAGAGAGTCTTGAAATCTCCGGAAAGCTGGGATACGCAAAGATATATCTCGGAGATTAATTCGCAATTAAGCAAATAAATATGATTGACATTTCAATCTTCGTAGCATTTGTCGCGGGCATTGTTTCTTTTTTGGCGCCATGCGTTTTGCCTATTATTCCCGGGTTTCTTTCATATTTGGCAGGAGCTTCCGTGGGCGAAGAGCAGACAAAAAGAAAAGACATATTCATCAATAGCGTTTTTTTTGTCTTAGGATTTTCGCTCGTGTTCGCGGCCTTGGGCGTTTTGCTCAACACCATTCTTGAAAGGGTGGCCTATGACGTACAGATCTGGCTCTCAAGGGCAGGTGGCGCCTTGATAATATTTTTTGGACTGTATCTCATGGGACTTTTAAAAATTCCATTTCTTGAACGCGAGCACAAGATCCACGTGAAAGTAAAATTTAAATCACGGTATCTTACATCAATACTTTTTGGGGCTGCATTTGCGGCGGGCTGGACTCCGTGCGTGGGAGCCGCGCTTGGAGCAATCTTGGGACTTGCGGCAACCGCGCCGGGCCGCGCGTTTTATCTTCTACTCGCGTACTCATTCGGACTGGGAGTTCCCTTTTTGATAGTCGGGCTTTTTGCCGCGCAGGCAGGAACATTCATAAAAAAGTTTGCGAAGTATGTGCGCTACATAAATATTCTTTTTGGCCTGATTCTTATTGGCCTTGGCATTCTCATTTTTACCGGCAACTTGAGCAGGATCGCGAACTTTGAGCTTTTAAACGCATTTCTTTTGAGGAAACAGTGAGTATGGCAGATCTTATTATACGAGATGCGAAATTCGGCAAAGGCGTGTTTGCCAATAGGAAATTTTTGAGAGGAGAAAAAATTTTGGAATTTCACGGGAAAATTTTTACGCTAGAAAAACTTCCTATGCCCTATGATGGCGTGTCCGACCATTACATGCAAATTGGCGAATCATCGTATATGGGGCCTTCGGGAGAGCTTGATGATTATGTCAACCATTCGTGCGATCCGAATTGCGGAATTCGAGTAGAGGACAACAGGTTATTTCTTGCAGCCGTAAGAGATATTGCGCCAGGCGAAGAAATAACATGGGATTACTCAACCCATTTGCAAGAAAATTTTGGATGGACAATGAAGTGCGGGTGCGGGAGTAATAATTGCAGAAAAGTCATAGGCGACTTCCAGTATCTTCCCTCCGATCTCCAAAAGAGATATTTAAATATGGGAATTGTCATCCCGTTTATTGCAAAAAAATATTTAAGGAAATAAAAGATTTCCTCTCCGATTACGGAGAGGATTAAGGTGAGGTTGAGGCGCTAATAATATGAAAGAACATATTTCAAGAGAATTGCGTAAAAACCAAACACTGTGGGAGAGAAAACTTTGGAGTGAAATATTACTAAAGGAGTAAGAAGTAAAGTTTATAACTCCTCCCACCCTCCTCTTATAAAGAGGATGTTAAAGAAAGAAAAATTTTATTTTATTAAAAAGAGTAATATATTTACATTGCTTCCCCTCTTATTAAGAGGGGCTGGGGGAGTTATTAACAATGAATAATGACTTGATTTTCAAAAAAAGAAGGAAAGAATTACGGAGAAATCAAACACAGGCAGAGAAAATTATCTGGTCAAAGCTTCGAAATAAACAAATCAATGGTTTAAAGTTTTATCGGCAATGGAGCATAGGAAGCTATATACTTGACTTTTATTGTCATCCACTCAAGCTCGCGATAGAAATTGATGGTGGACAACATAATGAGAATGATGCGTATGAAAGAATAAGAACTCAATTTTTACAAAAGCAAAATATTACTCTATTGCGATTTTGGAATAATGAAGTGTTGGAAAATATTGATGGAGTAATGAATAATATCTTAGAGGAGTCGAATTTATTAAACAATAACTCCTCCCGCCCTCCTCTTATAAAGAGGAGGAGTGATAAGCGGGACGAGAGAGAAATATGAAATTACTATGGATAAAAAATTGAAAATAATATTATTAATAGTTGCCTTAATGGCAATTTTAGGCGTGATTTATTTTCTAGAATCGCAAAAAGCAGATATTCCAAAAAGAGCCGATTCAGACGGCCAAGATGCGGCCAGCATTACTGTAACCCCCAAAGAAGAAAAAGAAAAGAAATATCCAAAAGCCGTTGAACTCCAGAGTATTTCAGGGTATATAAATACAAAAAAAATTAGCGTTTCAGAATTGATTGGGAAAAAGGTGGTGCTTATAGATTTTTGGACATATAGCTGTATAAATTGTCAGCGAACCCAGCCGTATCTCAACGCGTGGTATGAAAAGTATAAAAATTCAGGACTTGAGATTATTGGCGTGCACACGCCAGAATTTGATTTTGAAAAAATATACGACAATGTGAAAAAGGCAGTTGAAAACGCCAAGATCAAGTATCCTGTTGTCCAGGATAATGAATACGCCACTTGGCAAGGATACGGCAATCGTTACTGGCCCCATAAATATCTTATAGATATTGACGGATATATAGTCTATGATCATATTGGCGAGGGAGCGTACAACGAAACCGAAAAGAAAATTCAAGAGTTGCTAGAAGAGAGGATGAAGTTTTTAGGAGAAAAAGGAGAGATACTTAAGGGCGTGGCCTCGCCAGAAGGAATTATTGAGTCAAATACTAAGATGCCAAAAAGTCCTGAAGTATATTTTGGCAGTTCAAGAAACGAATATCTCGGGAATGGAATGAAGCAAAAAAGCGGAATACAAGATTTTATTGAGCCGAAAAAAATACAGCCCGAAACATTATATTTAGTGGGAAAGTGGAATATCGCCGATGAGTACGCGGAAAATATAGAAAAAGACGCTAAAATTATTTTTCGATATAAGGGTAAAAATGTTTATTTTGTCGCAATGGCGGATAGTTTAACGAAGATTGATGTGCGAATAGACGGCGTAAGTATTGGCTATCAGGCGGGAAAAGATACGGGAGTGGTCGGAGGACTCTCTATTCAGGAGAGCCGGCTGTATGAGCTTGTGAATGACCCGGATGGATATGGCGAGCATACGCTAGAAATAATTATTTACTCGCCCGGGCTCAAAGCATTTACTTTTACTTTTGGATAAAAAAAGCCGCCCCGAGCATTGCGGAGGGGCGGCGTTATTGTTTTTTTAGAGAACAACGATCTTTACGGTTTCCCCCTTGTTTTTGTGGTAGCATACATTGCATCTTGTCATGCTCACCGTCATGCCATTTTTTGGCCCAATATGTTTTATGTCATCAAATTGAAAAAGCATTTTTGTGCCTTGCTCTTCTGGAGTCAACCAGAACCTGTTGCCACAGCCGCGGCATACTACAATAATTTTTTCAGGGTCTTTGCAATTTTTGCAAAAATTAGAATCTTCAATTCGATCTGCTAGCTCACAAGCGACGCAAAATTTTTCCTGGCAGTATCCGCAGAGGTTAGAATCCGGCGCTCTTTCATGCTCTCTGCAATTTTTACAGAGATTATCTCCCATGGTTTCCTCCTTTCTTATTTTGAAAAGAACGTTGAGCTTCATCAAATCCTTCTTTTATTTGATCAACAAATGGCACAAGCCTTTGGATATATTCTTCGGTATTTTCGCCTTCATCTTGCAAGAGATTACCGTGTAAAATGACGTGTGTTGGAAAATTTGAATATTTTTTTGTTTCATCTTGCAACGTGATATCCGTAGTCACGGCGAGCCGCGGCTCGCCATCAAGCATAAAGAATCCGTCAATTCCTTTTCTATCCAAGACCGTATCAATCGCGCTGTAAAAGCCAAGCCTTTCTGGTTCGTCGTCCAGATCCATTTTTTCTAAAAGCAAGTCCCTTATGTCGCGAGCCAGCGGTTTTTTTGGCTTGATTGGATTCTCGGTATATTCTCTCGCTATTAATCTAATGATATCAAGAGTATGGATTTTGCTTCTTTCGTCCCAATCAAGTTCATCCCAGAGTTTATAAAGATCCAATAGCACCTTTTTTGTTTCAGGGCCGACTTCGCATGAACCATAAGCATTAAGCTCATACTCTCTTCCCGTGAATTGTTCAGCGAGTCTTGGCATAATTTTTATTTTTTATTATTAGAATATAGCATTTTTTTATCTCCGTGTCAATTTTTTCCTTCATTCAATAATCTTTCATGAAGATTGCTGGATAAAAGAGGGCAGG